>JAKCEB010000225.1 GCA_021838305.1 Actinomycetes bacterium | reverse complement strand
GCTTGGTGGATCGCTGCTGACCGAGATGCCAAACCAGTGTTGCGAATGTGCTCGTCCAGCACCGCCACGTCCTGCTCTGGAAGGCTCACGATGAATTTCACATCCTTATACTACCGGCGTAGCGCTCTGGTCGTACTCCGCAGGCGCTCCTCAGTAGTCGTTCCTACGCAAGGGCTGCGAATCGATGCTTCCCAGGTACGGTGGAAGACGTGAGCTCTTGGAGCAGCAAAGACATCCCGCCGCTGGGCGACAAGGTCGCCGTCGTCACGGGAGCCAACTCGGGTCTTGGTCTCGAAGTCGCCACCCGACTGGCGAACCGGGGCGCACGTGTCCTACTTGCGTGCCGCAACACAGCCAAGGGACGCTCCGCTGCCGAGCGGATAGGCGGCACAGGGCTCGCCGAAGTTGTGCCACTGGACCTTGCTTCACTTGCATCGGTAGAGCAGTCCGCCGTCGAGATAACGCAAAGAACCGACCGCCTCGACATCCTCGTCAACAACGCGGGAGTCATGGCAGTCGACAAATCGATGACCGACGACGGGTTCGAAATGCAGATCGGCGTCAACCACCTCGGCCACTTTGCCCTCACCGCCCGGCTGGCTCGGCTGCTCGAATCCACGCCGAACGCAAGGGTTGTCAACGTTTCGAGCATGGCCCACCGAAACGGTGTAGTGCATCCCGACGATCTGCTGTGGGACCTGCGACCGTACGAGCGCTGGGCGGCTTACTCGCAGAGCAAACTCGCGAACCTGCTCTTCACTTTCGAAGCTGACCGCCGTTTCGCGGCAGCGGGCTTCACCACCAAGGTGCTCGCCGCGCACCCTGGTTTCACTAGGACCGACCTGGGCGTCGAGGGCAGCGGCATGTCGAACGCTGTGCTGCGCTCACTCAACTCGATACCGGGCATGGGCCAGCCGGTGGGGATGGGTGCGCTGCCGCTACTTCGAGCAGCGACAGACCCGTCGGCCTCCGGCGGGGAGTACTACGGCCCTCGATGGATGATCGCCGGTCATCCCGTGCGCGAAACCCCGTCCAGAGGGGCTCGGGACGAGGGGTGCGCGAAGGCGCTGTGGGAGAGCTCCGAGAGGCTGACCGGGGTGAGCTTTCCGTTCTGAGCTGTCGCCCTAAGCCGCTAAGGGGTCGTGGCCTCGGCCAGTGAGCGGGCGGGCTTCGGACAACACTTGCTGACGGATTCCCGGTCTGAGCATTTCGGACGTTCCAATGTCGACCTTGACGCCAAGAAGGTCACCGACCTCGATTCCGAGCTGAATTAGATCGAGCAGGCGCAGACGTTCGGAGGGGATATCGACCAGTAAATCGAGGTCCGATTCGGGGCCGTCCTCGCCCTTTGCAACCGATCCGAACACGAAGACGCCCACAGCTCCGTGAGCCTTGGCTAAGCGCAACACCTGTTCGCGGTTGTTGGCGAGTAGGTCGCTCGGGCGAAGTTTCATGCGACAAGCTGCGAGGACGCGCTCCGTTGTTCTGAGCGACGGGACGGTTCTACCTTTTTGATAGCGGTTTACTGCAGGTTGTGAGGTGCCTGCCCGCCTGGCGACTTCCGCTTGAGACAATCCTGCACCCAGACGAGCGATTCGGATTGCCTCCCCCCGCTCGTTCATGCCTAAATCATACCTTCATGAGCATTCGCTGACGTGAAGATCGCATGGACAGGAGCCGGTACGATGAGATGCCCCACCGCACGGGGCGCGATCCAGAACCCCCCCCGATGACCGTCACGTCCCCCTCCGCAGATGCCGCCGGTCGAGTATTTCCTGCGGGAGCCGAGCGCTCCGACGTCGCTACCCGCGAGGCCGCGAAGCGTCGGACGTTCGCCATCATCAGCCACCCAGACGCCGGCAAGACGACTCTCACCGAAAAGTTTCTTCTTTATTCCGGGGCGCTTCAGGAGGCGGGTGCGGTCAAGGCGCGGGCCGGGCGTCGGCGCGCCACCTCGGACTGGATGGCCCTCGAGCAGGAGCGGGGGATTTCGATCAGCTCCACGGTCCTGCAGTTCAACTACCGGGGTACGACGGTGAACCTTCTCGACACGCCGGGCCACCGGGACTTCTCGGAGGACACCTACCGGGTCCTGACCGCTGCGGACGCCGCGATCATGGTGCTCGACGTGGCGAAGGGCATCGAGCCCCAGACACGCAAACTGTTCGAGGTCTGCCACGCCCGGCTCCTGCCGGTGATCACTTTCATCAACAAATGCGACCGCCCGGGCCGCAGTCCGCTTGAGCTTCTCGACGAGATCGAAAGCCAGATAGGGCTGATCCCCACTCCTGTCACCTGGCCGGTCGGCGAACCCGGAGTCTTCCACGGGGTGATCGACCGGCGCGACGGGGGTTTCGTCGGGTTCAATCGCAGCGGACGCGGCGGAGCCACCGCCGCCGAGGAGTACACCCTCGACGCCGACAGCGCACGGGAGCGTTTCGGCGCGGATTGGCAGCGCGCAGTCGAGGAGTGCGCGCTTCTCGACGAGGTGGGGGCCGTCAACACCCTCGACACTTTCGAAGTGGGCATGACTAGCCCGCTCTTCGTCGGCTCGGCCCTGACCAACTTCGGGGTCCGCCACGTCCTCGACGCCGTAGTAGACATGGCCCCGAGCCCGAAACCGGTCCCTGACGCGACCGGAGCTGCGAGGGGGCTTGGCGAGGATTTCTCGGGGTTCGTCTTCAAGATCCAGGCCAACATGAACCCGGCGCATCGCGACCACGTCGCGTTCGTGCGGGTGTGCAGCGGTCACTTCGAGCGCGGCATGGTCCTCACCCACGGGCCGACGGGAAGGCCGTTCGCCACCAAGTACGCGGCGTCGATGTTCGGCTCGGAACGCGAGACGATCGACGAAGCCTGGCCCGGAGACGTGATCGGGCTCGTCAACGCGTCCGGCCTTCGCGTGGGCGACAGCCTCTACGCGGGGGCCACGCCCGTGACCTTCCCGCCGATTCCAACCTTCGCCCCGGAGCTGATCGCGACGGCGCACCCGGCTGACCTGTCGCGCTCGAAGCAGTTCAAGCGGGGCCTGGAACAGCTCGAGGCGGAAGGCGTGGTCGCGATTTTGCATCGCGGCGACGACCCGACACCGGTTCTCGCGGCGGTCGGTGCAATGCAGTTCGAAGTGCTGTCGCATCGAATGGCGAACGAGTTCGGGGCGGCCATACGGCTGTCGGGGCCGCACGAGCGGACCGTTCGCCGCACCGACGAGGCCAGCGCCCCCCACCTGGCGGCTCTCGGCGGGGTGGACGTGCTACGCCGGGGGGACGGGACGCTGCTTGCGGTATTCCAAAGCCCGTACTGGCTAGAGCGGGTGGCGTCGGACCATCCGGACTGGACCCTGGACGAGATAGTTGCCGGCGCAGGGGGAGGTTGACGTGACATGGCGGCAGAGGTGAAGGGGAGGGTGACGTGAATCGGGAGGTCGAGGTGACAGGCGAGGTCGTGGTCAAAGGGGAGGTCGCTCCCGGGTTCGAGGTTCTGCGCGACGTGTTCGCCGCGAACTTCTCGGCGCGCGGAGACGTGGGCGCAGCGTTCTGCGCCTACGTCAAAGGCAGGAAAGTCGTCGACATCTGGGGTGGGCTCTCGGATCGGGGTGGCGGCGCGGAATGGGCGGAGGACACGCTCACCCTCGTCTTCTCGACAACCAAAGGTGCGACAGCCATCTGCGCGCACCTGCTCGCGGAGCGTGGAGAGCTGGACCTGGACGCTCCGGTTCGCGACTACTGGCCTGAGTTCGCTGCGGGCGGCAAAGAAGGAGTGACAGTTCGCCACCTGCTGTCTCATCGGGCAGGTCTGCCGACACTCGACGTCGCCCTGACCCCCGAAGAGGCGCTGGCGTGGGATCCTGCGGTCGAAGCGCTCGCAGCGCAGGCTCCTGCCTGGGCTCCGGGTACCCGTCACGGCTACCACGCCGTCACCTACGGCTGGCTGGTCGGCGA
>JAKCEB010000224.1 GCA_021838305.1 Actinomycetes bacterium | reverse complement strand
GCGCCACGGAGTCGTCGCGAAGCACGATTGCGTTCGTCTTGTCGGCAGTACATGTCGTGATTACGTCCGCACCGTCGGTCAAGTCGAGCGGATCTCCGGCCCTGGTGGCCTTGAGGCCCAAGCGTTGAGCGTTGCGCTCGAACTTGTCCATGGCGTCGGGGTCGGTGTCCCAGAAGCGGAAGCTGTCGATCCCGACGATCGCCCTGAAGGCGAGTGCCTGGAACTCGGCTTGGGCGCCGCACCCGATGAGCGACATCACACGCGAGCCGCGCCTGGCGAGGTGGCGGGCTGCCATCGCCGAGGTCGCCGCAGTTCGCAATGCGGTCAGGATTGTCATCTCCGCAAGCATCGTCGGGTAGCCGCTATGCACGTCTGCAAGGACACCGAAGGCCGTAACGGTCTGGTAGCCCCTCTCCGGGTTCTTCGGGTGGCCGTTGACGTACTTGAAGCCGTACTGATGGCCGTCGCTCGCGGGCATGAGCTCGATCACCCCGTCACGTGAGTGAGCGGCGAGTCGAGGTGTCTTGTCGAAAGTCTGCCACCTTGCGAAGTCTTTTTCGACCTCTGCGGCCATTTCGACGAGGATCCGCTCCGCTCCACGGTCGGCGACCCACCGTGCCATCGACTCGACGTCGACGAACAGAACGCTCATGGTCTCAACTCCAGCGTTGCGCACTTGGCGCTTCCACCGGCTTTGATCAGTTCGCTCGTGTCGACTCCGATCGGATTGAATCCCCGCTCGCGAAGCTGCTCGTGGAACGCCACAGGCGTGTTTGAGACAACGACGTTGTACCCGTCGGACATGGCGTTGAGGCCGAACCCGCATGCGTCGCTCTCGTCGACGAGGATCGCGTCGGGGAACAGTTCGTTTAGGACCGAGACGCTGGAGTCGGAGAACGCGCCCGGAAAATATGCGACCGTGCGGTCATCGAGGACTGCCAGCGCCGTGTCGAGGTGGTAGAAGCGGGGATCGACAAGGTCGAGTGTGACGACCGGCACATCGAAGAATCGCCGCAGCTCCTCGTGGGCGGCGGAGGAAGTGCGAAACCCTGTTCCTGCCAGCATGATGTCCCCGACGCTAAGGACGTCTCCTTCGCCCTCATTTTGCTCGGTTGCAGTCGTGACGGTGCCGAAACCTTGGTCGTCGAACCAGCGACGGTAAGCCGGGCCTTCGCCTCGGCGCTCTGCGTGGGTGAAGTTCGCGACTAGAACGCGGCCGGCCCTGACGACGCCGGCGTTCGCAGCGAACACCATGTCCGGCAGGCCAGGGACTGGCTGGATCGTGTCAACGTGATGGCCGAGTCGCCGGTAGCAGTCCCTGAGCGCCGACCATTGCGCCATTGCCAGGTCAGCGTCCACCACGACGTCGGTGTCCATCCACGGATTGATCGAATAGGTCACCTCGAAGTGCGTCGGCGGGCACATGAGCAGGTGTCGCTTCGTAGGGATTCGAACTGTGTCTCGCAGGGCGGTGGCGGTGCTGGCAGACATAATCTCTCCTTGTCGTCTTGTAGTCATCGTAAAGACGACTAGCCCACAGATCAATGCCGCGATATTGCCTATGACCACCTATCCATTGCGTTGTTCACGTGATTCACGCAACGAATAGATGGTCCCGGCCTCGGGCGACCCTGATGCCTGCTACGGGGCGAGATATCTGGCGATGACCTCGGAGAGGCTCGCGATCCTGTCGCGGGTGGCGCGGTAGCCGCGAAGCGGACCGCCGATTGGATCGCTGACTTCGAGAGCGGATGGCAAGCTCAACAGGTCGGCGCGCCGGCGGCCCAGATGCAAGCGGGCAACCCTCTGACGGAGTTCGTCGCCGGGGTCGCTAGCAGGGTCGGTCAGTTCGTTGCTGGCGGATCTTCCTGGCCCGTCGGATGCGGTGGCCAGAGATGCGAACTCACCGATAAGGAAGGTCTTTGGCCAGGCGGCCTCGTCGAGCAGGGCGAGTTCCATGACGTGCTGACGTGTCATCGCCAATACGAGGTCTGCCTCGGCGAGCAGGGAGGTATTGACCGTGGTGCTCCGGTGGCGGGTCACGTCGAAGCCGATGTCGGCCATGACTTCGACGACTTCGGGTTCGGCGGGTGCTCCTGGAGGGCCGAACCCGGCTGAAGTAACGGTGAAATCGTGAGGTTGGACTTCGAGTATCGCCTTCGCCAGGAGGGCTTCGGCCATGGGGGAACGGCAACGGTTCGCGGAGCAGACGGTGAGGATGCTGAACGGTTTCATGATTGTCCCTTCGAATGTAACGTCGAGTCCGACGTGAAGCGAGGCGGGTACTCCCCGTTGTGGCAAAGTAAACGTGAGTGAAAACCCACCGAGACGCTCGCCCATCGCATCACGGACACTTGGCCGTCTGCAACTTGGAGAAACTGGACCATCTCGCAGCGGTTGAACCACTGTTCTCCTCGATATGGGGCGGCGGTGGATCCCCCACGGCTATGCCGGTCAACCTGCTCGTCGCTCTAGTGCATTCGGGCGGCTACGTCGGCGGGGCTTTCGACGGCGAGGAGTTGGTCGCTGCATCTGTCGGTTTCCTTGCCAGACGCAACGGTGTGATCGAGCTGCATTCCCACGTGACAGGCGTCGCGGTCGCCTTCCAAAGCAGCGGCGTCGGTCGGGCGTTGAAGGACCACCAGCGCAGCTGGGCTGCCTCGCAGGCAATAGCGGGCATCACATGGACTTTCGATCCGCTGTCGCGTCGCAATGGTTGGTTCAACTTGGTCAAGCTCGGCGCGCAGGCTGTGAGCTACCACCCGAATTTCTACGGTGCCATGCCCGACGCCCAGAACGGAAGCGACGACACAGACCGCTGCATGGCACACTGGTCGACTGGGGAACCTTTTTTCCAAGATGCAGTTCGCAACGCCGAAGGTTACGAATCCCAGCTGGCGCTGAAGGTAGGGGTAGGCGATCAGCCGGTGAGAGTACCGACCGATTTGGACACTCCGGTCATCGCCTGTCAGGTACCCCGGGATATCGTTTCGATCCGAAAGACGGATCCGGGGCTCGCCCGAAGTTGGCGACTGGAACTTCGTGCTGTCATGGGGCCTGCCATGGCCGACGGCTATGTCGCAACGTCGATCACCAGCGACGGCATCTATCGCCTACTCCACCGTTCCCTGCTCGCTCAATCGGCTCTGGCGGTGCAGCAATGAGGGTGCGGCGAGTCGTTCTGCATCGCTTGGCGATGCCGCTTGTCAGTCCATTCCGGACCTCGTTTGGCACAGAGACCGCACGCGACGTGCTTCTGGTCGAAGTCGAAGGAACGGACTCTATCGGGTGGGGCGAGTGCGTTGCTATGAGTGAGCCGCTTTATTCGTCAGAGTACGTCGAGGGTGCGCACGCTGTGATCCGCTCCCATCTCTTGCCGAGGCTCTTCGCTGCGGGCCCGGAGGTAAAAGCAGAAGACGTCGCCAGTGTACTAGCAGAGGTCAAAGGTCACCAAATGGCAAAGGCCGCCATTGAGGCAGCTATTCTCGACGGGGATCTGCGCGCAGCCGGTCTGAGCCTTTCTTCGTTTCTCGGTGGTGTCCGTGAGCGGGTGGCAGCCGGAGTGTCAGTAGGAATTGCGACTTCGATTCCGGCGTTGGTCGACACGGTGGGCGGGTACCTTGATGACGGTTACGTTCGGATCAAACTGAAGATCGAGCCGGGTTGGGACGTGGAACCGGTGGCCGCCGTGCGCAAACATTTCGGGCCTGACCTCTTGTTACAAGTCGACGCGAACGCCGCATACACTCTCGCCGACGCAGCGGACCTTGCCCGGCTCGACCGCTTCGGGTTGCTGTTGATCGAACAGCCGCTCGCCGAACACGATCTGTCGGGTCATGCCTCTCTCGTTCGGCGGCTAGAGACGCCTATCTGCCTCGACGAGTCGATAACAGGGGCGGCTGTCGCGGTTGACGCTCTCGATCGGGGGGCGTGCTCGATCGTCAACATCAAGGCTGGGCGCGTCGGAGGCTACCTCGAAGCCAAGGTCATCCACGACTTGTGCTTCGAGCGGGCAG
>JAKCEB010000223.1 GCA_021838305.1 Actinomycetes bacterium | reverse complement strand
CCGGAAAAAGGATGCTCCGCGATCGGCATGAACTCCACGTGAGTGAACCCGAGGTCGCCGAGGTACGCCGGGAGAACCTCCGCGAGCTCCCGGTAGTTGAGGGGGCGCGCATTGCCGTCGTCGCCTGTCGTCCAGCGCCACGACCCGAGGTGTATCTCGTAGACAGAGATCGGCTGGTGTAGTAGGTCGCCATTCCGGCGCTGTCGCATCCACTCCCCGTCGCCCCACGGGTACTCCGACTCGGCGGTAACGACGCTCGCCGTCGCCGGGGGGAGCTCCATCGACAATGCCATCGGATCCGTCTTGGTCCTAAGCGTGCCGTCAGCTGTAAGGATCTCGTACTTGTAGCGGGTACCCGCCTCGACCCCCGGGACGAAGATCTCCCAGACCCCTGACGCTCCGAGCGACCGCATCGGATGGACTCGTCCGTCCCAAAAGTTCCAGTCGCCCACCACCCGGACCGACCTGGCGTTCGGCGCCCACACAGCGAACGCGGTGCCGGCTACGCCCTCGTGGACGCGCCGGTGGGCGCCGAGCACCTCCCAGAGGCGGTGGTGGCGGCCCTCACCGAAGAGGTGGAGGTCGACTTCGCCGAGCGTGGGCCACGCCGAATAAGGATCGTGGAAACGGTAGGTCCGCCTGTCCGTACCGGTGCCGTACGCGGCTTCGAGTTCGTAGGCCCCCGCCCCGTCGCTGCCCGAAGCCTTGGCTTCGCTCGTCTCGAACAGGCCCGCCGGATGGACCATCTTCATCTCGACCGGCGCCACGCCGGGACGGAGGAGCCTCATCTCGAGGGCGCCCGGCCTGTAGGCGCGCACGGTCGAACCGTGACGGCCGAGGAACTGGTGCGGGTCGCCGTGCCTTCCGCTTAGCAGGAGGTCCGTTCCCGGGACGCCCTGGACTGCCGCGACCTGCTCACCTACCACGGGAGCGCACCGCCATCGTCGATTCCTCGCTCATCGGGCAATCCCAACCTTTCCAGCGCATCGATCGGAATATCGACCCATTCCGGGCGATGGGCCAGCTCGTAGTCCAACTCGTATAGCGCCTTGTCCAGCTCGTAGATCGACATGACATCTGACATGGTGTACGCGTCGGGCAGCAGCACCTCGAGACCCGACTCACCCTCGTAGCCGGCGAGGAACTCCTCCCGGTTTCGCAGCTCCCAGGCGAGGGCGGCCGACCCCAACTGCGGCCATTCAGAGCGGTCGCGTTCGCCGAGCGAGTATCGCGACGCGTAGTGAAGCGAGCGAAGCATCCCGGCGACGTCCTTGAGCGGGGATGCAGGCGCGAGCCTCTCCGATAAGGGCCGATCAGGTTCGCCCTCGAAGTCAAGCACGAACCAACCGAGGTCGGTTCTCATAACTTGGCCGAGATGAAGGTCTCCGTGGACCCTCATGGCCGGGCCGGGGCCTTCCAGGCTCGCAACCCGTTCGAGGAGGCCGCCGACGAGGCCCCCCAGGTCGCGGCCCAGAGTGTCCGACGCCGCCGCGAGTCGGACCCGGATCGATTGGAGAAGCGCAAACCACGTCGAAGCCGCGTCGTCGCTTGGCACCGGGGGGTAGGCCTGGGCCAGGTGAAGGTGCATCTTGGCGGTCACCTGGCCGAGCCGGGCTGCCTCAGGGCCGAAGTCGCCTCCGGCCTCGCCCGGACCGTTGCCCGGAGATTCGGCGTGGAAGCTGTAGAAGTCGCGCAGGGATGCGAGAGCCAGAGCCCACCCTTCGCTGCCCCCGTTGAGAAACGTCTGGCCGAAGGCGAAGTCGAACTCGTCGTCTCTCCACTCCACCAAAGGCGTCGCGACGTTCGCGAACCCCGTCGCCGCCAAAGCCGAAGTCACCTCCGCATCGGGGTTCCGGCCGCTACGCAGCCGCCTGAACACCTTGAGTATGAGGCGGTCGTCGAATATCAGGGACGTGTTCGACTGCTCGGCGTTCAACAGGCGGCACCGTTCGGCGCGTTCGGAGCCGCCAGAGATGCTCTCCAGCAACGCAAGCGCCATCTGCGGGTCGCTCAGCACATCGTGGACCGCTACGTCTCCGACCGCAGCGATCAGGCTCCTAGCGGAGACGCCGCCCGAATCCACGTCGGCCGGGAGCGCGCCGCCATCAGCACCGCTCAAGGATCGGGGCGAGAGGATCAGCTGGTACACGTCGTCACCGACGCCGACCAGCACCTGCCACAAAGCGGGCGAAGTGTCCGGCAGCTGGGCGGCCCTGACGACATGAACCTCTCCTGGTAGGGGGGGCTGCGCTGCGTGGAACCAGCGCTGGCCGGCAAGGTAGTCGCCCAGGTTCGAGACGGCCTCGTCGACCCACTCTTCGCGGGTCTCGCCGGAGGCCATCAGCTGACCGGCGTCAAGTCGGACAACTCGAACCAGTAGAAGCCATACGGTGCCAGTGTCACGAAGTACGACTCCTCGCCGATCCTGGGAAAAGGCACCCGGCCCATCAGCTCGACCGGTGTGCGACCCGCCCAGCGGCCAAGCGCCAACTCGGCGGGTTGCGCGAGTTTGGACAGGTTGCAGACACAAAGCACCACGTCGAGTGATACCCCCTCCGCTGAAGGCTCCAAACCGTCGGTCGCGAGGGTTCGGACATAGGCGAGCACCGACGGGTTGTCCGTGCTCATAACCTCGAACGATCCGGTCCCGAACACAGGGTGCTGACGGCGAACCTCGAGCATCCGCTTCATCCAGTGCAGGAAAGAGCTGGGGTTGCGCATCTGAGCCTCGACGTTGACCGTCTGATAGCCGTACACGGGGTCCATCAGGGGAGGAAGGTACAGCTGCGCGAAGTCGGCTCCGCTGAAACCGCCGTTGCGGTCGGGCGACCACTGCATAGGCGTCCGCACACCGTCGCGGTCGCCGAGGTAGATGTTGTCTCCCATCGAGATCTCGTCGCCGTAGTAGAGGATCGGCGACCCGGGGAACGAGAACAGCAACGCGTGGAGCAGTTCCGCGACCCGCCTGTCGTTGTCGACGAGGGGCGCCAAGCGGCGGCCGATGCCGATGTTGCGCTTCATCCGGGGGTCCTTCGCGTACTCCGCCCACATGTAGTCGCGCTCCTCGTTGGAGACCATCTCGAGGGTCAGCTCGTCGTGGTTGCGAAGGAAGATCCCCCACTGGCAGCCCGGGGGTATCTCGGGGGTGCGGGCCAGGATCTCCGAGATCGGGTATCGCTGCTCGCGACGTACAGCCATGAACATGCGGGGCATCACGGGGAAGTGGAAGCACATCTGGCACTCGTCGCCGTCACCGAAATACGACACGACGTCCTCGGGCCACTGGTTGGCCTCCGCCAAGAGAACCCGGCCGGGGTAGAGGGCGTCCACCTCTTTGCGAAGACGGCGGAGGTACTCGTGGGTCTCGGGAAGGTTCTCGCAGTTCGTCCCGTCGCGTTCGAAGAGATAGGGGACTGCGTCGAGGCGGAAGCCGTCGAGTCCGATGTCGAGCCAGTACCGGCAGACGTCGATCATCGTGTCGGCGACTTCGGGGTTCGCGTAGTTGAGGTCGGGCTGGTGAGCGAAAAAGCGGTGCCAGTAGTACTGGCCACGCTGCGCGTCGAAAGTCCAGTTCGACTTCTCGGTGTCGACGAAGATAACCCTCGCGTCGAGGTACTCGTCGTCGGTGTCGCGCCACACGTACCAGTCCGACTTGGCGTTGTTCGTCCCCTGCCTCGACTCCTGGAACCACGGGTGCTGGTCGGAGGTGTGGTTCATGACCAGGTCGGCGATGATGCGTATCCCGCGCCGGTGCGCCTCTTCGACGAGCTCGACAGCGTCGGCGAGATCTCCGTACTCGGGGAGGATCGTCCAGAAGTCGCTGATGTCGTAGCCGCCGTCTCGAAGCGGGGACTGGTAGAACGGGAGAAGCCAAAGGCAGTCGACTCCCAGCCACTCGAGGTAGTCGAGCTTGGAGGTCACACCGGCGAGGTCGCCGGTCCCGTCGCCGTTCGCGTCGTAGAAGCCTCTTACAAGGATCTCGTAGAAGACCGCGTTCTGGTACCAGTTGCTCACCGCTGCGTGCCTGCCCGCGCGCCGCTGACGGCGAATACGTGCGCGCTCGC
>JAKCEB010000222.1 GCA_021838305.1 Actinomycetes bacterium | reverse complement strand
GGACTACTCAGGTCAAGGCCCGATGAATAGAGTTACCCACCTCCCGCTGGAGACTTGTACCGCACGAGCTACGACGCTCTTCTTCTTTCCTCATCAAGAGGGTGTGGCCTTCGTCTTCGGCTGCGACGAACACGCACTCGCGCTCGGGCGTTGGGCAGGTCAGCGATTCGGCGGATGCTTTGGCGACAGCGTCTTCAAGGTGCCCAGGCTCATGGAGCAAGCCAGCAACCGCTTCGCTCGAGTGGACCTGCCCCACGGAGAAGACTTCGATCAGCTGTTGCCGGTACCGAACCCGCCGCAGGTCCAGTCACCCCTCTCCTGACGACATCGCTTTCGAAGTGCCTGCTCCGGTCGGCGAGCGAGGCCGACCCGCGCGTCCGCCGACCGGGGACATACAAAGTCTTGTATGCTGGTGCCGGTGAAGAACATCGTGTTCGTCGGGGGCTCAGGAGAGGACCTTCGGAACTTCCCCCCGGTGGCACGGCAGCGCACGGGCTATCAGCTCTACCTGGTCCAGGCGGGGGCAGAGCCGACCGACTGGAAGCCGATGTCGTCTGTCGGGCGAGGCTGCCGCGAGATCCGGGTCCGAACCGAGGGCGACGCCTATCGCGTCCTCTACGTCGCGAGCCTCGGCGACGCCGTCTACGTCCTGCACTGCTTCGAGAAGAAGGCCCGCCAGACCCCGAAGGCGGACATCGACGTCGCAAGGCAGCGCTACCGCCAGGCCGTCGAGAGCATTCGAGCAAAGGAGCGACCATGACCACCGAACGCCATGCCAGCGTGTGGGACGCCATCGGGGAATCCCCGGAGGCGGCAGAGAACCTGAAGATCCGGGCTGCGCTCATGCAGGAGCTGAGCGCCTATATCGAACGGTCCGCCATGACCCAAGCCGAGGCGGCGCGTCGCTTCGGGGTGACCCAGCCGCGGATCTCCGATCTCACCCGGGGAAAGATCGACCTGTTCAGCATCGACACCCTCGTGAACATGCTCACGGCTGCGGGGTTGCACCTCGACCTGCGCGTCCGCGAAGCGAGCTGACGGGCGACCCGGGATCTCGAAGAGGCGCGTTTCTCGGGACACCGGCCGGCGCAGCCGCAGATCTGAGTAGTGCAGCGCCCAGGCGGCTGCATAGGGCAGACGCCGTGACCAGCGGTTTCGTCGGGTCTGGAACCCGAGGGTCGTGCGATGGTCCTGAACCCCCGCCACCAAGAAAGTGCAGGTCAAGAGGGGTCTCCGTCGAGGAGGCCCCTCTTGTGTCTCCGGATTTCTACCGGGTTTTCTACCGGACCGGCCGGCAGGGGGTGGCACTGGTCGGTCTGCTTCACGGTTGATTGGCACCGCAGGCGGCCCGGGCCCGCCGGGCAGAGGGTGGGTCAGGCAGACGCCGTGGAACGAAGGATCGCAGCGGCGTAGTTGCTGACCGAGCCGGGGAGGATGCGCAGGTGCACGACGGTGCCGGCCGTCTTGGTGACGAGGTCGACGACCACGGCGACGGCCTGTGCGTCGGGCGTGCCGGCTACGACGATGGCGCCGGGCACGACGACCGACGGGTCGCGGGCCTCGTCGAGGAAAGTCCAGACGTAGCCGGTGTCGTCCTCGTCGTTGAGATCCGCGGTGATGTCGACTGCGGTCATCGAGGTCGAGAGTACGCCATCGACTTGGTCCGGCCGGTCTGTTGGGAGCGGAAGATCAGATCAGCCGTCTGGCTTCGTTGGCGAACCGGGGTGCCCCGGCCCTGGCGAGTCGAGCGGTGAGGTCGACCGGTGTGAGAGCGGGACGCCGGGTGTGGCCGGCTTGCTCCCGTAGGACGTCGAGGACGACTCTGGGGGCGAGGTCGAGCTGGTCGAGGAGGAAGTCGTCGGGGTGGATGACTTCGATGTGTAGTGGCTGGACGACCTCGGTCGGGTAGTCGCGGACGTTCGCCGTGACGATGGCATCGGCTCGCCCTCGCACGGCAGCGGCCACGACGTGGCGGTCGTCGGGGTCGGGAAGGGTGACGGTCGCTTCGATGCCTTCCCACCGCTCGACGCGTGCGTCCTCGAAGGCTTCGTCCATGGCGACGAATCGTGCCCGAACGTGTTCAGGCGGGATGTCTGGATGGATCTCGGAGATTGCGTCGGTGGCTTCGGTGAAGATCCGTGCCGACCACAGCGGTCGGTAGAGGTCGCGCTCTGCGATGCGCAGCAGCGTGTCAGCGAGCGCGATCGGCACGAGGACGCACGCGTCGAGAAGGACCGCGTAGCGAGCCAAGTGGTCAGCTCTTGGTGGTTGGTTGTGCCCGACGCCGACGGGCGGTTCGTAGAGCGGTGGTGTACTCGCTCGGTGATCCGTCGTAGAGGCCGAGCTCGCCGGCCTCCTCGGTCAGGCGATCCAGGGCGGCCCGACGTTCCGCTCGTCGGCGATGTTGGAAGTCGATCATGTCTTGGAGTCGGACGCGACGGTGGCGGTTGGGCTTGTCGAAGGGGATGGCGCCGTCTTCGAGGAGCTTTACCAGGGTGGGTCGGCTCACCCCGAGGAAGTCGGCTGCCTCCTGGGTGGTGAGGAGCAGTCCCTGGGGTGCGACGAGGGTGGCTTGCCCCTGGCGCATGACCTCGACCACTTGGCGCAGGACTCGGTAGACCTCGGCGGGGAGCGGGACCTGCTCGCCGTCGGGGCCGAGGAGCAGGCCGGGCTCGCTGTGGCCCTCGACGAAGCGGGCGAGGTCGAGGAGCTGGTCGAGGTTCTCGGGGGGGAAGACCACCTCGTCGTCTCGGCCATGGTCGACGGTGGTGGTCCGGGCTCCGCTTGTAGGAACGCTGGCCCGAGTCATGAGACTTAGGCTACGACCGAATCGCAAAAAACGCAAGACTTGGTTGGTGAGGCGTCCGGGCGCAGCTCATGCGTCGGCTGTCGTCAGCCACGCTCCTCCTCCGTCACTCGCGTCCGAAGACGAGGTCAGCGAAGGTCGTGGCGGCTTCGGCTTGCATGCCGGGCAGCACGTGGGTGATGGTGTCCATGTGGCTGATCCTTCGGGTCTTGGTGGTTGTGTAGGCCATGCCAGCGGGATTCCGAGTTGGCGGGAAGCTGACCGTGATCCTCCCGCTGGGGGGCGCCTCGTTGCTGCGGCCGCTATTCCGGTCAGGGCAGGAATAGCGAGGGCGGCGCTATTGCCGACGGCCGCGCGCCGCGGTGCCGGTGTTGCTGAGCGGCGCGGCGTGCTGGTCTCGGTCGCCGCTGCGCTGTTCGAGGTCGACGGTGGCGGCCCAGCTGGCCAGGAGCCGGAGGCGTTCGTCGGTCGGCGAGTTCGGCTGGGCGGTGTAGGCGAACATGTGCCAGCCCGGATCGGAGGGCAGGTCGAGAGCTTCGTAGTGCAGCTCAAGGTCGCCGGCGACGGGATGGTTGATCCGCTTCAGCCCGGTGCGGTGGTGGCGGACGTTGTGAGCAGCCCAGCGGGTGCGGAACGTCTCGCTGCGGGTGACCAGCTCGCCGATCAGGTCGGTGAGGGCCTTGTCGTGTGGGTTCTCCCCGGCGTAGGCGCGCAGGGTGGCGACGATGTCGTCGGCTCCTTGCTCCCAGTCCGGGAAGAACCGGCGGGATGCTTCCTCTTCGAGGAAAACGAACCGGGCGTTGTTGACCGGCCTGCGGGGGCTGTCGAACATGGGGGCGTGCAGCGCCCGGCCCAAGGCGTTGGTGGCGACCAGGTCCATCCGCTCGTCGCGTACCCACACCGGGGTGGAGGTCAGCGAGTCGAGGTACCACTGCAGGCTGGGCCGGACCGTCCCTGGCACCGGGCGGCGCCGGCGGACCGGGCGCGGCTGGGCGGCGCGGGCCAGGTTGAACAGATGTGAGGTCTACGCGTCGTCGAGGCGGAGTGCCCGGGCCAGGGCGTCGAGGACATCGTCGGAGGCGCTGGCCAGGTCGCCACGCTCGAGCTGGGCGTAGTAGTCGACGCTCATTCCGGCTAGTGCTGCGTCTTGTAAATAGGTTGGGGCTAGGATTGGCATCATGTTGACGATGCGTGGTGCCCCGCCGTTGTTGATGACCGATGAAGACCGCGGCCGGCTGGCGAGGATCGCCGCTTCGCCGTC
>JAKCEB010000221.1 GCA_021838305.1 Actinomycetes bacterium | reverse complement strand
CAGTGGAAGGCCTGGAGCTGGCCGGCGCGAGCGCCTCGGAGCGACTGTTGCGCCAAGCATGGGCTCCGGCGATGTCGGTGGTGGGTATCGACGGCATTCCATCGGTTGCGTCTGGCGGTAACGTGCTCCGGCCGATGACCGCTGTGAATCTGTCATTTAGACTGCCACCTGCTGTCGACGGCGAGGCAGCCGCTCGCGCCCTGGCGCGCGTTCTGCAGGCGGATCCCCCCTCCGGGTCACGTGTCTCGGTGCGTTTCCATTCCCCGGCGTCAGGTTGGATCTGTCCCGAGTTGCCACAGTGGCTTTCGGAGGCAGTCGACGACGCTTCGTCAGCGGCGTTCGGCCGGCCGGCGGCATGGACGAGCGAAGGTGGCACCATACCTTTCTTGGCGGGCCTTGGGCGGCGCTTTCCCGGTATCGCCGTCCTCGCGACAGGGGTGCTCGGCCCTGGTTCGAACGCCCACGGGATCGACGAATGCCTCGATCTGCCTACCGCGAACAATGTGACGCTGGCGGTTGCGAACATCCTCGCGTCACACAGCGCGACGCGCGGCGCGACACACGCTGTACGGGCGAGCGAGGCTACATCGCCCTGAGACCGACCATAACGCTCAGTTCCTGGGCTCACAAGCAAACGCGTGCAGGACCTGTCGCGAGTAATCCACCGCCTCGCCGACGTCGGCGTCCGGAAATCCAACGCGACGCGACAGGTTCAAGTCGAAGAACACCTCCGTGACGCCTTGAGTTCGTAGCGACACGAGGTCATCGAGCACCTGGCTTCGGGTGCCTTGCAGCGGTCCCCGTCGCGGTCCCGGGTTGGCGTCGACGAGGTCCGGAACGCAGCGGACGACGATCCGAAGACTCGCCGGGTCGCGCCCAGCGTCGAGCGCGCCGGATCGCACGGTCTCGACGAGAGGGCCGATGCGATCCAGGTCAAGCCCGCTACTTCCGATCCAGCCTTGGGCAGCCCGTCCGGCTCGTCGCAGCGCCGCCGGGGCGGTTCCGCCGAGTAGGATAGGAGGATGCGGTCTCTGCGCTGGTCGCAGGCCGAAATCCGAGACTGGCAGGGTGTAGAAATCACCTTCGAAGGACACGGGGTCTCCCGCCCAAATCACGTCTAAGCAGCGCAGGTATTCATCCAGTCGCGCGCCCCGACGTTCAAACGGAACGCCGGCTGCTGTGAACTCCTCGGTAATCCAGCCGCTACCGAGACCGATTGTGAGCCTGCCCCCTGACATAACGTCGAGTGATGTTACGGTCTTCGCGAGGAGTACCGGAGCAACGAAAGGCGCGCACAGCGTTGCCGTCCCCAGGCCGATGGTACTGGTGAGGCCTGCCACGTAGGAGAGCATCACAACCGGGTCGTGCACGGCTCGATGCGGCGGCTCTAGGTCGCGTCCAGCGGGGGAGAGGACACGCTGAAACGTCCACAGCGACGAGTACCCTAGCGTCTCTGCGAGCCCAGCGGTGTCGGCGACGATTTCCGGTGTGGCCCATGGACCAGCGACGGGAAGACCGAAGCCGATCTTCGGAAGGTCCGCCGTCACCTGCGATCCACAGCGGGAGGAACCTGCTCAGCCAACAGGGTCCCGGTCCTCGCGTTCGGCTTCGTCGACGAGATGATCTCTGAGTTGGCGTTTGAGGACTTTGCCGTAGTTGTTTGTGGGGAGGCTGTCGAGGAGCCGGTATTCCTTGGGCCGTTTGTATCGGGCGACGTGGTCGAGGCAGACCTTGTCGAGCTCCTCGAAACTCGGCGGGTTGTCGGTGTCAGCGGCGACGACAAAAGCCGTGACGGCTTCACCCCACTCGGGGTCTGGTTTGCCGACGACTGAGACGGCGCGAACGCCGGGATGGAGCAGCAGGGTTTCCTCGACCTCGCGTGGGTAGATGTTCATGCCTCCGCTGATGATCAGGTCCTTGGACCTGTCCCGCAAGGTCAGGTATCCGTCGGCGTCGAAGCTGCCGACGTCCCCGGTGTGCAGCCATCCTCCGCGCAGGGTCTCCGCCGTCGCGTCCGGCTGCATCCAGTACCCGGCCATGACGACGTCGCCACGTACCACGACTTCGCCTGCCTCGCCGACCGGTAACTCACGATGCTCGTCGTCGACGACGCGAACCTCGACGTCGGTCCGGGGCGAACCCACGCTTCTCACCCGCTCCTCCCACCGCGGGCCCTCCCGTGCGGCGTGGTCCTCTTTGGAGAGGGCAGTGATCGTCATGGGTGCCTCGCCCTGCCCGTAGATCTGCGCGAGCCGGGGTCCGAAGACGTCGAGCGCGCGCTCGAGGTCTGCGAGGTACATCGGCGCGCCGCCGTAGATGATCGTCTTGAGGTTGGACAGGTCCGCTCCGGCGAGGGCGGGGTCCTCGGCGAGGCGCTTGACCATCGTCGGGGCGGCGAAGAAAGACATTCCCGGCCAGCGTCGGATAAGTGACGCTATCTCCTGGCCGTCGACGCCGCCTGACTGCGCCATGACGCTCAGCGCCCCGCGAGCTATGTGAGGTAGGCCGTAAAGGCCGGAACCGTGTGAGAGAGGCGCTGCGTGCAAGATGCAATCGCGCTGAGATATCCAGTCGATGTCTGCTGTGTAGCTCAACGACATGACCAACAGGTTTCGGTGGGTGAGCGTCGCGCCTTTGGGTCGGCCGGTGGTCCCGCTCGTGTAGAAGAGCCACGCCGGATCCTCGGGATTCGCGTCGACTAGGACGCAGGACGGCGAAGCGGCGAGTTGCTTCCATCGCTGCCCTCCGACGACGACGACAGCTTGGAGGCACGTGACCGAACCGACAAGACCCTCGGCTAGCTCCGCGTGACTGTCGTCGGTCACTAAGACCCGGGCCCCGCTGTCGTCGACGATGTAAGCGATCTCGTCTTGGTGTAGCCGGGCGTTGACAGGAACGACGACAAGGCCGGCGTGCCAAATTGCGAACATCGCTTCCAAGTACTCAGGTCGGTTGCGCATGACGATCGCAACCCGGTCGCCCGGGGACAGCCCGAGATCGCCTCGAAGCCCTCCCGCCACTGCCGACGCGGTACGGGCAAAATCGCTCCACGAGGCATGGACGCGCTCGCCTTCGGCCAGAGCCGGATCGTCGGGGCGCTGGAAGCCCTGCCTCTGCACCCACACAGCGAGGTTCACGGACGTGGCACCGCCGAGCTACGACGGCCCAACGCCACAGGGAGATGACCGCCGCCAAACACGTCGAGCGCCCACGACCTACCATCGGCTCTGGCGTCGCTCCATCGGGGAGTGACGTGCGTCTTTGAGGAGCCGATCGTGCCTGAATCCGTCGATCCCGGGCCGTGAAGATAGATTCGGACGACTGCCGGGAACTGCTCCGCTCGCACAACCACGGGGTTCTTTGCACCGTTCACCCCGAGAGAGGCGTGGACGCTGTTCCGGCCGTGTACGTCGCCGACGCCGACGGTTTCGTCGCCGTGCCGGTCGATCAGGTCAAGGCGAAGGCGTCGTTTTACCTGCAACGCGAACGTAACCTCGAGGCCGACCCGAGAGCAGCGCTGTTGATCGAACATTGGGACCTCGAAGACTGGACGAAACTGTGGTGGGTTCGGGCGGCGATACGCTGGCAGGGCCACGGTGCGGAGGGCGACGAGCGGGCGGCCGCTCTGGCGTTGCGCTTGTCAGAGGCGTTCCCGCAGTATCGCGACAGACCGTTCAGCTCGATACTTCTGCTGCGCGTGGTCACGATAACCGGGTGGTCCGCCCACTGAGCACCGCTAACCGTCAACCCGCGTTTACCGCGGGCAGGATCTCGTCGTTGAGCCGTTTCAGGTCGTCGAGTGTCTTGGAGACCGGGACATCCGAGAACGGCGGCCAGATGAGCGGCATTGTGAGCCCAGAGTCGCGGAGGCGTTTGAGGTTGTCGGTGATTTGAGTCGCGGTGCCGATAAGGATATTGCTTGCCTTGCCCGCCGGCGTCTGATCGGACGGTTCGTCGGTGATCACAAACCAGTACATACTGCAAAGCTCCAGTGAGTCGAGGATGTCTGCCTTACCGAGCGCGTCGAGCTCGCGCTGGATCGGGCCGCGCCATTCGCGTAGCTCCTC
>JAKCEB010000220.1 GCA_021838305.1 Actinomycetes bacterium | reverse complement strand
ACCGCCATCCGCATCGACGCTGACTCCCACCGCCTCGAGGAGGGCTGATGCCCCGGCGGTGCATCCAATGAATTTTGCGTGGGCGTAGGCGTCTGCGACGAAGTCTTTCGCAGGGGGCTTCCTTGCCAGCTCGGAGGCTCCCTCCGCACTTGTTGCCACGACTACAGCGTCGTAGAGGACGGAGGGAGCGCCGTCCACCTGTTGATCGGCTTCGATGACGGATCCGTCGTCCAGCGTGACGGCTCCGACCTTGGGCGAGATGATCTCGACAACTACTTTCCTTTCAGACGCCGTGTCGCGAAGGGCCGTGACAAGTGCGCTGCTGGCGCCGTCGCTGACGAGAATGCCGATTTTGCGTCCAGCGAGGTCCGATGGTCCGTTTGCCAAAAGGCTAAGGGCAGGTGACGGTTCGAGGTCTGTACGAGGCGGCCGGGCGGCCGAAATGGCAGACGGAACCGCCATACCGAGGCCGTCGGCAATATATGCTGCCAAATCCTCGTCGACGTTACGCAAACCGGCGACCATTCGACTGCGAATAGCGGTCCGCCGGCATTTGGACAGTTCGAAGGTGAAAGCGTCGCCTATGTGGCGTTTCTCGACCGGCGTCTGGCTCAGGTAGAACTGTCTCGCCTGGCTGTAGTGATCGGCGAAGGACGCCGGTCTCGTGCGACGCTTCGCACCGGTGGCTTCCTCCGGATAGCTGGCGTAGCCGTCAGCCGGGTCCTCGCGCGGGCCGCCGACGCCCGGCCCCCAGGAGTTCGGTTCATAGTTCGCGCGCGTCACGGGGTTCGCCATCGCCATCTGGCCATCCTGCTGGAACGTTGCAAAAGGGCACTTCGGGGCGTTGATCGGAAGGAAAGTGAAGTTCGGACTGCCGAGACGCTTCAACTGGGTGTCCAGATACGAGAAGTTCCTGCCCTGCAGAAGGGGGTCGTTCGTGAAGTCGATACCGCGGACGACGTTCTGGGTGCAAAACGCCGCCTGCTCGGTCTCGGCGAAGAAGTTGTCGACGACTCGATCGAGAACGAGCCGGCCGATCCGGCGCACCGGCACGTCTTCCTCGGGAATCAGCTTGGTCGCGTCGAGGACGTCGAACGCAAACTGGTCGGCGAATTCGTCGTCGAAGAGCTGGACCCCTAACTCCCATTCGGGGTATGCCCCGCTTGTGATGGCGTCCCAGAGGTCGCGCCGGTGGAAGTCCGGATCCGCGCCGTTGATTTTGAGAGCCTCGTTCCACATGACCGACTGCAGACCCTGCTTCGGTTTCCAGTGAAACTTTACGTACGTCGACTTACCTTCGGCGTTGACGAAGCGGAAGGTGTGCACCCCGAATCCCTCCATGAAACGGAACGACCGGGGGATCGCCCGGTCAGACATGATCCACAGGAGCATGTGGGTCGACTCCGGCATGAGCGAGGCGAAGTCCCAGAAGTTGTCGTGAGCTGTCTGGGCTTGCGGGAAGTCGCTATCGGGCTCGGCTTTCGCGGCGTGGACCAGGTCCGGGAATTTGATGGCGTCCTGGATAAAAAAGACCGGCATATTGTTGCCAACGAGATCCCAGTTGCCGGCCTTCGTGTAGAACTTCACGGCGAAGCCGCGGACGTCACGGGCGAGGTCGCTCGATCCCTTGTTGCCTGCAACGGTGGAGAAGCGCACAAATGTCGGGGTCCGCTCGCCGGGGCGCGCAAACAGGTCGGCTTCAGTGACCTCGCTGAGCGACTCGTAGTTCTCGAAGAAGCCGTGAGCGCCATAGCCTCGAGCGTGGACCACTCGCTCCGGGATGCGCTCGTGGTCGAAGTGAAAGATCTTCTCACGGAAATGGAAGTCCTCTAGGGCTGCTGGACCCCTGAAGCCGATTCGTAAAGTGTTCTGGTCGTCGGCAACCGCAGTCCCTTGCTGGGTCGTCAGCTTGGCTACGTCGCCATTTGCGACCTGGTGAGTCTCCCCGC
Source organism: Actinomycetes bacterium (assembly GCA_021838305.1). Taxonomy (GTDB): domain Bacteria; phylum Actinomycetota; class Acidimicrobiia; order Acidimicrobiales; family Palsa-688; genus JAJZAM01. Next base: position 2,124 of record JAKCEB010000220.1, on the reverse strand, counting down.
CGTCGCCGAGTACCACCGACTCGTCGCCGAGAGACATCGTTTTTCTGCCTTCATTTTTCGCCGCCACGCCGTCCTCCGAGACCTTGTCGTGGCGGGAAGCTACCCCCCGGCCGATGGCGCCAAACGTCGAGCCAAACCCCTAGGATCGAGCAGACACCCGGAGAACTCCGGATCGATCCACGACGAAGGGCTGCTTGTTGTGAACAACGGCTTCGAGCCGATACCCCCGACCGCATCGGCACGTTGGGCCCTTGCACATGCGCGTGCCGAGGGATCGATTCCTGCCGATTACGACTACTCGAGCGAAGGCGCCGACACCGTAATCAGGTGGCGCAACCCGGTCCTACCGGGCGGCTACGACGAGGTCGAGATCGTCGGCGACGGCCGAACCTTCTACCGCCTCGACGGAAAGCTGCACCGCCTCGACGGACCCGCCGTCGTGCACGTCACGCGCCGCAGCTGGTTCATTCTCGGACGCAAATACCCAGACCGGGCCAGTTGGTTCACTGCTGCGGTCCTGACGATCATGGGGATGCCGTACTTGGACGACTACCTCGACGCCGCCGTCCACACCGACGTGACTCCAAGCAATGCTGCGGTCGGATACCGCCACGGCATACCTGTCGGAGAGTTGAGCGCCGAAGTCGTTCGGTTTGGATGGGATCATGACTTCTGAGGCGTCGAGTATCGTCATACATTGGTAGATGTCGATAGGTTGCCCACTTGGAGGTCCGCACGACGTGCCCTACAAAGCAGATGAGATCGCGGTTGGCGCAGGCACCGTCGACTTCACGCCGTGCTCCAAGTCGGTTCTCGACGCGCCTCTCGGCAGCGAAGACGCACGCTCGCTGTCCCGGTCGTTCGCTGCGCTCGCCGATCCCGTCCGGCTTCGGGTCCTCTCAATGCTCGCGGCTGCCCCGGACGGGGAGATCTGCGTTTGCGACTTCGTTACTCCTCTAGCCAAGTCGCAGGGCACGATCTCGCACCACCTTCGTGTCCTAGGCGACGTGGGACTCGTCCACGGCCAACGTCGCGGAAAGTGGGTTTGGTACTCGCTTGACCGGGACCGTCTCGCGTCGCTGCGTGAGGCTCTTGGGAGCTGAGCGCTACGAAGGAGTGTCGCCGAGCGCCCATCGACCCGTCGTATCGACACCCTCGATGACACGAACTACTTCAACGCCGAAGGCTAGATCGCACGCGTGAGGCCTTCCGCTACTGGAGTCGATGAGCGCGTCGATGGCCGCCCCGTAGGCGTCGCCGACCAACGCTGGATTGTCGGGCCGTTCGAGAACGCCACTTGCCCCATAGAAACGAGCTGACCGAAAGCGCGCCTCGATCGGCGCGTCGAGGGCCAGGAGACAAGACGCGACACCGCCGTCGCAATGCGTCGTCGTTAGGGTGACGGTATCTCGTCGACCCCGCGCTACATGAGCAGACACGACCGGTCCGAGCGCGACCGTTACCGTCGCCAATGCGTGCGGGCCGATGTCCCACAAAGCGCCCTTCTCGTGTCGCCACTCCGAACCTTGATACGGGCTCCCAGCGGTGAAAATCGACCCCAGCTCGACGAACGTGCCTGACTCCCAGTCCCCGCCCGCCAACTGGGCGAACCAGCTGCGCAGTCCCGGACTGAAGCGTGCCGTAAAGAAGACGACGGTAGATACCCCCGCGGCGCCGACAGTTGACATAATCCCCTCGGCGGCGACGACATCCAAGGCAACTGGCTTCTCGAGCAGCAGATGACGTCCAGCGGCCGCCGCCATTGTAGCCATCGGAGCCTGCACGTGCGGAGGTACTGCGAAAGCGACGGCTTCCACCGAGGCGATCAGCTCTTCGAGACTCCCGGCAGCCTTGACGCCGAGCCGCGATGCCAGCTTTTCGGCCTCGTTGCGCCGCCTACCCCATACCGCAACGAGGTCAGCGTCGGGGTGCGCCACTAGCCCCGGGCCGTGCACCGTCGCAGCCCAATGCCCGGTGCCTACCAACCCGAATTTCATGGTCGCGATCTCAGTGGGTCGCCTGCTGGCTCTCCCGCCAGCTCCCTCGGGGCCCAGCAGGCTCCTTCGGAAGACCGAGAACCATCTCACCGAGAATGTTGCGCTGCACCTGCGAGGTGCCGGCGTA
>JAKCEB010000030.1 GCA_021838305.1 Actinomycetes bacterium | reverse complement strand
TAGTCGGAGCACGGGCAGACACCTCCACAAGGAGCACTTCGATCTGCGGTCGGCGGGGACAGCCCGGGCGCCCATCCGCGGGGATGTCGACCTCGAAGTGAATATGTAGCCGGATTCCGGGCCGGCAACTCCATCATATGTGAGCGCGCCAGCGGAGCGCACCTTCAATGTTCGAAGCGCGGCGACACGGGTGTTCGGGGTCCCGAAATGATGGCGCCGGGCGAGGTCGAAGTTGCGGCAGACTCGGGAAGTGCTCGAGCGTCCGGTAGCGGGAAGCATCCCCGATACACCCGGCTCATACCAGTTCAAGGATCGCGACGGTCGCGTGATTTACGTGGGCAAGGCGAAGTCGCTTCGAAGCCGGCTTTCGAACTACTTCCAAAATCCCGCCCTCCTGGCCCCGCGTACAGCCCAGATGGTTGCCTCGGCCGAGAGCGTCGAATGGATCCAGGTGCGCAGTGACGTCGAAGCGCTCATGCTCGAGTACAGCCTGATCAAACAGCACAAACCGCGATTCAACGTCAGGTTGAGGGATGACAAGAGCTACCCCTTCCTTGCCGTCACCGTCGCGGATGAGTGGCCGAGGGCGGCGGTCCGTCGCGGTACCAGGGACAAGTCGACCCGCTATTTCGGCCCGTATGCCCATGCGTACGCGATACGCGAAACGCTCGACTCGCTGACCCGGATCTTTCCGGTGCGCACCTGCAGCGACAGCAAGTTCGTGAACCATCAACGCCTCGGACGCCCCTGCCTGCTCTACCACATCGAGAAATGTTCAGGTCCCTGCATAGCCGAGGTGACAGCCCCGCAATACGCCAACATGGTGAACGACCTCCTCGGATTCCTCGAAGGCGAGACCCAGTCGGTGATCGCCCGCCTCGAGGCCGAGATGGTGGCCGCCGCCGCGAAGCTCGAGTTCGAGAGGGCCGGGCGGCTGCGCGACAGACTGGTCGCCGTTCGAAAGGCGGTCGAGAAGCAGCAGATGGTCGCCGAAGCAGGCGAGGACCTCGACTGTTTCGCCGTCGCAGAGGATGAACTGGAGGCAGCCATCCAGGTCTTTTACGTGCGCCGGGGAAGAGTGGTAGGCCGAAAAGGGCTGATCGTGGACAAAGTCGAGGACCTCGGAAGCGCCGGGCTCGTCGCTCAGATCCTCGAACAGCACTACGACGACGCCCCTCTCGGCGTCCCCCCTCTGATCCTCGTTCCCCAGGTCCCCGAGGACCCAGAAACCATCGGCGAGTGGCTAGAAATGCAACGCTCGGAGCGCTCCGCGACAGCCGACGGCTCGGCACCTGCCCAACGGTCGCGGACCAACGCTGCGACGGCCACCGACGTGGAATGGTGGGCCGCGGACTCCGAGTACAGGGTCGAGCGCAGCGTCAATCCGGCGGCCCGGAAAGGTTCCGTGGTCGAAGTCCGGGTCCCCCGCAGAGGCGACAAGCGGGCGCTCATGGAGACGGTCGAGAAGAACGCAGCCGAGGAGTTCCGCCGCCACCGCCTGACCCGGGCGGCAGACCACAACGCCCGGGCGCGCGCCCTGACAGCACTCCAGGACCACCTCGGCCTGCCCGAGTCGCCGCTTCGAATCGAGTGCTACGACATGAGCCACCTCCAGGGGACCGACTACGTCGGCTCGATGGTGGTGATGGAGGACGGGCTTCCGAGGCCGGCCGAGTACAGGCGATTCAAGGTGAAGACCGTCGAAGGAAACGACGACTTCGCTGCGATGACCGAGGTGCTCACCCGGCGTCTCACCGCCTACCTGGCCGAGAGGTCCAAGCCGGTCGAGGAGCGGCGTAGAAGGTTCGCCTACCCGCCGCAGCTGCTTCTCGTCGACGGCGGGAAGGGTCAACTGAGCGTCGCCGTCCAGGTTCTGGAGCGGCTCGGACTGACAGAGGAGATCCCGGTCGCGTCGCTCGCGAAGCGCTTCGAGGAGGTATACCGGCCCGCGACGCCGGAACCGATCAGGATCCCGAGGACGTCCGAGGCCCTCTACTTGCTGCAGCGGATACGCGACGAGGCGCACCGCTTCGCCATCACCTATCACCGCAGTACAAGAGGAAAAAGAATGACCGTCTCAGTTCTGGACTCCATTCCAGGGTTGGGGCCCGCACGCCGAAAGCGCTTGATAGCCGAGCTCGGCGGCCCCAAAGCCCTCAAGGCGCTCCCGCGCGAGGCCTTTATCAACCTGTCGTGGCTTCCGGAGCCGGTCGCGGACGCCCTATTCGACCGACTGCACAGCTAGGGTTTTCGTCATGCCCCAAATTGCAGCCAACGGTATAGAGATCTTTTATGACGTCCACGGCAGTCCCTCGGATCCGGCGATTCTTCTGATCATGGGTTTGAGCGCTCAGATGACATCCTGGGACGACTCATTCGTAGGCGAGCTCGCATCGCGGGGCTTCCACGTGATCCGCTTCGACAACCGTGACATCGGTCTGTCGACTTACTTCGACGCTGCGGGTATACCGGACATGGCTGCTGCGTTCGCCGCAGGAACGATCCCGCCTCCCGCCTATACCCTTTCCGACATGGCATCCGACGGGGCGGGACTTCTCGACGCGCTCGGCATTTCGGGTGCGCACATCGTCGGTGCCTCCATGGGCGGGATGATCGCGCAGACGTTTGCGATCGAGCACCCCGACAAGTGCCTGACGCTGACGTCGATCTTCTCGACGACAGGTAACAGAGGGGTCGGCCAAGCCCATCCCGGCGTCGCCGAAGCCCTCTTCTTCGCAACCCCGCCAGCGACGCGCGAGGAGGCGATCGAAGCAGGCGTCGTCGGATCGAAGCTGATCTCGAGTCCCGGCTACCCGCCGAGCGAGGAAGTCGTGCGCGAACGAACAGGTGCCTCCTATGACCGCGCCTATCACCCGGCCGGCGTGGTACGCCAGCTCCTCGCGATCCTCGCCCAGCCGGACCGAACCGAGGCGCTTCACGACGTCTCGGTTCCCACCCTCGTCATCCACGGGGACTCTGATCCGCTTGTCGACAACTCCGGCGGGGTAGCGACAGCCGAAGCGGTGCCGGGCGCCGAGTTGTGGCTCGTACCCGGCATGGCGCACGACCTTCCGAGCGAACTCCACGGCGAGCTTGCCGAGCGCATCGCAGCGAACTGCCGTCGGGCCTGATGGCCACGCAGGTTCACGAGGCGCTGATCTGTCGGTGAGCGCGGAGGAGGCGTCCCCGGATTGGAAGGGCTTATGGGAGGAACACGCCGCCTGGTGGCAGCAGGGCTTCACCGAAGGGGCTGACCCCGAGTACGAGGAGCAGATCCTGCCCTACATTCGAGCCGAGCTCGCCGGGGCCACAAGGGTTCTCGACGTGGGGTGCGGTGAGGGCCAAGTAGGCCGCCTGGCGGCCCGGGTGGCGGGCGTGGAACTCGTAGCCGGGGTCGACCCGGCGAAAGCCCAGGTGAACGCAGCCTCGCAACGCGGTGGGGGAGTGCTTGTCGGCCGGGCTGAGGCGGCCGGGTTGCCGTTCGGGGATGGAACCTTCGACGCGGTCGTCGCCTGCCTCGTCTTCGAGCACATCACCGCCGTAGACGAAGCCCTCGCCGAGGTGGGCCGGGTGCTCTTACCAGGAGGCCGCTTCCTTTTTCTACTTAATCACCCCCTGTTGCAGACTCCCGGCTCGGGGTGGATCGACGACACGATCCTCGAGGAGCAGTACTGGCGGATAGGCCCCTACCTCGACGAAGACCACTCGCTCGAGGAGGTCGAGAAGGACGTGTGGATACCTTTCGTTCACAGGCCACTGTCGCGGTATGTCAACGCCATGGTCGCCGCCGGCCTGTATGTGACTGCGATGGCGGAGCCTGCGCCGCCGCCCGGATTCCTTTCGCGCGCTGCGGAGTACCGAGACGCTGCACGGATACCGAGGCTTCTAGCTTTACGGGCGGAGAAGATCCGTTTCGGCAAGGAAGGGGGATAGCTGTGGCGGACTTCGTCATCGTGACCGGGCTTTCCGGCGCTGGAAGGTCCCAGGCCGGGGCGACGTTGGAGGACCTCGGATGGTTCGTCGTCGACAACCTTCCCACTCCGCTCATAGTTTCCGTCGCAGATCTGGCGATCGCCCCAGGCTCCACGCGCGACCGCGTCGCTCTAGTGGTAGGGCGTGACACCGAGCAGCTCGACGATCTCACAGCTGCGGTCGGAGAACTCGCCAAACGAGGGGTTCGGGTTCAGACCCTGTTCCTCGACGCCGCCGACGACGTCCTTCTGCGAAGATTCGAGGGGACACGCCGCCGCCATCCACTCGGTCGGGACAAGCTGCTCGAGGCGATCGCCTTGGAAAGGAATCGCCTGGCGGCCATTCGAGAGGCTGCCGACGTCGTCATCGACACAAGCGACCTGAACGTGCATCAGCTTCGAGCACGTCTGATCGACTTGTTCCACCGCAGCGGTACGGACTCGATGCAGATCTCTGTCGTGTCGTTCGGATTCAAACACGGCCTACCCCCAGACGTCGACAACGTGTTCGACGTGCGTTTCCTGCCCAACCCCCACTGGGTGCCGGCGCTGCGCGACCTCACCGGCCACGACGCAACCGTACGTGAGTACGTGTTGGCACAGCCGGACTCCCGTGTGTTCCTTGACAAGGTCTCGTCACTTCTCGAGTTCCTCCTCCCCAGCTACGAAGTGGAGGGCAAGGCGTACATGAGCGTGGCTGTCGGCTGCACGGGAGGCAAGCACCGTTCGGTCGTCATCGCAGAGGAGTTGGCTGCGGCGATAAGAGGACTCGGCTACGACGCTGCCACATTTCACCGCGACGTGGACCGTTGATGTCCCAGTCATTTGAAACTCAAGTAGTGCCCGGCTCGTCACCGTTTGCATTGTCCGCCGTTGCCCTCGGGGGCGGCCACGGCCTAGCAACCACGTTGGTCGCACTTCGACGCTACGCGACACAAGTGACAGCTGTAGTGTCGGTTGCTGATGACGGGGGGTCCAGCGGGCGACTGCGTCAGTCCAATGGCATCCCGGCGCCCGGCGATCTCCGCCGGTGCATCACGGCGTTGGCCGATCCAGCCAACCCTTGGACTGCTGCACTGGAGTACCGCTTCCCGGCCGGGACAGCCCTCGAGGACCACGCACTCGGGAACCTCATGTTGGCGGCCCTGACCGGCCCCGACGGGAACCTGAGTGGGCCGGCGCAGCAGGTGGCGCGCCTCGTCGGGGCGAGAGGGCGTGTGTTCCCGGCGACATCGGTCCCCGTGGAGCTCGAAGCGGACATCGCCGGCGAGCGCGTGGTCGGCCAGCTCGCTGTCGCGCAGACTGCGGGAGGGATTCGAAGGGTCGCCGTGGTACCGGGCGAAGCGCCCACGCCTCCGGCGGTCCCGGAAGCTATCGCTTCGGCAGATCAGGTGGTGCTCGGACCCGGATCGCTCTATACGAGCGTCCTCGCAGCCGCAACCGTCCGCGCGATCCGCGAAGCGCTGACCGAGCGGCGAGGCGGTCGGATATACGTCTGCAACCTTGCCCCGCAGCCACCTGAGACGGCCGGCTACCGCGAGGAGGACCACCTGATGGCGATCCTCGGCCACGGTGTCCCCGTCGACGTCATGCTCGTACACGGTGCCCCTGACGCCGAGTTCGAGGTTCAGGGAACCAGAGTCGTGCGCAGGGACCTCGCCGATGCCGGCGGTGGCGGGCACGACCCGGTCAAGCTTGCTCGATGGCTGTCGCAGCTCGCGTAGGCTGACGTGCGGATTCGCGGTTCGCGAGGGCCACAGCAGGTTCCTTTTTCCAAGTCACGGCAATCAAGGGAGACTCTAAGTCATGGCGATACGTGTCGGTATCAACGGGTTCGGGCGAATCGGTAGGAACTTCATACGCTCGATCCTGAGCCAAGCCGAGTCCGATGCCGGCGCCGCGGAGCTGGTTGTGGTGGGTGTCAACGACCTGGTACCCACGGAGACCAACGCCCATCTTCTGCAATACGACTCGACTCAGGGGAGGCTGCGCCAACGGGTGAGCCATGACGGCGGCTCGATCAGTGTTGGGAACCACTCTTTCAAGGTCTTCGCCGAGCGCGACCCGAAGGCGATACCGTGGGACGACCTCGGCGTCGACGTAGTCGTGGAATCCACCGGAATCTTCACCGACAGAGACAAGGCCGCAGCGCACCTCGACGCGGGAGCGCCCCGGGTGGTCATCTCCGCCCCGGCGAACGGGGCCGACGCGACCTTCGTGGTCGGGGTCAACGACGAAACTTTCGACCCTGCGGAGCATGTGATCGTCTCGAACGCATCCTGTACCACCAACTGTTTCGTGCCGATGATCAAGGTCCTAGACGACGCCTTCGGGGTCGAGAAGGGCCTCATGACGACGGTCCACGCCTTCACGAACGACCAGAATTTGCTCGACCTCGCGCACAAGGACTTGCGTCGTGCCCGATCCGCCCCGGTCAACATCGTCCCGTCCTCGACTGGAGCGGCGAGAGCAACGAGCCTGGTGATGTCGTCGATGAAGGGCCGCCTGGACGGCAGCTCGCTGCGTGTGCCCGTCGTGGACGGGTCGATCACCGACTTCACCGGGATCCTCCGCCGTGATGTCACAGTCGAAGAGGTCAACGAAGCGTTCGAGGCTGCCGCTACAGCAGGACCGCTTTCCAAGGTCCTCGTCTACAGCGAGGCGCCTCTCGTGTCATCAGACATCGTCGGAAGCCCGGCCTCGTGCACCTTCGACGCTCCGCTCACGATGGCGATGGGATCGATGGTCAAGGTGTTCGGCTGGTACGACAACGAGTGGGGCTACTCGAACCGCCTCGTCGATCTGACACGGATCGTCGGCGGGGCACCCCGACCTTGAGCAAACTTCCTCAGCTGGAGGACCTCCCCTCACCGCAAGGAAAGCGCGTCCTCGTCCGGACCGACTACAACGTGCCGATGGCCGCCGGTGCTATCACCGATGACCTACGCATACGTTTGAGCGTCGAGACGATCTCGTGGCTGCTGGACCGTGGCGCGTCTCGCGTAGCGACAGCGTCGCATTTCGGGCGCCCGAAAGGCCGGCCCGACCCGAGGTATTCGATGGATCCGATCCGCCTGCACCTAAAGGAGCTCCTCGAGACTCGCGGCGTAGACGCGGCCCGTGTAGACGTCCTCGAGAACCTACGCTTCGACGCACGCGAGGAGGCCGGGGATCTGACCTTCGCCGACGAGCTGTGCGCAGGATTCGACCTGTTCGTAAACGACGCCTTCGGCGCAGCGCACAGAGCGCATGCGTCGGTCGTCGGCCCACCGCGGCTGCTGCCCAGCGCGGCCGGCAGGATCATGGCGGCCGAGGTCGAGGTACTCGACCGGCTTTTGCACGGGGCGGCCCGACCGTTCGTCGCAGTCCTCGGAGGGTCCAAAGTGTCCGACAAGCTCGGCGTGATCGAGGCGCTGCTCGACAAGGTCGACACGCTCATCGTCGGTGGCGGGATGTGCTTCACGTTCCTTGCGGCGTCCGGTCATCCGATAGGCAGTTCGCTCTTCGAGGCCGATCAGGTCACCGCTTGCCGGAACCTTCTCGAGTCCGGCAGCGACATCCGCCTGCCGAGCGACCTGACCGTCCTCGGCCCGGGCGGGACTTTCGGGGCCGATGCCGAGCGGACCGGACACACGCGCCAGATCGGCGTGGACATACCTGACGGTTGGATCGGCCTCGACATAGGACCCGGCACGGCGGCAGAGTTCTCCGACGTGGTCACAGAGGCCCGAACCGTGCTTTGGAACGGGCCTATGGGGGTCTTCGAGGATCCCCGCTTCGAGGCCGGCACGAGGGCGCTCGCCGAGGCGATCAGCGCAAGCAGCGCGTTCAGCGTCGTCGGCGGAGGCGACAGCGCAGCTGCGGCCACCAAGTTCGGCCTCGCAGACAGCTTCAGCCACGTATCGACGGGCGGGGGAGCGTCGCTGGAGTTCATCGAACGCGGTGACCTTCCAGGCATCGCAGCCCTACGGGACGGGCTTCGGTGACCGCCCGATCGCGGCGTAAGCCGCTGATTTCGGGTAACTGGAAGATGCATTACAGCCATCTCGAGGCGATCAACATCGTCCAGAAGTTCTCCTACGGTCTCGGAGCGTCCGATTCGTCAAAGGTCGACGTATCGTTGCATCCCCCTTTCACAGCGCTGCGATCCGTGCAGACGGTGATCGACGCCGACGACCTGCCGATATCCCTCGGCGCCCAGGACGTGCACTGGGAGCGTAGCGGCGCATTCACCGGCGAAGTGAGCGCCGAGATGCTCGCCAAGCTCAACGTGTCCTTCGTCATCGTTGGTCATTCCGAGCGCCGCCAGCTTTTTGCTGAAACCGACGAGATGGTCGCCAAGAAGCTAGCGGCGGTGCACGCATCGTCGATGACGCCGATCATGTGCGTCGGAGAGACACTCGACGAGCGTGAGGCGGGGCTCACCGAGACGAGGGTCCTAAGCCAGCTTCGCAAGGGGCTCGGCCTGCTCGACCCGGAGATGATCGGACGGACGGTCGTCGCCTACGAGCCGATCTGGGCGATCGGTACCGGTCGAAACGCCAGCCCGGACGACGCGCAGGCGGTCTGCGGGGCTATCAGGGCTGCCGTCATTGCCGACCACGGTGAGGGCCCGGGCGGGTCGCTCCGGGTCCAGTACGGGGGCTCGGTGAAAGCTTCGAACATCGAGGCTTTGATGGCAGAACCGGACATCGACGGAGCCCTCGTAGGTGGGGCTAGCCTCGACCCGGTTGACTTCGCCGAGATCGTCTCAAGGGCTGCTGGCCTTCGTTGACCTCAACCGCTAGCCAAACATCGGTGCGCTGTGGCTTGCGTTAAGGAAAAATTAAGCCTACTGTCGGGTAGGCAGAGTGGGAGAGAGATATGACCGTCGTAGTAGTCGTGATCCAGGTGGCGTTGTGCTTGGCACTCATAGGCATGGTCCTTTTGCATAGCGGTAAGGGCGGCGGCCTCTCGGAGATGTTCGGTGGGGGTCTCGGCCAAGCCGCAGCCGGGTCGACAGTCGCCGAGCGGAACCTCGACCGGGCGACAGTTGCCTGCGCTATCGCCTTCCTTTTCACGACGGTAATCCTCTCAATCCGCCTGCAGTAATGCCGTCTCGGTTTGCTTAGAGACTCAAACGCTGAAGTACCTAAATAGTAAAGGAGTACCTCTTGATCAAGAATCGCCGCACCATCTCGTTGGGTGTGGGCTTGGCAGGCGTGGCGGTTATTGCCGCAGCCTGCGGAAGTTCCGCCAAATCCACTTCAAATTCGAGTACGCCAAGTGGCGGGTCGGCGACGACTTCAGGCTCGAGCGCTACTACGACGGGAGGTGCGGCGCTCACAGGCGTCGGCTACACGACCCCGACAGCACCTACCGGTGCGAAGATCTCCGGCGGCACGGTGACGTTCACCGAGGGCCCGGGTGCGCAACCCGACTACATCTTCCCGATGACGAGTGCCCAGGTTTGCGGTACAAACAACATCGACCAGTTCAGCGCCCTTTTGTACCGGCCGCTTTACTGGTTCGGTAACAACTATTCGCCGACGGTCGACTACAACTACTCGATCGGCCAAGCGCCCGTCTTCTCCAACGGCGACAAGACAGTGACCGTCACGCTCAACAACTGGAAGTGGTCCAACGGAGAACCCGTTCAGGCCTACAACGTCGAGGAGTACGTGAACCTCTACAAGGCGAACCCGGCCAGCAACTACTGCGGTTACGTGCCCGGGTACTTCCCCGACAACGTCGTGTCGATGTCATCGCCGAACCCGCAGACAATAGTGTTCCAACTCAACAAGGCCTACAACCCCGAGTGGTTCCTCTACAACGAGCTGTCGCAAATCACGCCCATTCCGCTCGCCTGGGACCGCACATCGTTGTCGCAGCCGGCACCGACGGCAGTGAGCTCCTCACTTCCCGACTCCACCAAGGCCGGCGCTGAAGCGGTCTACAAGTTCCTCGACGCCCAGTCGAAGAACGTGGCCGGGTACAACAACTCGCCGATCTGGAGTGTGGTCGACGGACCCTTCCAGCTTCAGAGCATCACGACCACCGGCCAGGTCACAATGGTCCCCAACACGAGCTACTCGGGTTCACCGAAGCCGACGATCTCGAAGTTCGTTGAGGTTCCTTTCACCGCTGACACTGCGGAGTTCAACCAGATCCGCTCCGGAGGACCGTCAGCGCTGACCATCGCGAACCTGCCTCCGCAGTACGCTCCGCAGCTTTCGACGGTCACAGGCGAAGGATATACTGACAATAAGGCTGCCAGTTATTCCTTCAACTATTTCCCGCTCAACTTGAACAACCCGACGGTGGGGCCGATCTTCCGCCAGCTGTACTTCCGCCAGGCACTGCAGCACCTAGTCGACCAGCAGGGCTGGATAGACGCCTTCTTGAACAAGACGGCAGTCCCGACTTACAGCCCGATTCCGGGAAGCCCTGCGAGTCCTTTGGCGAGCTTTAACGCAACTACCAACCCTTACGCCTTCTCGACCACGGCTGCTGCAAGCCTGCTGACCAGCCACGGATGGAAGGTAGTCGCGGGCGGTCAGACCACCTGTACCAGCCCGGGGACCGGGGCGAACCAGTGCGGCGCAGGCATCACCCAAGGCGAGGGGATCGCGTTCAACATCGACTACCAGTCGGGGGTTTCGACGCTTGCCAGTGAGATGAACGACCTGGAGGCGCAGGCGGCGAAGGTTGGTATTGCAATCAACCTCACCACCCACACCTTCAACCAGGTCATCTCGACCGCCACCCAGTGCACCTCGACGCAGCCCACCTGCAAGTGGACCGCGGAGAACTGGGGCGCAGGCTGGATCTACGCGCCGGACTTCCTGCCGACCGGTGAGGAGCTGTTCCAAAACGGCGCTTCGGCGAACTACTCCAACTACAACAACGCTCAGATGAACAGCCTGATCTCGGCTACCGTCTACGGCTCTGCATCCCAGGAAAAAGCTGCCATCACCGCTTACGCACAGTTCGCGGAGGCGCACCTTCCCGTCGTGTACGGCCCGACGTCGATCGGGACCTATCAAGGTGACGCAGGGACGATGGTGTCCAACAAGCTCGGCGGTTACACGCCGAATGCGTTCGGGTACATGACCCCCGAGAACTGGTATCTCACCAAGTAGGAAGGGCAGTCTGAGAGCTGGATCCCGGTCATGATCGGGTTCATAATCAGAAGATTGGGACAGGCGGTGGTGGTGACCCTCGGTGTGGTCACCATCACCTTCCTGTTGCTTCACATGCTTCCCGGAAGCCTTGCCCGGGACATCATCGGCAACCGCGCTACCCCGCAGGCGGTCGCCGCCTTCAACCGCGAGTACGGGCTCAACAGGTCCATCTGGTACCAGTATGGGGTGTTTATCGACAAGCTATTGCACGGCAACCTGGGCTACTCCTTCGTTGCGAACCGTACAGTCGATTCGCTAGTGGCGAGCGAGCTGCCCCGAGATCTGGTGCTCGGCGGATTGTCATTGGTGTTCGCCCTTGCTATCGCGATCCCCGTCGGCGTCGCCCAGGCGGTCAGGCGAAACGGGCTGGTCGACTACGCCGGAACGGGCTTCAGCTTTCTGCTCTACTCGATGCCGCAATATGCGGTAGCGCTGATACTCATCCAGCTTCTCGCCATCACGTTCCACATATTTCCTGCTGAAGCCCCGCAATCGCCGTCCACCCTGGGGTTGTTCGCCCATCCGTCGGGCCTCGTGCTCCCGGTAGCGAGCCTGACCCTCGTGACGTTTGCGCAGTTCAGCAGGTACATGCGTTCGTCGGCTATCGACACGCTGGCGCAGGACTACATGCGAACCGCACGGGCGAAAGGCCTTCCCGAACGGCTCGTCCTTTGGCGGCACCTGCTGCGCAATTCGCTGATCGCAGTCATCACTCTCGTCGGGCTGTCGATCCCATACATAATCACCGGGACGCTGATCATCGAGCAGGTCTTCAACTTCCCCGGGCTCGGACTGGAATATTTTACCGCGACGCTTCGCGATGACTACCCGGTGATGCTCGGCGTTACCGTACTCGTCGGGATGATCACCGTCGTAGGGAACCTGGTGGCCGACATCGGATACGCGCTACTAGACCCAAGGATCCGTTACTGATGGAGGCGCAGTGATAACAGCCCTACCGGAGTCCTCCCCGGCACCCGAAGGCGGCGACGTCGTCTCGACCGGAAGCGCCTGGCGGGTCCTCCTGCGAACTTTCGTCGCCAACCGCCTGGCCGTGGTGGGGATCGTCATCATCGTTGGGGTCGTCGTCTTCAGCTTCTTCGGTCCGATCTTCTACCACACCAACCAGTTCGACCCGAGCCTGACCACCGTGAATCTCCCGCCGGGAGCCGGGCATCCTTTTGGCACGGACAGCAGCGGATTCGACATCCTCGGGCGGATGATGGTCGGCGGCCGAAGCTCTATCGAGGTCGGCATCGCGGTGGGCCTGATCTCGACCGTATTCGGACTGTTGTACGGCGCGGTCTCAGGGTTCTTCGGGAAACTGACCGACGTGGTGTTCATGCGCTTCGTCGACATCGGCCTTGCAGTACCGGTCGTCTTTCTGTTCATCTTCATGTCGCAGATCTTCCGGCCGAGCCTGACGCTTCTGATTATCCTCCTGGCGATTGTCTCGTGGCAGGTGCCGGCGAGATTGGTGCGAGGGGAGACCCTCACACTTAGAACGAGGGAGTTCGTGCAGGCGGTCCGGACCATGGGCGGCAGGTCGACGAGGATCATCGTTCGCCATATCATCCCGAACACGATCGGGACGATCGTCGTTACTGTCACCTTCCAGGTCGCAAACGCCATCCTTACACTCGCAGTGCTGCAATATCTCGGGTTCGGCCTGCCTCCGACGACGCCCACGTGGGGTTCGATGCTTTCAAACGGCACCACCTACCTCCAGGACGGTTACTGGTGGGAGGTCTACCCGGCGTTGGCGATCATCGTGATCACGGTCGTGGCCTTCAACTTCATTGGCGACGCACTGCAGGACTCTTTCGACGTCCGCCTTCAGGAAAGGTAAATGGACGTGGCCAACGTATTGGAGGTCACGGACCTCCGCACAGAGATCAAGCTTCGCACTGCCACCGTCCACGCAGTCGACGGCATCAGCTTCACGGTAGGTGCAGGTGAGACTGTGGGCATAGTCGGCGAGTCCGGTTGTGGCAAGACGATGACCGGAATGTCGATCTTGCGGCTGCTTCCCCGGGGCGGAACGATTGCGGGAGGCAGGATACTTCTCGAAGGACGTGACCTTGCGTCGTTGAGTGACGGCGACATGCGAAGCGTCCGGGGCAACGAGATCGGCATGGTCTTCCAAGATCCTATGACGTCGCTCAACCCGACTATGACGATCGGCCGCCAGATCGCCGAGGGTGTCCGACTTCACCGGGGGGTGTCAGACAGCGCTGCAATGGCCAGGGCGGCCGAGGTGCTCGACCTCGTGGGTATGCCCCGACCGAAGGAGCGTCTCGGCGACTACGCCCACCAACTCTCCGGTGGTCTGCGCCAGCGTGTGATGATCGCGATGGCACTGTCGTGTTCGCCGAAACTGCTCATCGCCGACGAGCCGACCACCGCACTCGACGTCACGATCCAGGCACAGATCCTCAGCCTGCTCGACCGCCTCAAGGCGGAGCTCCATATGGCGATGGTCTTGATCACCCACGACATGGGGGTGATCGCCGGGCGCGCCGACAGGGTGGTCGTCATGTACGCCGGGAAAATTGTCGAGTCGGCTGCCACCGGCGAGCTTTTCGGGAACGTCCGTCACCCTTACACCGAGGCGCTCCTCGCTTCGATCCCGCAGCTCGACCAGGACCGTTCTCAGAAGCTCTACTCGATCCCGGGACTTCCCCCCGATCTCACGCGGCCTCCGGCCGGGTGCCGCTTCGCCCCGCGATGCGTGTTCGCGACCGACGAGTGCGTACGCAGCGAGCCCCCGCTCGGCGGCGCGAATCCCGGTCACCCGTTCGCGTGCTTCCATCCTCGCCAGACGTCCGCCGAAGCTCTCGTCGGCTCCGCGCAGGCGCTCATAGCTGAAGCCGACCGGAACACCGCACTCCGCTCCCGGTATGCGAACGAGCTGAAGCTTCTCGACAGCGGCTCGGAATCGGCTGCCGCCGGCGATACCTCCGATCGGGCCGATTTGGCAGTTCACTCTGCCACGACGGTCACACTTGGATTTACGCCTGCGCGCCCTCGCGCGGATACTGCCAACGGGGAAGCGGCGGCTTCTTGGGGGTCGGAATCCGAGAAGGTACTCGAATTTCGCGACGTTTCCAAGGAGTTCCCCGTCTCAGCGGGTGTGGTTCTCAAACGACGTGTCGGTTCGCTCAAGGCTGTTTCGGGAGTGAACCTCGCAATCCGACGCGGGGAGACGTTCGGCCTCGTCGGGGAGTCTGGATGCGGCAAGACGACCCTCGGGCGGATGGGTGTGGCTTTGGAGACCCCCACGGCCGGGCACGTGATCTTCGACGGCACCGACCTGGCTTCGATGAGCTCGAAGGAGCTGCGGACAAGGCGGCGCGACCTGCAGCTCATGTTCCAGGATCCGTATTCGTCTCTCGACCCGCGCGCGAGGGTCAAGGAGATAATCCGCGAGCCTCTCGACGTGGCGCGCTGGAAGCGGCCTGTCGACCGTGATGCTGTGGTGGCGGAGCTCCTCGACGAAGTCGGATTGGCGCGCTCCGCCCTCGACCGATACCCACACGAGTTCTCCGGTGGCCAGAGACAGCGCCTCGGCCTCGCGCGCGCTCTCACTCTCAGACCGAAGCTGATCGTCGCCGACGAGCCGGTCTCAGCTCTCGACGTGTCCGTGCGATCACAGATCCTCAACCTGATGAAGCGCCTCCAGGCGAGTCACGGTCTGACCTACGTCGTGATCTCCCACGACCTTTCAGTCGTGCGCTACCTCGCCGATCGGATCGGGGTGATGTACCTGGGCAAGCTCGTCGAGCTAGGAACCGGCGCGGATATCTACGAGCGCCCGGCGCATCCCTACACCGCCGGTTTGCTGGAATCGATTCCCGTGCCCCGACCGGAAATAGCCAGGCAGAAGGCAGGAAAGGCTGCGATGGCCGGCGAGATACCGTCGGCGGTCAACCCACCGTCGGGATGTCGATTCCGAACGCGGTGCCCACGCGCACAGGAACGCTGCGCCGCAGAGGTACCTGAGATGAGCCTGTTCGGCGGGGAGCACCAGGCGGCCTGCCATTTCCCCCTGCAAGCGCCGGTGTCAGTCGGAACGGCTCGGGCGGAGGCAATCGGCTAACAGTCGCCTAGTGTCGGACCTCATGGTCTCAGAGATTTTCGATCCTAGGAGCTGGGTTCCCGTCGCCGGGTTCTCATTTACCGACATCACGTATCACCGGGCGGTGGACCAGCCGACGGTGCGGGTGGCCTTCAACCGGCCGGAAGTCCGCAACGCGTTCCGGCCCCAGACAGTCGACGAGCTGTACCAGGCCCTCGACCACGCCCGTCAAAGCCCCGACGTCGGGTGCGTCCTTCTCACCGGCAACGGTCCGTCGCCGCGTGACGGCGGTTGGGCGTTCTGCTCGGGTGGCGACCAACGCATCCGCGGCCGTGACGGCTACCAGTACGCGACCGGGGAGACGTCCGAGACCGTCGACAGGGCGCGCACGGGAAGGCTGCACATCCTCGAAGTGCAGCGCCTGATCCGTTTCATGCCGAAAGTCGTAATCGCTGTAGTGTCGGGTTGGGCCGCCGGCGGCGGTCACAGCCTCCACGCCGTCTGCGACCTGACCATCGCGAGCGGCGAGCACGCCCGCTTCAAGCAGACCGACACCGACGTCGCCAGCTTCGACGGGGGTTTCGGTTCGGCTTACCTGGCGCGCCAGGTGGGCCAGAAGTTCGCAAGGGAGATCTTCTTCCTCGGCAAGACCTACACCGCCGAGGAGATGCACGCGATGGGAGCCGTCAACGCGGTCGCCGCCCACGACTCCCTTGAGACGGTCGCGCTCGAGTGGGCCGGCCAGGTCAACTCGAAGAGCCCGACGGCTCAACGCATGATCAAGTTCGCTTTGAACCTCGTCGACGACGGCCTTGTAGGCCAACAGATATTCGCCGGTGAGGCGACAAGGCTCGCATACGGGACGCCGGAGGCGGTCGAAGGGCGTGACGCTTTCCTGGAAAAAAGAAAGCCGGACTGGTCCGAGTTTCCTTGGCACTTCTAGACGGCTTGTGGCGGTGACGTCGCCTAGTCGCGGCCTTCGCGCCGCCCGAGCTGCCACCGCTACCGTGTTCGCCGCTCATGGAGCGGTCACCGGAAACTTCGCCGGGCGCATACCTTCAATCGCTTCCCACGTCGGTGTAGGGGTGGGCCATCTCGGTGTGGCGCTGCTGATGCCGGGCGTCGGGGCGATGCTAGCCATGCCGTTCTCGGGAAGGCTTGTCCACCGTTATGCTTTCAGGCCGCTGGTTGGCGTGACGGTAGGGCTTTGGTGCGCGGTGCTCGTGCTTCCCGGCCTCGCCGGCTCGTTTACCGGGCTGTGCCTTCTGCTTATCCCCTACGGAGCGTTCGCCGGGGTCGCAGATAATGCCATGAACGCACACGCCGTGCACGTCGAGGGCCTCTACGGCCACTCGATAATGTCGAGCATCCACGGGTTCTGGAGCGTAGGCCTTCTCGCGGGGTCGGGTGTCGCAGCGCTTTGCGCCCATCTTGGAATCGCCCCATTGGAACAGTTCGCTGCGGTCGCGGCGGTTCTGATCGTCGTCACAGTGATCAGCGCTACCCGTCTGCTAGCACAATCGGGCGAAGCCGGCGCGTCGAAGACGGACCCGCTTGTCGCAGCCGGTTCTGTTGGCGACCCCGAAGTGCCGCCGCTGTTTGCGCTTCCATCCCGGCCGATTCTGCTCATCGGTCTTATCGGGCTGTGCGCCGTGTTCGGCGAGCAGGCGGGCACTGACTGGTCCGCACTGTTCCTGCGCAACGAGCTTCACGGGTCGGTCAGCTTGGCGGCGGTAGCGGTCACAGCTTTCTCCGCAACGATGGCCTTGATGCGCCTCGCCGGCGACACGGTGGTGAGGCGTGTGGGAGCTACGACCACCGTGCGTGTCGCCGGCGTCTGCGCCACCGTCGGTGCTCTCGCCGTCGCAGTATCGCCGTCCCTCGCCGTCAGCTTGATCGGATTCGGACTCCTGGGTGGCGGAGTCGCCGTAGTTGTGCCGCTGGTATTCGCCGCCGCGGGACGTGTCGGGCCGCATCCGGGGCGAAGCATCGCCGGTGTCGCGGGCATCTCCTACGGTGCCGGCCTCGCCGCACCTGGTGTCATCGGCGGTGTCGCATCTGCCTCGTCGCTTCGGGTGTCGTTCGCTTTGGTCGCCGCATTGTCGGTGGTGATCGCCCTCGGCGCCGGAGTCCTTAGGCCGCATGCCTTGCCGCGAAGACAACGTCCTCGTATCGCAACGTAGCCCCCACGTCGCGATGGCGCTCGCACCGCAATGGCGTTCGCACCGCTAGATGCCGATCCTTCGGTCGGAGACGCTACACTGGGGCCACTAATGCCTTTGGCCTAGAGACGACACGACGCGAGCAACGGGACTTTCGAGATAATGCACCTGAAGATATCGAGGCGACATTCCTCGACAGCCAACAAATTTTCCGCATCTGCTCCGGCGGTGTCCGTCGGGACTCCCGAGGAGTCAGAGAGCACGTTGGTGGCAGCGGAAACCGCTGAGGTCGCCATCCAGCGACTAAGGCGTCCATCCCGGGAGCTGCTCACCACAGGAGCGCTCGTCAACGCAGGCTTAGCGGCATCGTCAATTTTCGTGTCGCTGTACTTCTACGTTTCATCGTCTGGAAGCATTACCAAGATGGCCTTGTTCGCCTTCGGGCGCTACGGGGGACTCATAGTAATGTCAGTAGCGGTGGCAGGAGCGTTTCCTGAAGTCGCGCCGCGGAAGCTGCTTCGTGCAGGCGTGGCAGTTACAGGCATCTTCTATTTGTCACTCATAGTGCTCGGACACCACGCCACCTCGCTGGCCCTGCCCCTTGGCGTATTCAACGGGGCGGCGCAAGGCGTCTACTGGTTCGGGGTCAACACACTGATCTACGACATCGTCGAGAGCGATGAGCGTGGCCGGTACTACGGGTTCAACTTCGCCTTCCTCAACGTGGTCAACGTCGTGGGCCCGTTCGGGGCGGGACTGGTGATCGCGGCAATCGGCGGCGTCGCGGGGTACTTCGCTGTGTTCGCCGCATCGAGCGCAGCTTTCGCAATGGCGTTCCTCGTATCGCGACGCCTGCGCGACACAGCCGGCATCGGCGGTGTGCCGGTCAGGGAGGCGCTTCGTCTGCCATGGACGCAGCCGGACTGGGGACGTATATGGACCCTCGTCGCCTTCCGCGGCTTCAAGCAGACAGCTGGGGCACTCGGCCTGATAGTCCTCGTGGCACTCACGACGTCGAGCTCCGCCGCACAGGGAGAGTTCGCTGCGGCATCGGCGCTAGCGGGCGTCGGGACCTCGATCCTCGCCGGCAAGGTATCGCCTGACCGGCGGGGACAGGTGATGTGGGTCGGCGCCGGGGCTTTCGTGGTCGCCACCGGGCTGTTATTCCATGCAGGCTTGGCGTCCCTCCTGGCCTACGGCATTGTCACGGGCCTCGTCTACCCGGCGGTGATGGTGCCAGTCGCAAGCGTGATCCTCGAGGCGATGGACACCGATCCCCTCGTCAACGAACGCCGCGGCGGGTACGTGCTCTCCCGGGAGATAGCTGTCAACGTCGGCCGCCTCGGTGCTGTCGCCCTCCTCCTGGTCCTTCTCAACCTGGGCTCCGCAAGGATGGCCGTGCTCGTGACCGTCGGTGTCGCCGCGGTGCTGCAGTTGGCTGTAGCTGGCCTTGCTACGGGCAGCCCGGTTCGATCCAAGCAATTTGCCTGACCTCCCCCTCACGTGACGCTGACTCGGGTGGTCCATTCGGGTTTTGGCCGTTTCGCCCGAAGGGGGGCCACCCGGCGAAACTTGCGTTGCGCTCGGGCTCGGTCAACTATGATCTCTGGCGCTCCTGCAGCTGGAGTAAGTCACGTCGGAGTGGCGGAATAGGCAGACGCGCTAGCTTGAGGGGCTAGTGCCCGCAAGGGCGTGGGGGTTCAAGTCCCCCCTCCGACACGAGGCAAGAAGTGCAGGTCAGAGGCCATTTCCGCGGTTGTGGGGTGGCCTTTTTTGTTGCTCCGAATTCGCAGAGTTTGGATTATCGCGCGTTTATCGCGCGTGTGCCTTGAGATGCCTTGAAGGCGTCGGGGCGCCTGGGGTCGGTGCTCGACTGGCAGCTGGCGTGCCTCTCTTGAGGGTGGTTTGCCCGATTCGTCGCGTCCGGTGGGGGTCTTGGTGGTACGCGGGCTGCCGTCGACTGACCGACCGAGCGTCATCGCCGGTTCTTAGAGTGCGCAGCGGAGCGGATCGGGTCGCTGGAGTGCGGGGTCCGGATTCCCTCTGCCTTGTCAGGTGGCTGAGGTGCTGACTGCGGCCCGTAGGGGGGTTACTTCGGGCTATCGCGTCTTTATCGCGCAGGGGCGCCTTGGACTTCTTGCAGGATGATGTCGAGGCCGGCGGCGATGGCTCGGTCGCGGGCTCGTGCTGCGTGCTGGTAGCGGCGGCTTGCGGCCGGGTTCGCGTGGCCGAGGCGTGCCATGAGCTCCGGCGGGATTTCCTCACAGCTACGACGATCTGATCAATAGCGTCGTGATCGTCCGGCTTGCCGACGATTCCGTTCCGAGCGTCGGCGTGGACGTCGTTGTAGCTGATGTGTCGGCCATCTACAGGTCCAAGCGTCTCGCCGGCAGAAGGAAGGACATCGAGAGTCTGCCGGCGTTCACAGGCATGCATCCGACGAACGCGAAGGAGACAGCGCGCCAGCGTTACCTGAAGGAGCGCGCTCGCCGTAGCGCCTCAAACACCGACGGGTCGGTTTGAAAGGCGGTCCTGATCCTCGCTGTTCTCGGGTTTCGTCTAGCAGAACTGTAACCTCCTCGGGGTGTCAACAAATGGAGGTGTTGTCGCAGCGTCGTGCCAGTGTCGAAACTTCGTGTAGGGATGAAGTGGTGATGCCAAGGTCTTGGCCGAGGTTGCGGATGCTGAGTCGAGAGTCGGGATAACCTACGGGGAAGGTCGTATGCGCGGACGCTGCTGTCAGGGGGTCGGTCGATGAGGTGGCGCAGTTTAAAGTTTGGTTAGCACTTCTTTGATGATAAGTGTGCCGGCGCTGTCGATGTTGTAGTCGTGTGGTGGCTCTGCGATGAGAGGTGCGAGGTCGCGCCTGAAGGTGGGGTCGGCGAGCTTGTGTTGAAGGTTGGCGACTGCGAGTGCTGCGGTCATTCCGTGGGGTCGGTACGGGTCGAACGCGGTGAGTAGTTGATCTCCAGTCAAGCCGAGCCGGGTCAGGCCCAGCCACAGATCGAAAAGGTCGCGGCCTTTCTTGCGTTGGTACAACGCACGGATCTTGCTGGACATGGTCTCTGCGTCGGTGAAGGTCCTCACTTGTGCCGTGGCGGTGAACCAGGTGGAGTCGACGTCGAAGTTGC
>JAKCEB010000219.1 GCA_021838305.1 Actinomycetes bacterium | reverse complement strand
CGGCGAGTGTGAGCCGTCATTGCGCACTGCCGACTCTTTTGCCTGCGTCCAATCCGTTTCACGGCCAGCGGGAAGACAGCTCGACGGGTGTCCAGGCCGGCCATGCCGGTTGACCGACCAGGAAGCCGTTACTGAAAAGGGCTACCGTCAGTGGCCTAGGACGACGTGAAGTGTCATAGCAAGTGGCGCTGTCGGAGAATGCGATGGCTTCGGCCACGAGGTGCCATAGTCGGTGAAACCGGCTGCGGATCTTGTTCTCAGGCACGGAATGGCCCCCGGCGCCGACGCGGGTCACGACGCGAGCTACGGCCAATTCCTCTGGGAGCATCACCAAATGCAGGGCTGTGTAGAAGCCGGCGTCGTTAGCCGCGCGAAGGAGTTGTAGCTTCGAGGGGTGTGAGAACACGGTTTCGGCGATGAATGGCGTGCGCCGCTCGATAAGTTCGGATCTCGTGGAAGCGGCGACTTCCGTCGCCTCGTACGCGTGGGTTTCGGGATCGTCAGGCCAGCGTTGAGCTGCGATGACGTCAGCGTTGACGACGAGCGACGTCGGCCAGGCGGGAGATAGAACCAGTCGGAGGAGGGTGGATTTGCCGGCCCCGTTCGGTCCGACCACCAGATCAAGTCTCAAGGCGAAGTAGTTCCGGGGGCACCCTATGGTATGACGGTCGAGGCGCCGTCGGGTTCGTAGCGCACCAGGCGACCTTGCTCGTCCATGGCGACGGTGGTGATCCCTTCCCCGGCGAGTACCGTGGCAAAGTCGACGCTCTGCAGCCGCTCCGCGATCCCGGCGTCAATCTCGGCGTTTGAGACGAGTCGCTCGTCGTCGGTCAAGCTGGCCAAGGGCAGTTTGCCTTCGAGGGTCGCTTCTACTCGACGCCGCGAGGACGTGTAGTGAGCGGAGACCGAGCGACCCACGCGAGCCCAGTGGTCGAGTTGTTGCTTTGCGGAGCGGCTTTGGCGGTGTCGAGGTCTGGTCGGGCGCGGCTGGTGAGGATGAGATCGGGCTTGTCGAAGCGGGCTCGCCAGGGGAACGAGCCCTCAACGGCCGACGACGCGAAGCCAGCCGTTGTAAGTCTGGCTCCACGCGTGGAAGTCGTCAGTCTCGGCCAGGCTCCCCGTGGAGTCCATAAAGGCGTCGGCCAGCCGGTCCGAGGGGACCCCATAGCGGGCCTCCCAGGCGTCCAGCTCGGCGCGCACGTCGACCGTCGACCGTGAAAACTCGGCGGCGGGTGACACGTGGCTTGGTCTCAGGCACCTCACCAACGCTATCCGGACGCGCCCCGAAACGAGGCGTACCGAACGGGAGGCGGGGTCTGGTGTCGAGTTGGGTGCCGAGCGGGATGACAAGCGTGCGCCAGCGACCGAATGGGCGACGATGACGGGCGAGGCTCGTAAGAGGAGAGGTTTCGGCGGCTATGGCGAGATGCTCCAGCACTTAGGGCCGGCGCGGCCAGTGTCCGACTTCGTAGTACACTCCCTAAGTGGCAGGAGTGGACTGGTCCTACCGGGCCGATTACGTGCGAGAACGCCATGGGATCGAAATGGAGTGGGCGAACGAGGCGCTCGCAGACCCCGACGCTCTTCGAATCGACCCCGATCCGGCCAGCCGATCCGGACGCTCGGTGAGAAGCATCGGCTACTCGACCAAGGCCGGCTGCCTCGTCACCGTCATCACTGTCGAGGAAGCCGGAATCACCTACGGCGTGAACGGCTGGAAGTCCAACGAGATCGACATCCGCCGGTACGAGGAGAAACGACCATGAGTGACATAGAGAAGATCATCGAAGCCGAGACAGAGGCGTCCGAGGAAAATCGAGACGCACCTATCACCGAGGGGACCAAGATCACCCGGCCGAATCAGGGGCGCTCGACTGTCTACTCGATCCGGCTCAATCCCGAAGAGGTGACAGCACTGCAATCCATAGCCGACGCGGCCGGTGTCCCCGGATCGACCCTCGCCCGATCATGGATCGTGCAACGAATCCAAGAAGAACAGACCACGGTCAGCGACGCCGAGGCCGAACTGCGCGCCGCCCAACGCCACCTCACCCACCTGCAGCAACACCTCCGCCGGCAGGCGTCATAGCCAACGGCAATAGCGTCCGTCAGCCGGCGTTCTACTACGCTCCGGGGCGCGATCACGGGTCGCGCGTGCACTGCTGCAGCGGCATTCGAAATTCCTCTACAAACTCCGCGGTCGTGGCTGCGCTCTGGCGCAAGGGGCGTGAGCCGTGGGTCGGCGTGGACTGGGACGGAAGGTCCCGACTGGGAGTTGCGCACGGCGTGCGATCTGGAGTCCGACGACCTACACCGACGCTATTTACAGGCCTGTGACCGCGGTAGGATGGTTGTTACGTTAGTTTCGTTTTTCACGGGCATCGTTGTAGACTACGGCAACGGTTCGTTTTGGAGGACTGAAGGATGCAAGAACTCACGTCTGACCGACTCCTTGTCACTCCCGCCGAGGGAGATGAATCCGTACTCCGCCTAGCTGCAGACGCGCTAGATGCGACCGGAGCGGTAGTGGTTCGCTGCGACGACGGCGAGGAGACCGTCCTACCCGAGTCCGCGACCGAAGGATTGCGGCGGCTGCTTTCATACCTAGCAGCTGGGATGGCTGTCGCCATCAAGCCATACGACGACGTCTTGACTACCAGCGAGGCGGCCGAGCTCCTAGGGATGTCACGTCCTTACCTGGTTCATCTGCTGGAGACTGGAGCTATTCCCATCCCGGTCCACAAGGTCGGTCCGGGTGCGGGAGGTCATCGTAGGATCAGCCTGCAAGACGTTCTGTCATACCGTAATGCTCGCAATGCGGAGCAGAGTCTGGCGACGCATTCGGGAGATTTGACCATTGAGTTCGATGGGGAGATAGCGCTGCCTAGTCCAGTGATTCATGGATGAGTCCCTTGAACTCGCCACAGCCTCGCTGAAGGGCCTCGAGTGCTAGGTGTTCCTGGTCTTGATTCGAATCTTCTTGTGCTAGGCAAAACTCGTCGTAGCGCTGCTTGACCAGATTCGCGAAACGCAACCTTACAGGTGCAAATTTACTTAATGCTCGCCAGCTGCCAGCCAGGGTTGCGAGTTCGAAGTAGCTGTTTGCCTCGTACTCGTTCCGCATTGCATCGATTCCGTTGCCGCTCATTCGGGCGAGAGCAGCGTAGAAGTAACTGTCGGCCGCTGCACTGTATGCGCGCGCTATCTCTCGCAGTTCCCGACGATCTTCGGCATCTTCAATTCTACGTAATATTTCGGCGCTCGAGACGGCTGCCCCTCGCTGCAGGAGCGGTCCGAAGCTGTCTACCGCAAGTAGCGCGTCATGAAGCGTCTTAACATACTCGTCCGCTAGTCGCATCGCATCGGGCCGACTCATATGCCCCAAAGAAGCCCACGTGTCAGATAGCGCTCTGCTATCTGCGGGCCGACCCGCTCCGACCAGAACGGCCAGCTCTTGCGCAATCTCCTCGGCCGATGCTGCCAGCGTCTCACAAGTAGCCGAGTGGACAGCAGCGAAGGAGAAAGTAACTCGAGAGACCACCCTCTCCAGGCTTCGCTTCAAGGCCCGACGCTTTAGCGCACTGGCGATCGGGCCGCCAAGAAGGCTGAGGAAGGTGACGACGTTGGCAGCAAATGCCGCCGCGCTAACCGGGTCCACAGGTGGCCCTTCCCACCGCTATAAGCACGACGCCGATGCTAACAAGGTCGGCCATGGGTACCCATACACTTTGGAGCCTTGTCGATCTTGACACTGACCTATGTGTGACGAGCATGACTGCAGCGCTGCCATCGTCAGCCGTCCGGGTCCGCATTGTGGGATCGCTACATCTGCGGGGAGGGCTGTTCCATCGGTGTTTGCTTACTGCACCGGCAGGATCGTGACGATTCCTGCTGCGCCAGGGATCCCATTGGCGGATGCCAGGCTTGCGCCCGCTCCACCTGAACCAGCGAACCCGGAGAAACCTCCCCCTGCTCCTGGCTGCGTCGCTGGCAGCGTGATGGTGCCGCCGCCAGCGGCCGTCACCGTATGGATCCCGGTAGCGGGAGAGCTCACTGTCGCCGATCCGCCGACTCCCCCAAGCGCAGGGGTTGCTGATTGGGTACAAGTTCCCCCGCTGCCTCCGCTGGCGACTACGAGGCCGCTCCCGACAC
>JAKCEB010000218.1 GCA_021838305.1 Actinomycetes bacterium | reverse complement strand
GACGGCTACAAGCCCGCGGCGAACTCGTCGATGAGGGCGCTGACTTCGCGGGGGCGTTCCTGCATGAGTTGGTGGCCCGCCAGAGGTATCACTTCGAGGCGGGCGTTCGGCAGGAGCTGCGCAATCTTTCGGGCTTGGCGGACGGGTGTGAGAAGATCACGTGAGCCGACCAGTACCAGCGACGGTGTGGTCGTGCCTGCCAAGGCCCAGCGGCCGTCGTGGTCGATCAGGTCGACGCCAGACGCGATCACCGTGGACGGCAGCGCCTGCGATTGAAGGCGGCGCATCTGCTCCACTGCGCGCCCTGACGGTTGGGCCCCGAAGCCGAGCCGCGCTGCCAGCCACGCGAAGTCGCTGTCGCCGGAGAGGCCGCGAAGCGGTGTGCCACCCGACTGTACCCGGTTCGTAAGGACTCGGCCGACCGCACGAGCTAACGGTGCAATGGGCGCTGCGATGACGCCGCTCGCGGCTGTGTCCATAAACACGAGGCCGCTCACCCGCTCGGCTACGACGTCCCGGTGACCTCCGATGAATTCCATCAGGATCATCCCGCCCATTGAATGGCCGACTATCACCACACCGGTGAGATCCAGGGACTCGATGACAGCAACAATGTCACTTGCGGCTGCTGCGCGTCCGAGGCCGTCCGCGCCGACGGTCGAGCGGCCATGCCCGCGGACGTCCATTGCGTACATCCGGTAGCGGTCGGCGAGCAGGTGCATCTGGGGTGCCCAGACCTCGCCGCGCAGGGTAATCCCGTGGATCAGAAGGATCGGGCGTCCCTGGCCTCGCGCCATCACATGGATATGCGCGCCGTCCGGCGAAGTGATCTCGAGATGCTCGACATCGGCGGGAAGCTCGTAGAGCGGATCGATCAGCGGTTTACTGCGGGTCTTGATCGACTTTACGGATCGCCGCAGGGCGAGCCGCCCGGCTGCTGCGATGGTTGTGGCGACTGCGACTGTCGTCGACGCCGCGCGCGCTTTCACGACTGTCTCCCCGAGTCCAAGGCGGGGGTGGCCACTACAGGGTTCGCCGTCTCGGCGATCACCCAGGCGCGATAGGCCTGGGATGCCTCGAGGATCGGGAGGGTGAAAACCGCGGGCAGCTCGTAGGGATGGCTTCGCTCGACTTCGCCGGCGATCACCTTGAAGAGAGACGACTGCGTGTGAAACACCGCCCGTGCCTCCATGTGATCCTCTATACCCGCACTCCAGCGGTAGATCGAACGAATCGGAAAAATGTTCGCGCATGCCACCAAGCGCTTCTCCAGCAAGCTACGGGCGAACTCCGCCAGCCATTCGGGGTTGTCGGCTGTGACACACAGCTCGCAGATTGCTTCGTCGGGCTCCGTCTCGCCGGCCTCGATGGCCGCAGGGTCCGCTACGGCGCGTGGGTGCGGGCCGCCGTGTGTCTCTGGCGAAGCCGACGATGCGTCGCTCATCCATCAGATCGTAGCCACCGCCCGGCTCGAGCCGGCAGCGTCAGCCGCCCACCGCTTCTATCGAAGGAGGGAGGTAGGCTCGCATAGCGTTGCTTCAACTTCGAAGCCGCCCCAGGGGAAGGGATAAAGGCAGGCGATGGCAAGTCAGCAGATGGACGAGATCAAGGCAATGCTGCGCCAGAGGCGCGACGAGTCGGCCGGCGCGCCGGAGCCGACAATCGAGGAGGCTCGCGCCGGGATGGAAGCGATGCTCGGCGCATTTCCTCCCGTCGAGGGTGTTCGCAACGAAACGGTCGACGCGGGCGGCGTTCCGGCGGAGTGGACCTACCCCGGACCTGATGGCGATCCAGCGACTCCTGGCACGCTGCTGTACCTCCACGGTGGCGGCTACACCGTCGGATCCCCCTCCACCCATCGCCGGCTGGTCAGCTCGCTGTGCCTCGCCGGAGGGGTCAAAGGGCTGAGCGTCGACTACCGCCTCGCACCTGAGCATCCATTCCCCGCGGCGCTCGACGATGCCCTCGCTGCGTACCGATGGCTCACAGGACCGGCAGGCGTGCCGGCATCGCAGGTGGTGGTCGCCGGTGACTCGGCTGGCGGGGGGTTGGCCGCAGCCCTGCTCGTTTCCTTGCGCGATGCGGGCGACCCGCAGCCTGCTGGCGGATATCTGATCTCCCCGTGGACTGACCTGGCTGCTACAGGCGCATCGCGAACCACCCGGGCGTCGGTCGAGCCGATGCTCGAAGTCGGCGGCGAGGCGAAGTCAGCTCGCATGTACACTCAAAGCGGGGATCTCGATCATCCGCTGGTAAGCCCGCTCTACGCAGACCTTGCCGGTCTCGCGCCGCTGTTCGTGCAGGTCGGTGACCACGAGATCCTCCTCGACGACTCCACCCGCTTGGTCGACGCCGCTAAGAATGCCGGAGTCGATGTCGAACTGACGGTGTGGCCCGAAGCGTTCCACGTCTTCCAGATGCTCGTAGGCGTGATACCCGAAGCCGACGAGGCTGTGTCTGCAGCCGGCAAGTGGATAGCCGAGCGAGTGGCTGCAGCCGGGTGAGCGTCGAAGGCTCCGGGGGCGAGTTCGCCGGGGACGCGACGTCGGGTGCAGCCGGCCCGGCCGGCGCCGGCGCTCGGACTCCGGGTGACGGGCGTCCGATCGACGAGGACAAGGTTCGTCGCTTCGCCCTCGACGTGTGGCGCTACAAGCAGGGCGAGATGGTGTCACTCATGATCCACCTCGGCGATCGCCTCGGCCTATACCGTGCGATGGTGGGCGCCGGACCGATCGACGCCGCACAGCTCGCCACCCGCACCGGTTTGGCGGAGCGATGGGTTCGTGAGTGGCTGCTTTCGCAGGCTGCTGGCGGACTGGTGCGATCAGATGACGGCTTGAACTTCGAGCTGCCGCCCGAGGCGGTGCCGGTCCTAGCAGACGACCGGACAAGCCTTTGGTTCGCTGCCGGCGCGTTCCACGGTTACTCCGCCTCGCCGGAGGTGGTGGACGCCTTGGCGGAAGCTTTCCGTAGCGGTGTCGGCCTCACCTACGACCAGCTCGGTCCTGCCGGTGCGCATCAGGTGGAACGCATGCTCGGACCATGGACCCGCCTGGCGTTGGTGGCGGAGATACTTCCCGCCTTGAAAGGGATCCCCGAGCGGCTGGGCGTCGGCTGCCGGGTCGCAGATGTCGGTTGTGGCACCGGCCTTGCCGTATTCGCTGTGGCGGAGGCGTTCCCCAACTCCTTCGTCGAAGGCTTCGACCCGTCGATGCACGCCATCGACGTCGCCGAGAGGCGCCTCGACGAGTCAGCGTTGACCAACGCCGCGTTTCATCGCCTGCCCGCCCAGGCGTTGCCCGACGAGCCGACTTTCGATCTGGTAATGACTTTGGATTGCCTTCACGACATGGCGCACCCAGTGGAGGCGGCGAACGCGATCCGCAGGGCGCTGCGTCCCGACGGGGCCTGGCTTATCAAGGAGATCAAGGCGGGGGAGACCTGGGCGGAGAATGCAAAGAACCCGGTTCTTGCAATGATGTATGCGACGTCGGTAGCCACGTGCATGTCGTCCGCGCTGTCCGAGCCGGGTGGGGCGGGACTCGGGACGCTCGGCATGACCCGATCGAGAGCGGAGCAGATGTGTTCGTCGGCAGGATTCTCCAGTTTCGAGGTGCACGAGTTCCCCGATCCTGTCAATGTGTACTTCGAGGTGCGGCCTTGAGCCCGGTGGATCCCCCGGGCCGGGCCGGGGCGCAAGGCGGGTCGGGCGTGCGTATCGGGCCGATCCAGGCGACCGGTTCTGACCTGGATCAGGCTGCGATGGTGGCAGCGCGAGCCTTTTTCCACGATCCGTTCTTCGAGTACCTGGACCGTCGCGGTGTCACCCGGGCGAGAGGCTTGGCGATCTTCTTCCGGGCGAGTATTGCGGCCGCCGGGCGTCACGCCAGGATCCTCGGGGCGCACGACCACGACGGGCGACTGGTGGGCGTGTCCGTGGCATTAGATCCCGACAGTTACCCGCTTCCGGCGTCGTCCCAGGTCCGCCAACTTTTCGGAGCGCTGCGCGCCCTGATCTTGCGGCCCCAGGCGGTGCTTACCGGCGTCCGGTATCTGCTGGCGATAGACCAGGCGCATCCCGACGAGAAGCTGTGGTACCTGCAGCTCCTCGTTGTCGACCCGATGGCGCAGCGGCGGGGGATCGGCGGCCGTCTGCAGGAGGAGATGCTGC
>JAKCEB010000217.1 GCA_021838305.1 Actinomycetes bacterium | reverse complement strand
TTGGATTTGAAAAAAGCCCCGTCGGTCTCGGAGACCCTCGACTGGGCGCGCACGCTCGTCCTGCTCGGCATCCAGTCGGTGGACGCGGCAACCGCGACCGAGACGCTGAACATCCTCCTCAAGTACCAGACGGACATCGACAAGGCGGCGAAAGACCTGGCCGCCCCGAGTTCGCAGCGCTAACGCCGACGTGGACGGAACCGAGCTGTCCCTTCCTCCGGGAAGCTCCGCCGGCATCCTCGAGTCAGTCTCGGGATTCGTCAAGGAGTTGCGCAACGCCGGGATACCCGTCAGCCTGACGGAGAACCTAGACGCCGTCGAGGCCCTTCGTCACGTCCCGATCGAGGATCGCGACGCGTTCAAGTACGCGCTGGCAGCAACGATGGTCAAGAACAACGCCCACTGGAAGACCTTCGAGACGGTCTTCGAGGTCTACTTCTCGCTGCAGGGCCGCCGGTATCAGATCTCGGGTGACGGCGGGTCGGACGAGACCGAAGACCTCCTCAACGAGCTCGTCGGCTCCCCCGACAGCGACGGCCACGGCTCCGGCGAGGGCCTAACCCAGGAGCAGCTCGCCGAGATGCTGCTCCGCGCGCTCATGGACGGAAACGACTCCATGCTGCGGGCCATCGCACGGACCGCGGTCACCCGCTACGCCGGGATGGAGCCCGGGCGGCCGGTCGGGGGCACCTACTACCTCTACCGCACGTTGCGTCAGCTCGACTTGGAGTCGGTGATGGCAAAGATGCTCGAGCGGGCCAAAGACGCCAACACAGACCAATCCGACTTGGAGGAACGCCTCACGAGGGAGGAGTTCGAGCACCGCGTCGATGCGCTTCGACGCGAGATCGAAGCCGAGATCCGCCGCCGTCTCGTCGCCGACCGCGGTGCGGAGGCGGTCGCCAAGTCCGTCCGCAAACCCCTGCCCGAGGACGTCGACTTCATGCACGCCAGCCGCGAGGAGCTGGCGGCGCTGCGAAAGGCGATAACACCCCTGACCCGCAAGCTCGCGGTGCGCCTCGCACGCAAACGCCGCCACGGCCGCAAAGGGCCGCTCGACTTCCGCAGCACCGTCCGCCATTCTCTCTCGTATGGCGGCGTCCCGGCGGACCCCCGGTTTCGCTACCCGAGACCATCCAAGCCGGAGATCATGGTCGTGGCAGACATATCCGGCTCGGTTGCCGCGTTCGCTCGTTTCACTTTGCAGATGGTCTACGCGATCAGCTCACAGTTCTCCAGGGTGAGATCGTTCGTCTTCATCGACGGCATCGACGAAGTGACCGACTATTTCAAGGCGACCGAGGACATATCTGCGGCGATCCAGCGGATCAACACGGAGGCCGACGTCATCTGGGTCGACGGCCACTCCGACTACGGTCATGCCTTCGAGGTCTTCTGGGACAGGTGGGGCCGCGACGTGAACCCTAAGACGACGGTGCTGCTGCTAGGCGACGCCCGCAACAACTACCACGCAGCGCAAACCTGGGTCCTGGCGGAGGTTGCGAAGAAGGCCCGCCACGTGTACTGGCTTAACCCCGAACCCCGCTCGTACTGGGACACCGGGGATTCGATCGTCGGCCAGTACGCCGCTCACTGCGACGGCGCCTTCGAGTGCCGCAACTTGAAGCAACTCGAGCGTTTCGTGGAGCATCTCGGCTGATACCCGCCGCAGCGCCTAAAGCTGTGTCAGGTTCTCACCTGGCCGGTGCCGTCGAGCAGGTATTTGACCGTCGTCAGCTCGCGTAGCCCCATCGGTCCGCGTGCGTGCAGCTTCTGCGTGCTGATACCTATCTCTGCCCCGAAACCGAACTGCTCGCCGTCGGTGAATCGGGTGGAGGCGTTGACGACGACCGCGGCGGCGTCGACTTCTTGCTGGAAGCGTCGTGCATTGTCGAGGTCGGACGTGACGATCGCCTCGGTGTGGCCGGACCCGAACCGGCCGATGTGCTCTATCGCCTCGGCAACGCCCGCGACGACTTTGACGGAAAGGATCAGGTCCAAGAACTCGGTGGCGTAGTCCTCGTCGGTGGCAGGCGCTACCCGGTTCTCTCCGAGGATCGCCCGGCTCGCCCGGTCACCTCGAAGCTCGACCGACTCGAGGGCGGGGTCGAGTTTCTCCAGGAGACGCTGCGCTATGTCTGCGTGCACGAGCAGAGTCTCGGCGGCGTTGCAGACGCTCGGGCGTTGAGTCTTGGCGTTCGCGACGATTGCGACGGCCATGTCTAGGTCAGCGGATGCGTCGACGTACACGTGGCAGTTCCCGTCGCCGTCGATCACGTACGGCACCGTCGCATGCTCCTTGACCGTCTCGATCAACGAGCGGCCGCCGCGCGGTATCAGGCAGTCGATCAGCCCGTCTAAGCGGAGGAACTCAGGCACGGACTCGCGCGTCGGGTCGTCGACGAAGACAAGGCAGTCCTCGGGTAGCCCGGCGCTGCGGTACGCGCCGCGGATGACCTCGGCGATCGCCTTGTTGGAGTGGATGGCACCCGAGCTTCCCCGAAGCAACGCCGCGTTCCCCGATTTCAGGCAAAGCCCCGCTGCGTCGCTCGTCACGTTCGGTCGGTTCTCGTATATGACCGCGACGACGCCGAGCGGAACCCTCACTCGCCTGATTGCCAGCCCATTCGGGCGCACCCACCCGTCGAGCACCTCGCCTACCGGGTCCGCAAGCGATGCCAACGAGCTAAGCCCGGATCCCATCGACTCGATGCGCTTTTCGTCGAGCCGCAAACGGTCCACCACGGTCGCGCTGACGCCGCCCGCGACGGCATTGGCGACGTCCGTGCCGTTCGCTGCGAGGATCTCGTCAGCGGACCCGACCAGAGCTACGGCAGCCTTGTCGAGCGCGGCATCTTTGCACCCTCCTGGCGTCGAAGCCAGAACCCTGCTGGCGGCTTTGGCCCGCAACCCCAGATCTCTCAGCGTTCCGCTGCTCATGCAGGCGAGACTACCGCCTCGTCGCGCCCCGGAGGCCGCCATCGACCGTAACCTTGTCATATGCCAGGATCCGCGAAACCCGCTCGACGCCCGAAACGCGGTTTTTTTCGTGCACGTCGGCGTTCGCGCGACGAGGCCCGCCCTGCCGACATCGACCCGTGGAGCGTGAACGAACCGTGGCGGTCGGTTCTCGCGCAGACGGTCGGGGCACGCGACCGCTTCGACGCGGCGCTCGCTTCCTGGCCGGACGGTCCTACCCGGGAGCGGCTCGCGGAGATCCAGCCCCGGCTTTGGGCTCGCGTCGACGCGATAGCAGCGGCCGTGCGCCAGGCGGCCGGCCTTGCGGGCCTCGGATCGGCCTGGCCGCGCCACGCTGGACCGGGAGCCGACGAGCTCGTCGCGTCGCTTCGCGATGTTCAGGGCGAGCTCGCCCGGCAGTCGCCTGGAACTTCGGCTCGTAGAAGCGAGCTCGAGCGCATGGAGGAGTCGATTGCGGCGCGGCTGCGGGAGCGCCGGCAGAGTGACGCTACGGCGGCGCGCCTGCTCGGGCGGATCCAAGGTGCGGCCGGCGCGCTCGACCAGGCGACAGCGGACCTGATCGCGATGGCGGTGTCGTCGGGCCTTTCAACCGACATGGAGGCGGGCGGCATTCAGGCGGGCATCGACGACGATTTCGACGCTGTCACGGACGAGATTCGCTCGCTAGCGGCCGCCCTCGGAACGGCTGAAGCACCTGACGGCGGAGAGACGTCGTAGCATGTCGTCCATGAACGTCCTCGACCTGTTTCGCAAGCGTCTCCGGTACTTCACCGCCAAGACAAACAGCCGCTTCGAGGAGAGAGCGGACCCGAAGATACAGCTGGAACAGGCGATCTCCGAAGCTCAGGACCAGCACCGCCGCCTGGTCGAGCAGGCGGCCAACGTAGTCGCCAACCACAAACAGCACGAGCTTCAGCTGAACCGGGCGATGGAGGAGCTCGAGAAGATGAACCTGTCGACTCGCCAAGCTCTCCTCATGGCTCAGCAGTCCGAGCAGGCGGGCGACACGGCCAAAGCGAACGAGTACAACCAGACCGCCGAGGCGTTCGCCAACCGTCTCGTCGCAACGGAGAACCAGGTCAACGAGCTGAAGACCCTCAGCCTTCAGTCAGCCCAGGCCGCGGACCAGGCTCGGGGGGCGGTTCAGCAGAATGCGATGGCGCTCCAGCAGAAGCTGGCGGAACGCCAGAAGCTGATGTCGCAGCTCGACCAGGCGAAGATGCA
>JAKCEB010000216.1 GCA_021838305.1 Actinomycetes bacterium | reverse complement strand
ACTTCGAAGCCGAGCTCAAAGCCGTCGTCGGTCGCTCCTGCCGGGAGCACGCCCCGACCAGTCTCAAGGACAGGATCGCCGCTGCGATCGCGGAGGCATCCGAATCGACCCCTGGGACCGTATAGGGATGGACCATTGAAACTGGCATCGATACCCGACACAGCCAAAGTTGGGAGGAAACTATGAGCGAGCGTTCTCTAAGTGGGCACACGATGAGCGGAAGCGAGCGACCGTCCCGTGCGTTCGCCAAGAACCGCACCTGCAGGGAACCCGGCTGTAACACCAAGCTGTCTATTTACAACAGCGGCAAGTTCTGTCACAGGCACGAGCCGATGGTCGTCCCTCGAACCCGAGGTCGAAAGATTGCCTGACGAGGTTGCCTGCCCTTTCGGTGCCCTAGGAAAAAGCAACTTTCGCTGTTCGTAGCGCCGAGGCGGGCAGACTTCTTCGTTTCGACGGGTACGATGCCTTATGGCGAGGAGTACTGAGTGCCGGAGCTGATTGGTTGGGACACCGCTCGCAGCGTAGCGAAAAGGCTTGCCGAGCGCGGAGAGCCCCTGAGCGATTACGAGAGGCGGTCTCTCGAGGCGGACTTCGAGGAGATGACCGAGCGAGCAGAGCGCTTGGTCGAGGCCGAAACGGGACTTTTGTCTCTCGCAGGTCCCGCAAGGGCGCGCGTCGCCGACCGCACCCAGTGGGTGGACGTGAATGTGGCTTCGTTCGAGAGGCTTCTTCGGCCGGTGGCCGCCAAGCTTGCGGTGCGAATGGAGAGCGGTGGACGTCGCCTGAGGCCGGTAGGTCTGACGCGCCAGATGTCGGGAGCGGAGCTCGGGATGATCCTCGGCTGGCTGTCCGGACGGGTGCTCGGCCAGTACGACCAGCTGCTCATCGAAGACGAATCGCCCGAAGATCAGGACATCGTGTACTACGTCGGAACGAACGTGGTCCAAGTCGAGCGGCGCTACGGGTTCGCCCCGAGCGAGTTCCGGTTGTGGCTGGCGCTGCACGAGGTCACGCATCGGGCGCAGTTCACCGGGGTGCCGTGGCTTCGCGACCACTTCTTGGCGATGGTCGACAAGACACTCGACGGGATAGACATCGATCCCCGACAGTTGGCCGCTTCGCTGCAACGCGCAGCGCAAAGCTTCAGGTCCGGCCGTAACCCCCTCGAGGAGGGGGGCCTCCTCACGCTGCTCGCAGGACCGGAGCAGTACGAGGCGATCCTCTCAGTCGGCGCATTGATGAGCCTTCTCGAAGGTCACGGTGACGTCACGATGGACCGTGCGGGAGCCGAGCTGATCCCGAGCGCACCCCTGTTCAGTTCGACGCTTCACGCCCGGCGCCGCCAGCGTGGACTCGGGAAGGTGCTGTCGGTCGTCATAGGCCTCGACGCGAAGATGCGTCAATATCAGCAAGGGGAGGAATTCATCGCTGCGATCGAGGCCGACGGGGGCCCTGCGCTTCTGTCGAAGGTCTGGGAGGGACCGGCCTGGCTTCCGGACTGGGAGGAAATTCGCAGCCCGGACCGTTGGATCACCCGGGTGCGAGCGGCGGAGCGCGCGGCTGTCGCCACTTGAGGGGAGCGGCGAGCAGGGGCTAGCCGCCGCCTTGCTGTCCCGGTGCCGTTTCCCTGAGCCGAGCGAGGGACCGGTCGCTCTAGCGGTGTCGGGAGGCCCCGACTCGACTGCCCTCATGATCCTTGCGCAACACAGGGGTCTTAGTGGGGTCGCAGTACATGTCGATCACGGTCTGCGGGACGGTTCGGGCGAGGAGGCC
Source organism: Actinomycetes bacterium (assembly GCA_021838305.1). Lineage (GTDB taxonomy): Bacteria > Actinomycetota > Acidimicrobiia > Acidimicrobiales > Palsa-688 > JAJZAM01. The sequence continues at coordinate 2,431 of JAKCEB010000216.1, read as the reverse complement.
CAGGTTGTCGCTGCGTCTGCGGCAGCTCTCGGCTTCTCCTTCGAGTCGAAGCTGGTTCCTATTCCCGGTGGCCCTGACCTCGAAGCGCGAGCGAGGAAGGCGCGCTACGCGGTCCTCCCACCGTGCGTGCTCACCGGACACACCATGGACGACCAGGCGGAAACCGTCCTGCTAAACGTTCTTCGCGGCGCTGCGCTGGGCGGCCTCAGAGGCATGCGCTACGAGCTTCACCGAGAGGGAGGCGGGCGCGTGCTGCGGCCGCTGCTCGGCCTTCGTAGAAGCGAGACGGAGCAGCTCTGCGAAATCGCTGGACTCGACCTTGTCCGCGACCCGTCCAACTCGGATCCGAGGTTCCGTCGAAACCGTCTACGCGCCGAGGGCCTCCCGCTTCTCTGCGATATCGCGGGTCGGGACCTGACGCCCGTCCTTGCCCGGCAGGCAGCGATCATCGACGAGGAAGTCGCCCTGCTCGACGAATGGGCGGCGAAGCTAGACGCTACGTCGACGGCAGCGCTCATGCAGGCCCCTCCTGCGGTAGCGCGCCGGGCTTTGCGCCTGTGGTTGCGGGGAGCCGACGCAAGCGGGCAGGATCAAGAAGGTGAACAGCATCCGCCGTCGTCGGCCGAGCTCGAAAGGGTCATGGAAGTGGTGAGCGGACTTCGACGTGCATGTCAGATCTCCGGCGGGCGCAGCATTCGCCGTAGCCGAGGGCGTCTACACGTCGAGACCCTCGAAGGTACCCGGCTGTGACCGGGACCGAGTCGCTGTCGGCGGAACCCGGCGCCTTCGAAGCCGCTGTCTATTCGCGCAGCGAGGATCCGCATCTCGGGGCGGTTGTCGTTTCAGCGGAGGCGCTTCAAGGGCGCATTAGCGAGCTGGGGGCAGCGATCACGAGGGACTACGCGGGAAGGGTGCCGCTTCTGGTAGGGGTGCTCAAAGGAGCGTGTTTCTTCCTAGCCGACCTCGCCCGAGCTATAGAGCTGCCCGTCGAGATCGACTTCATGGCTGTGTCGTCTTACGGTAACTCGACACGGACGAGCGGCGTGGTGAGGATCGTCAAGGACCTCGACGCTGAACTGAGCGGCCGCCATGTCCTAATCGTGGAGGACATCGTCGACTCGGGCCTCACGCTTTCGTACCTGAAGCGGAATCTGGCTGCGCGCCACCCCGCCAGCTTGGACGTCGTCGCTCTTCTCGTGAAGAAGGGACTGCAGCCGGTGGACCTGCAACTTAAGTACGAGGGTTTCGAAATCCCCCCCGACTTCGTGATCGGCTACGGATTGGACGTCGCCGAGCGCTACCGCAATCTGCCTTACCTTGCTACGTATGTCGAGGACTGAGTCGAGTCCGGCTCTATTCGGCCGGCCCAAACCGCCGACCGTGGATTTCGCCCGCATCGAAGCGGCGGTCAGGGAGATACTGGAAGCTGTAGGGGAGGACCCCGACCGCGACGGGCTCATCGGGACGCCGGCCCGGGTCGCCCGAATGTACGCCGAAGTCTTCGCCGGAATCGACGAGGACCCGGGTGACCATCTGGAGGTCGTGTTCGATCTCGGCCACGACGAGATGGTCATGGTCAGGGACATACCGATATTTAGCATGTGCGAGCACCATCTGCTTCCCTGGTTCGGAAAGGCTCACGTCGCCTACATCCCCAACGCCGACGGGCGGATCACCGGCCTGTCGAAACTCGCCCGCCTCGTCGACGGCTACAGCAGGAGGCCTCAGGTCCAGGAGCGACTGACTACTCAGGTCGCCGACCGGCTCGACTCTTCGCTCGAACCGAGGGGCGTGCTCGTCGTGGTCGAGGCGGAGCACCTGTGCATGTCGATGAGAGGCGTCCGCAAGCCCGGCGCCACCACCGTCACTTCTGCGGTCCGCGGGCTGATGCGAGACAGCGCTGCCGCCCGGGCGGAAGCGATGAGCTTCGTGCGACCTGGTCACTGATCTGGCCGTGCCCGGTCTGAAGGCCGGTATTGTTGCGAAGTGGCCAAGGTTATGGGTGTCCTCAACATCACACCCGATTCCTTCTCTGACGGTGGCATGTGGCTCGAATTCGATGCTGCCCTCCGACACGCCCGCCGGATGGTCGCCGAAGGCGCCGACGTCATCGACGTAGGGGGCGAATCGACAAGGCCCGGGGCGAGTCCCGTAGCGGCGGCCGAAGAGATGAGGAGGGTCCTGCCGGTAATCGAGGCCCTTGCCGGCGAGGTGACAGTGTCAATCGACACGCGAAACGAGGCCGTCGCAAGAGCTGCCGTCGCTGCCGGAGCCCGGCTGGTCAACGACGTGTCCGCTTCACTATGGCGCGTCGCAGCGGACACCGGCGCCGGCTGGGTAGCCATGCACATGCCGGCCGAACCGTCGGTCATGGCGTCGCACGCCCACTACGGCGATGTCGTCGCCGAGGTCACCGCCTACCTCCACGACC
>JAKCEB010000215.1 GCA_021838305.1 Actinomycetes bacterium | reverse complement strand
AGTGACTCTCGGCACCGTGAGCGACAACCGGTTCTGGCCGTCGGTGCTCGGGGATTCGGAGGCCGGCGTTGGGCTGCTCATCGTGGCTTTGGTGATCAGTTACCTTCCGAGCATCTACTCGGCGTTCACCCGCCGGGAGACGGGCGTGACTCTCCTCGAAATGCGGGCGGGCAACCCCCCGTCGGCGACGACGATGCTCGTGCGCTACAGGCGGATCGAGGAGGGCATGACCGCCGAGATCACCGAACTGTGGCGGCAGTGGGAGCAGTGGTTCGCTGACATCGAGGAGTCGCATACGACGTTCCCTATCCTCGTCTTTTTTCGTTCACCGCACGGGGACCGGTCCTGGATCACCGCCGCCGGGACGCTCCTGGACGGTGCCGCCTTGTGGACCTCAGCGGTCGAGCATCCGACGGACCCCTACGCCCAGCTGTGCCTGCGGTCCGGGTTTCTTGCGCTGCGCAAAATTGCCGACGCGTTCGGTCTTTCCTATGACCGCGACCCGGAGCCCGACGACGCGATCACGATATCGCGCGCTGAGTGGGACCTAGCGATCGACGAACTTCAAAAAGGAGGCGTGAAGACCGTCGCCGATCTCGACGTGGCGTGGGCGAAGTGGAAAGGTTGGCGGGTCAACTACGACACCGTGCTTTTGGACTTGGCCCGGCTCATCGAGGCTCCCCCGGCTGGGTGGGTGTCGGATCGATCCCCGATGCGGGGGCAGACCGGCCGGCGGGCCTCCCCTTTGATCGCCCGAAAAGCCAGCGGGCACCGGCTAGGGCGGCACCTATCGCAAGAAACACCGGGATTATCCCGAACAGATCGATCGCGTCGCTTTGAGGGCCCGGTATGGGGACGGTCACGTTCGGGCCGCCGACGATAGTCACCTCAGCACCGGCGCCCTGGGGCGCAAACGTCTGGGGCACCGACGGCTGCGACGTCTGGGACTGCTGGGATACCAGCACGAAGGTCGGCGCCGCTTGGAACTGCTGCACGACATCCACCTTCCCCCACACGGTGGGGCTTTGGCAAGCCGCCCGACACCGCCGGCCGACTTCGATGTGCTCCTCCACAGTCGTCAAATTTGGTCAGGATCTTCGCGGGCCGGACACAGCCTGACCATTTGAAGCGTTTTTTCGCACTTTTTGGTACACGATCTTCGATCCCGAAAAATCCTGTACCAGCCCTCGCTTGGAAAACGCACTTTTTGGTACAAAACTTTTCAGACTTGGAAATCCTGACCAAATTTGACGGTTTCCGGCGCTCCCGTGAAACTTTCAAACATCCCGGGACGCGCAACTTCATCAGAGCGCACTGAACTTTGCGATGAACCGCGATTAGCCGCGATTAGCAGGACTCGGCGCTTCCCTTGTCCACAGACTGAGTCGGTTCCGCTTCCGGAGTCCGTTCCGTGAAGACCCGGCGCGACGAAGCCGCCCCCGGCGCGACGAAGCCGTTCAACACCTAGCCGAGCACACCTGACGGCAACGAGCTGAGCTGGTGTCGGGTGCTGGACCCGTTGGCGTGGCGGCCCCAGCATCATAGCATCGGTGTTATAGTGCGGGTGCGGTGTGGACCTACCGCTACCGTATCCTCACAGCAGCGCCGTGCGGGGCGCCGATCGCCTCCGGGAACTCCGTCCTCGGGGTGGCCGCAGCCCGTGGCGAGCCTTCTACCGCCAGGTTGGCGACGAGTTCGTGGTAGCAGCGGTTGGCCCCGAAGCCGAGGTCGACCAGCTGGGCTTCGCCGCTGCATGCCGCCGGGCAAAGGCTCGGTTGGCCGAGATGGAGGATGACACGAGATGACGAAGCTTTCGGAGCTGAAGACCGGCGAGGAGTTGCGGGCGGAGGACATTCGCGATCCCGAGGTGGCGGCCGAGTTGGAACGGACGGCGGTAGCCAACCAGTTGGCCATCGTGGTCATCCAGTACCGGGTGGACCATGGGTTGACCCAAACCGCTCTGGCCCGCGAGCTAGGCGTGAAGCAGCCCGCGGTCGCCCGTTTGGAGAGCGGCGATCACGAGCCCTCCCTGGCCACCCTGGCGCGTCTCTCGCGACGGCTGGGCATCAACCTCCACGTGGATGTCGCTCCCGGCTCTGTGGTGCTCCGCTCCGCCTAACGTCGGTGAAGCCGTCGCCCAGCGCGACGCCGTCCCAGCACCCGGCCGAGCCCGGGTAGTCTCGCTTCCATGTCCGACTCCTGGTTGATCGAGCCTTCCGGCCCCCTGCGGGGGGAGGTGGAGGTGCGAGGCTCGAAGAACGCTGTCACCAAGCACATGGTCGCCGCGATCCTCGGGCGCGAGCCGAGCACGATCTCTAACGTTCCCGACGTCGGCGACGTGGAGATCACCGCGCAGATCCTGAGCGCTCTCGGCGCCGGCGTGGAACGAAACGGCGACTCGATCACGGTGACACCTTCGCGGCATCCGGGATCGTCGGTTCCCCTGTCGTTTAGCGGGCTCAACCGGATCCCGGTCCTGCTCCTCGGCCCGCTTCTGCATCTCACCGGCGAGGCTTTCGTCCCCCGGGTCGGTGGCGACCAGATCGGCGGACGCCCGGTGGACTTCCACGTGGACTCCCTCCGGGCTTTCGGGGCGGAAGTCGACGTGACGCCTGACGGGATCTCGGCACGATGCCGGAAGCTTTCGGGGGCGATCATCGAGCTGCCCTATCCGAGCGTCGGCGCAACCGAGTCGGCGCTTCTGTGCGCCGCCATGGCCGACGGGAAGTCCGTGATCCGCAACGCTGCGACCGAGCCGGAGGTCCTCGAGTTGGCCCTCTTCTTGCAGCGGATGGGCGCCTGCATCGAGCTTCGCCCCGACCGGCGGATCGTCGTGGAGGGGGTACCGACGCTGCACGGCGCCCGCACGCGGCTGCAGGGGGACCGCAACGAGGCGTTCAGCTACCTGATCGCCGGTCTTCTCACCAAGGGCCAGGTGCGCGTAGTGGGATGCAACCAGGACCGCCTCGTCACGGCGATCACCACCTTGATGACTATGGGGGCAGTCGTCGAGATCGACGACTCAGGCCTGACCGCTTCGGCGCCCAACGGTCTTCGCGCCGCGGCCGTGCAAACCGACGTGCACCCGGGGTTCATGACCGACTGGCAGACGCCGCTGATGGTTCTCTTCACCCAGTGCGAGGGCATGTCGGTGCTCCACGAGACGGTCTACGAGGAACGCTTCGTGTACGTGCCGGCGCTGCAACAGATGGGGTGCGAGATCGAGCTGTTCTCGACGTGCCTCGGCGGTTCGGCGTGTCGTTTTCATGAAAAAAGTTACCGGCACTCCGCTGTCGTCCGCGGCGTATCAAAGCTCACTGGCGCGGACGTGGACATCCCCGACGTGCGGGCCGGTTTCTCCAGTGTCATCGCCGCCGCCGCAGCGGAGGGACCGTCGGTGCTCCACGGGGTCCATCACCTCGAACGCGGCTATCACAGGCCGGCGGAGCAGCTGCGATCGCTCGGCCTCGACTTGCGCACCCGATAAGTCGTCGCGTGGCCGACGCTCTCTACAGCTTCGACGGCGGCTTCTACCATCCGCACCCCGTCACACAAGGCCCGTGGTCGCCTGACGCACAGCACGGAGGTCCTGTCGCAGCGCTCGTGGCGGGGGTGCTCGAAGCCGGCGAAGGAATGTCCCTCGTACGTATGACCGTCGAGTTGCTGCGCCCGGTCCCTCTCGCCCCGCTCAGCGTCACCCGCAGCGTCGTCAAGTCGGGACGCACCGTGGCCCTCCTCGACGCGTCGCTGTCCGCGAACGGGGTAGAAGTCGCGAAGGCTAGGGGACTGAACCTTCGCCGATCCACCCTAAGCGTGCCGGCGCAGGTTTCCCCACCGCCGCCCGGCCTACCCGCTCCGCAGGAGGCCTCGCCAGGAGCCCGGCGTACCGCGTTCGCCGAAGCGGTCGAGATGCGCTTCGTGGAGGGAAACTGGGAGGAGTTGGGGCCGGCGACGCTCTGGACCCGGCTCAGACTCGCGGTCGTCGACGGGGAGCCGGTGACTGCTATGCAGCGGGTGGCCGCTGCAGCCGACTTCGCGAACGGGATAAGCCGGATCCTCGACTTCGAAACCCATACGTTCATCAATGCCGACCTCACAGTTGCCCTGGCGAGGACTCCAAAGGACGACTGGGTCGGCTTCGAGATGCAAAGCAACATCTCCGGGGAAGGCTTCGGCCAGGCCGAAAGCAGGATCTTCGACTCGGCTGCGACGA
>JAKCEB010000029.1 GCA_021838305.1 Actinomycetes bacterium | reverse complement strand
ACCCGCGCGACCTGGTGATCCTGTCCTCGCCGCACAGGTCGGCGAGCTGCTCCGGCGTGTCGACGTCGGTGAGAGCCCTCCGCCAGCCTGCGGGTGCCTCTTCGCGGTCGGGGTCGACGTAGCATGCTTCGATGGCATCGAGCAGTGCCCCCATCGAGCGGCGGCCCCCGTCGAGCACTTCGACTGCGATATCCAAGACCTCCGGGCCATACCGTGCGCAAAGCGGCTGCGGCACCCCTTCGAGAACCGGAACGACGGACAGACCGCCGGGGCGCCCGGCGAGCCAGCGCAAAAAGTCCACGTCGAGGTAGGGGAGGTCCGTCGCCACGAGAAGCACGGGGCCGTCCCAACCGCCACCTCGAAGCCGACTGCACCCTTCGACAAAACCGGCGAGGGGTCCTCGGCCGGGCGGGTCCTCGCTGAACGCCGGCAGACCGCTCCTGCCGGGGCCTACCTCCACTGCGATCTCCGCAACCTCGATGAGCGTTCCCGCCGTGCGCTTCGCGAGTGTGGCCGCCGGACCGCCCGGCGGCCCAACGAGGAGCGTGGCCTTGTCGACACCCATCCGGCGGCTCGCTCCACCTGTGAGCAGAACGCCAGCGCATCGCATGACATCATTCTTGCCCAGAACGCCGGGAAAAAGATCAGGTCCCGCGGCGCGAGACAAGCGTGGGACAATAGCTGCATGTCGTCGATAGTCAACGAGCTCGCCTGGCGCGGCCTGATACATCAGGTCACCGACCGCGCCGCCCTCTCAGAGCGCCTAGAGGCGGGCCCGATCGTGGCGTACATCGGCTTCGACCCCACTGCGGGCAGCCTGCACGTAGGTCACTTGCAGCAGCTGTGCCTCCTGCGACTCATAGCCCGGCACGGCAGCCGGCCGATAGCGTTGATCGGCGGGGGCACAGGGATGATCGGCGATCCGAGCGGGAAGAGCGAGGAGCGCAACTTGTTGCAGCCTCGCGAGCTAGAGGCCAACCGGGCCTCGATATCGGCGCAGGTCGCCGCGCTGCTCGGCAGCGACGCCCCCGAGGCGGCCGACGGGTCCGAGGCGGCCGGCTCAGCGGTGATCGCCGACAACTTCGACTGGCTCGGCGAGGTGGGCCTGATCGACTTCCTGCGCGACGTCGGGAAGCTGTTCAGCGTGAACGAGATGGTCCGCAAGGACTCGGTCCGCAGCCGCTTGGACCGCCAGGGGGAGAGCCTGTCTTTTACCGAGTTCAGCTACATGCTCCTCCAGGCCTGGGATTTCGTGCAGCTCTACGACCGCTACGGCTGTGAACTGCAGCTCGGTGGAAGCGACCAGTGGGGCAACATCTCCGAAGGCGTCACGCTGATCAGGCGCCTACGCGCCGGCGCCAAGGCGTTCGGGCTCACGTCCCCACTGGTCACGAAGGCGGACGGTACGAAGTTCGGTAAGACCGAAAGCGGGACCGTGTGGCTCAATCCTGAGCGGACCTCGCCTTACGAGTTCTACCAGTTCTGGATGCGGACCCCCGACACCGACGCTGTGTCCTACCTGCGCCGTTTCACCTCCCTAGGCGAAGAGGAGATCGTCGAGCTCGGCGACAGGCTCGCCTCGCACCCCGAGGAGCGCCGGGCGCAGCGCGAGCTCGCGTCGTCGCTGACGACGCTCGTGCACGGCGCCGGGGAAGCAGCCCGCGCCGCGGTGGCGGCGAAGGCTCTTTTCACCATGTCGCTCGCCGACCTGGGCGGCGAAGCCTTGGAGGTCGCGTTGGCCGACGCCCCGCGCACTGTCGTCGCCCGAGCCGACCTGGATGGGCCGCTCAGCGTGATAGGCGCGTCGGTTCTGACGGGGATCGTGTCGTCGCGCGGTGACGCCCGGCGCCAACTTTCGCAAGGGGCGATCTACCTCAACGGCGTCCGGGTAGCCGAGGATCGTCCCCTCCACCCGGGTGACGCGCTGCACGGACGCTGGGTCGTGCTTCGGCGGGGCCGTTCGACTCAGCACGTCATCGAAGTCCGAGACGAGGTCGCGCGGCTCGGCGACGAGGAGGCGAGATGAAGGTAACGAGTGTCGGGCCTTACCCTCCAGGGCGTGACCCGGACGCCTACGAGCGGACCCGCAGGCGGGTTCTGTGGAGCATGCCGAGCGGTCTGTACGTGCTTGGCAGCAGCTTCGCCGGTCGGCGGAATCTGATGACCCTCAACTGGGCGACGCAAGTTTCGAGCGAGCCGAAGCTGGTAGCGGTCAGCGTCGAGCGCGAGGCGCTGAGCAACGGTCTTGTGCGCGAAGGGCACGCTTTTTCCCTCAACATCATCGCAAGAAGCGACCGTACCCTGGTGAGGAAGTTCGTCAAGCCGCTCGACGATGACGGAGCCCCCGGCGAGCTGGGCGGCTTCGCAGTGAGCACCGCTGCTACCGGTGCTCCGCTGCTCGAATGCTCGCTGGCGTGGCTGGACTGCCAGCTTCGAGAGGCGACCGACTTCGTGAGCCACACCCTGTTTGTCGGGGAGGTCGTCGACTGCGGCCCCTCCGAGTTGCCCGAAGAGGTCGAGGTTCTCCGGATGGAAGACACCCGAATGAGCTACGGCGGTTGACCGCTGCCGGGCTCCCGACGGCGCGTACTTGCGGGCGGGCGGCAGTGACGGGTAGACCTGACAGGTGCTGAAAGTCGAACGCGAAGCGCAGGAGGGGCCGTTATAGAGCTCGTCGCCGACGACGCGTCCCTCGCCGACCTCCTCGTCGAGCTACGCGCCGTTGAGCGCTACGGGATCGACACGGAATTTCACCGTGAGAAGACGTACTGGCCGGTCCTCGCACTGCTTCAGCTGAGCTGGAGAGAGCCTGGTAGCTCCCGCGACCGGGTGGTGCTCGTCGACCCTCTCAGCGTCGACGTGGCCTCCCTGGCGTCTGTCGTCGCGGGCCCGGCTGTGATGGTCGGCCACGCCTGCGACCAGGACCTGGAGATCATCCGCCGGACGTGCGGGGTGCTGCCGGGCGCGCTTTTCGACACGCAGATCGCCGCCGGGTTCTGCGGCCACAGCAGCGCCAGCCTCGCCTCGCTCGTGAAAGCGTTCGTCGGGAAGGACCTCGCGAAGGGCGACCGGCTGACGGATTGGCAGGCCAGGCCGTTGACCTCGTCGCAGCTGTCCTACGCTGCATCCGACGTCGAGCACCTGCTGCTCCTCGCCGACACGATCACCGCCGAACTCGAGGCCACCGGCCGCTTGGACTGGGTCGAACAGGAATGCGCCGGCATGCTCGAGCGCAGCGCCGCGCACGCCGACTTGCGAAGGACGTGGTGGAAGCTTCGCGACGCCCGAACGCTCAGAGGTGCATCGCGCGGCGTCGCACAGGAGGTCGCAGCGTGGAGGGAGCGCCGGGCGGCCACCGTGGACCAGCCGGTCCGCTACGTGATACCCGACCTTGTCATCCAGGCGATCGCGCACCGTCCACCGTCGACGCAGGAGGCGCTGAACTCGATGCGCGGCCTCGACGGCCGGCGTCTCAAGTCTCCGGTAGCCGACGAGATCCTCGAAGCCGTCGAGCGGGGAAGGAACCTTCCCGAGGAGCAGATCCTGCCGCCGCCGAGCGACGAGGTCCCCAAGGAGCTCCGGGCGTCGGTTGCCTTGATGATGGCGTGGATAGCCCAGGTCGCCAAGAACGAGCGGATCGATCCCGCCGCGGTGGCAACCCGCTCCGACGTTGCCGCCTTCCTTCGAGACGACCCCCACTGCCGCCTACTCGACGGGTGGCGAGGTGCGCTTTTGAGCGGCGCGCTGCGAGCTTTGAGGGACGGGAAGGCGGCGTTGACGTTCGACCCGGCTGGTTCGCTACGCCTGGAGGCCAGCTCAGGGACTCCTCTCGAGCTGTAGGGCGAGGGGCGAACCTCGTTATTCCGAGCTTTCGTCTGCGGACTCGATTAACTCGGGGCCGGTTGGGTACTACCGAAAGTTGAGCGTCAAGGGTTGATAATATTGCGGGGGTCGCCGCTGACACGTGGCGATTCTCGATGAACGGGAGCTTTTACGGTGAAAAAGGGTCGGCATCGGCGTTTCGAAGAGGCACGGGTACTCAAGCGGTTGACCGAGGTAGACGTTGAGCCTTGCGCCGAGTGCGGAGCGGACCCCGATGACGAGCACGCCTCCTGGTGCCTCGCGATGGAGGACCTCGACGAGGAGGAAATCGCCGGCCCCGAAGCGCACCTCACCTAGCGCCGACTTTTTCCGTCCAGGTACGCCGCAAGCGCTGCGACGACCTCGTCTCCTGCCATCGCCCGAAGCTCCTCTCGCATCGACTGGTAGACGGCGCTGGCTCCCCCAAGCGCCTCGGGAGCTTCGGTGCACCACCAGTGGAACTCCGCGCCGCCGTCCCCCCAATGCTTGCGCTCCCACTGCGTAACCGTCGACAGGACCGTCCCGTCGGCGGCGTCGGTGTCCTCCCGCCTGAGGGGGAGCTGCCAGCAGACGTCGGGTTTCACTTCGAGCGCCGGCACACCCTCAGCTAGGGCAGCGAGGTGCAGCGCACACCCCGGCCCGGCGGCGTAGCCGGGCCTGTTCAAGAAGATGCAGGCGTCGTCAACGAGGCGTGTCGAGCAGGTCCCGTCGCTGTCTACCTGCACTATCCCGCTCGCGTGACCCTCGTCGGCGAACTGCCAGGTAGAGCTGTCCAGGCGCGACGCTGCGTCGGTCACGCGCTCGACGTCAGCGTCGTCGGTGAAGTGCGCCCCGTATGAGCAGCATCCCTGCTCCAGCTCGGGCGCGGCCCCGGTGAGGACCCCTTGGCAGCCCCTCCCATAAAGGCACTCCCAGTTCGATGACAGGAACGTGACGTCGAACATCCAGCGCCTCGCCTCGTTCGGGTCGTCGATGCTGACCCATTCGCGAAGCCGGGAGGGTGTTGCCTTGCGAGTGCGCGTCACTGTTCGGGCGATCGCAGCGAGGCCTGTTCGTGCACGTGCGAACGATACACCGCCGCGCTGGCGCCAGCGAGGTTCGTGGCTGTCACAGGTCAAACGTATGTTCTGACCATGGACCTCGCCCAGCGCCTGACCTTATGGCCCGTCGATGCCGCTCAGCCCCCTCCGGGCATCGTCGAGGTCGTACCCATCGCTGACCCGCTCAACCCGTCCGACTACGATCGTCTCGTGTACCACGTTCTGTCGTCTTGCCCGGCTCCGCCGCAGGACCCAGGCGAGGCGCTGGCGCAGCTTTTACGTGAGGGCGTGTCACACGGTGAGGCGAGCGCCTGGCTCGGTCGGCTCCCACGTAGTAGCGTCGATCTTTTCTTCACATCCCCGCCGTACGCGGACGCGCGGGGGTACAGCCGGATTCACCCGGATCGTTACGTCGAGTGGTTCCTGCCGTTCGCCAGGGCGATGTTCGAGGCGACGGCCGAGACCGGAAGTCTTGTGCTCAACATCAAGAACCGTGTGGCTAACCGTGGGCCTCTGAAGGGGCAGCGCCACCCGTATGTCTATGAACTCGTTCTTGCGCTTCAGCATTTGGGTTGGCGCTGGCTTGAGACGTACATCTGGGCGAAGCCGAATGCTGTCCCGGGCCGCTTCGGACCGCGGACAAAGGACAGCTTTGAGTACGTGTACCACTTCGGTCGAGGAGCGCGACCGCATTTCGATCTTGACGCGGTGCGGGTGCCCTATAAGGCTGACGACGCGGAAATCGCCCGTCGGCGCCTGGACACCCTGGGGCGGCGCAATACGGCAGCAGGCTTCGGGCGGGACCGGACTAAGACCTATCTTCGGGGGGGGGCCGACCCGGGCAACGTAATCTCCGTGCCTCAGACCTACAACCAGTACCGGGGGGTTGCGCACACCGCCGCGATGCCGGAGGGTTTGGCCGAGTTCTTTGTGCGTGCTGCGAGCCCGACAAGTGGCGTCGTGATCGACCCGTTCGCCGGGAGCGGCACGACGGTTGTGGTCGCCCGGCGGCAAGGTCGGCGGGCGGGCGGGCTTGAGATCCACGAGGAGTTCGTGACCGAAGCGAGGCGGCGGATCGTCGCTGACATCGCTGACGACGTGCCAGGCGAGCTATTGGACGCCGGCTGAGCGTGCCGACTGCTGAGGAGACGGTTGCGGCCGTCCTTGCGGCTCCCACTTGGGACCAGCGCGTCGCCCAACTTCGTCTCATCCCAGAGCGGCATGGTACGGCCGAGCATCAGGCGATCTACTCGGCGATCGCAAAGGATGCCTATGTGCCACACTTGGCCCCGGACTTCGCATACGTCCACAAGCTTGACTTCTACGAGCCAGCTGCCTTCGTCGAGGCTTACGCTGACGCACTGCGGCTGACCGACGGGTTTTCCAACGTGGGTGTCGACGACCTGGCCCGGACGATCAATGAGGCGCCGCGCACCCTGCTTGTGTTTCGGACAATCGTTGGACTGCTGCCCAACGAGTTCGCCGCCTCAGCCGACCTGGTAGTGGAACTGACGGGTGGTGCGAAGCTGTCGAAGTCGAAGGTGGACGCGATGGAACGCCGGGGTTCTGACGCCTCGCCTAAGCAAGCCCGGACGGCTGCTGAGACCATCGACCGCATCATGTCCAGGGCACTGTTCGGCACTCCGCCGGAGGGCCTCAAATCGAAGCAGGATAAGCCTGACACAGAATACGGCTGGGAGACCGTCCGCGGCTGGGCCGCCGCCGGTGTCCCCTACTCATTGTTCTTGCAGCAACGGCACTACGGCGGCGCCTTCGGTCAGGTTCTCAACGCAACGTCGACCCCGAGGGGAAACCTGATTGAGGACGCTGTTGAGGCGCTGTTCCAGGAGAACGGTGTGCCATATCTCCGCACCGGGTCGCACAGCCAAGCCGAGATAGCCGCGAGGTTCGAGGTGACAGTGACGCCTGCCCCGGACTTCGTTATTTTCGACCAATCCGATGCACTGCGCGGGATGCTCGAGTGCAAAGGCGCCAACGACGGCGGCACCGCTCGCGACAAGGCCCTTCGATTTCGGACGCTGCGAGCCGAAAGCATCAGGCTCGGCGGGGTACCGCTGGTTGCTGTGCTAGGCGGTCTCGGCTGGACCCGCACAAACGACACCCTAGGCCCGGTCGTGCGCGACACAGACGGGCGAGTCTTCTCCGTGTCGAACCTCGACGAGATGCTTACAGTGCAACCATTCCCGCCGTTGCTTGGCCTCACCTAACAGGCACGGCGCTGATGATCCAAGGCGATGGGAGCGGTGGCTAAGAGTCGGCGCTTGACCGCAATATCGGCGGCCGGTGTGATCCTGGCAGGGTTTCTCGGATCGTGTGGTGCTTCCAATGGGCACCCCGGTAGTTCGCCGGTCGTTCCAGGGCAGTCGAGCGCGACAGCGCCAGGCGTTTCAGTAGCGGGGGCGACAGCGCCGGGCGCGCCCGCGGCCGTGACGTGGAGCCCGTGCAGCGCGCCAGCGGGCCCGAGAGGATTTCAGTGCGCGAACGTCATCGTGCCACGTAACCCTGCGAGCCCGCAGGGTCCTACGATCTCGCTCGCCTTGGACCGCAGGCCGGCGTCGGGCGCCGACACCGGGGTCCTGCTAGTCAACCCCGGCGGCCCGGGCGTATCGGGGGTGGACTTCCTGCCCGAGATCGTCAAACTTTTGCCTTCCTCCATCCTCGACCACTTCGACGTGGTCGGCTTCGACCCGCCGGGGGTCGCCCGCAGCGCGCCGATCGACTGTGGCACCACGTCGCAGATGCTCGATTTCGTCAACGTCAACCCCGCCCCGACCACCCCGAGTGGCCTCGCAAGCCTGCTCGGTGCCGACCGGGCGTTCGCCGCGGCGTGCCAGGCCGGAAGCGGGGGAGAGCTCGGTTATGTGAGCACCGCGGACGCAGCGATGGACATGGACTACATACGCAAGGCGTTGGGGGTGGCGACCATCAGCTACCTCGGGTTCTCCTACGGCACGTTCCTTGGGGCTACGTACGCGAACCTTTTTCCCAAGCACGTCCGGGCGATGGTCCTAGACGGCGCTATCGACCCGGCCCTCGGCGTTTTGCAAAGCCTCGACTACCAGTCGACGGCCTTCGAAGGCGATCTCAACTCTATGTTCGCAAGCTGCCAAGCGAACGCCAACTGCCCGTGGAAGCCGGGAGCGGACCCTCTCAATGCCTTCGAGGCACTCGTCGCTGCTGTGACCTCCAAGCCTTTGGCCGTCAGCGGTTCGGCACAGGCGTTCGGAGCGGCCCAACTCCTTTACGCCACCGCCGCCGGTCTGTACTCGCAGTCGACTTGGCCGACCCTCGAAGCCGGCCTCGCTGCGCTCGCAGGTGGCAACCCGGCTATCCTGCACGCCCTCTTCGACAGCTACATCGGCCTCTCCGGCGGCCAGCTGGGCAACGAGCTCGAAGCCGAGACCGCGGTGAACTGCCTCGACGCTCCCGCCCCGTCGGTCCAGGCGATAGAAGCGGCGGCGCCTGCGGCGCAAGCGGCGGCCCCCGTGTTCGGGGTGATGAACCTCTACAGCGAGCTCGTCTGCGCGGTGTGGCCCGCCCCGGCGACGTCGAAGCCCGCAAGCCTTCCCGCAGTTGGCGCGCCGCCGATCGTCGTCGTCGGAACCACCGGCGATCCGGCGACCCCGTACTCGGAGGCCGTCGCCCTTGCCTCCGAGCTTCGAAGCGGCGTACTCGTCACGCGTGTAGGGGAGGGCCACACCGCGTACGCGTACAGTTCGTGCGTCAGGAGCTACGTCGACAACTACCTTCTCAACCTGAAAGTCCCCCCGGCCGGACTGCGCTGCCCCTCGAACTGAGGGCTAACGTGACAGCTCATAATGAGCCTCGGATCACTCGTCGGCGACCTACGCTTCGCTGTCGCATCCGAGCGTGTCCACACTGACGCCTTCGAGTTGGGCCTTTACGGGCGTGACGCCTCCACGCTTAGCGGAGAGGCGTCGGTCGTGTGCTTCCCGACGTCGAGCGCGGAAGTGTCGGCCGTCGTTCGGGTGTGCCGCAATCACGGCTGGCCGTTCGTCGCCAGGGGTTCGGGCACCGGACTTGCGGGCGGAGCGGTCCCGTCGGGCGCCAAGCCACCGGTGGTGATCGTCACGACGAAGATGAACCGCATCCTCGAGGTGGACGCAGAGAGCCGCTTCGCCTGGGTCGAGCCGGGCGTACTCAACCTTGACCTTTCGCGTGCCGTCGCCGCATTCGGCCTGCACTTCGCCCCCGACCCGTCGTCCCAGCAGTCGTGCTCTGTAGGCGGGAACGTAGCCAACAATTCCGGCGGCCCGCACTGCCTGCTCTACGGCGTGACGAACGCGCACATCGCCGCGATCGAAGTGGTACTGCCCGATGGGGAGGTCGTGGTTCTAGGCGGCCTGGACGGCGATCCGGACGGGCTGGACCTTCGCGGGTGCTTCGTCGGCAGCGAAGGGACGATGGGGATCGCGACGAAGATCTGTGTCCGCCTTACCGAGACGCCGAGGACCGTGTCGACTCTGCTAGCCGACTTCGACGACATGGCCGACGCCGCCCGGGCGGTGACGGCGGTCATCGCAGGAGGGATCGTCCCCGCAGCTTTGGAGATGATGGACGCGACGATCGTCGAAGTCGTCGAGGCCTACGTGCACGCCGGGCTGCCGACCGAGTCGGCCGCCGTGCTTCTCGTCGAGCTCGACGGGCTCGCGGGTGGCGTCGCCCGCCAGACCGAGACAGTCGCTCAGATCCTCGCCTCGAACGGCGCGCAGCACGTGCAGGTCGCCCGCGACGAGCCCGAGAGGGCGGCGTGGTGGAAGGCGAGGAAGTCGGCGTTCGGAGCGGTGGCACGGATCGCGCCCAACTACTACCTGCACGACTGCGTGGTACCCCGCTCGGTGCTAGTCGACGTGCTGAGCGAAGTCAACGGCATCGCAAGAGAGTTCGGCCTCGTACTCGGCAACGTCTTTCACGCCGGTGACGGGAACCTCCACCCGCTGATCGTCTTCGACGCTCGCGAGCAAGGCGTCCTCGACCGTGTTCACGAAGCGGGGCAGAGGATCATCGAGGTGTGCGTCCGCGCCGGCGGTTCCCTCTCCGGCGAGCACGGTATCGGTCTGGAAAAACGCGACGCGATGCGCCTCGTGTTCGGCGACGACGACCTGGCGGCGCAGCGTTGCCTCCGAGACGCCTTCGACCCCGACGGCCTCTGCAACCCCGACAAGGTCCTTCCATCGGGTGTGGCCGGGTGCGGCGAGCTCGCAAGCATCCCGGCCGGCGCTTGGATATAGGTGAGCTCGGACTGTGAGCAGGTAGCGGGCATGGCGTCGGCCCTCCAGGACTTCGCCCGGATCGTCGGAGGTCCCGACGAGGGTCCCGTCACATGCCGGGGGGGCGGGACCCAGTGGAGCCTCGCGGGTGTCGCAGACCCCGACGCCCGCGTCGTGGTGGCCCCATCAGGGGTGGTCGCCCACGAACCCGGCGAAATGATCGTGAGGGTGAGGGCGTCGACGACGATCGGCGAGCTTCACTCGGCGACACGCTCGAAAGGCCAGCTGGTTGCGATCGAGGCGGATCGCCCCGACGACGCCACCGTCGGAGGCGTTCTGTCCTGCGGGAAGTCGGGGATCCGCCGTCTCGGGCGCGGACCGATACGCGACACCGTCTTGGAGGTGACAGCTGTTGCTGCCAGTGGGCGCCTTGTTCGCGCAGGAGCACCGCTGGTCAAGAACGTGACCGGCTTCGACCTGTGCAAGCTTTTGGTCGGGTCATATGGAACTCTTGGCTTCATCGCCGAGGTGGTGCTGCGATGCATCCCCGAGCCACAGTCGGAGCGATGGTTCGTGGCTGAAGATGCTGATCCCTTCGAGCTGCGGTCCCGGCTTTACAAACCGCTGTCGGTTCTCTGGGACGGCCGCCAAACGTGGGTCGCTTTGGCGGGATACGACGTCGATGTCGCCGAACAGGCCAGAAGTGTGCTGGGCGCCCGCTTCAGCGAGGTGGTAGGGGCACCGCAGCGGGCGAGCAACGGGATGTCGCAGATCCGAGTGTCCCTGGCGCCACGCGACCTGCGACGACTAGCGGACCTCACCACGCCGGTTGAGGAGTCGGCCGGCGGATGGCTCGCCGAGGTCGGTGTGGGTGTCGTGCACTGCGCGACACCCGGAGTCGCCGCGGCGGTAGGCAGGCTCGCGCCAGATCGCGTCGCGCTGCGCCAGGTCGTGGAGCTTCACCGGCGGATCAAGCAGAACTTCGACCCGACCGGGCGCCTCAATCCGGGCAGGAGCCCGCTCGGAGCGCCGTCCGCGCTGACACAACACGAGGGAGAGAGATGAAGCAGACAAGGTCGCCTTTGCCCCTTCGACTCGACCCCGACGAGCTTGCAGGTTGCGTCTCGTGCGGCCTCTGCCTTGCCCACTGCCCGACTTTCCGAGTATCCGGAGAGGAAGGGAAATCTCCGCGGGGTCGCATCGCCGCTATGCGCTCTGCAGTCGCAGGGGCACCTCTCGGCGAGGCGTTCGAGGAGATGATGCTGTCGTGTGTCATGTGCCGAGCATGCGAGACCGCCTGCCCTTCGTCTGTGCACTTCGGATCCCTCATGGAACAGACACGGTCGGCCATCGCCGGGTCGACGGTGCCATGGTGGCAGAAGGTCGCGTACGGCGTCCTGGAGCGTCCAAGGCTTCTAAATGCCCTCACCGCAGCCGGCGCCGTCGCCCAGATGGGCCGGCTGATACCCGGAGCTGTCTCGCGGCGCATGAGCCTCCCGAAGCTGCCGCTACGCCAGCCGCCTCTTCGTGCGAGCGGCGAAGACGTATGGATGTTCACCGGCTGTGTCATGGATGCTTGGCAACGAAACGTCCACAAGGCAGGAATTGACGTTCTCGGCGCGATGGGTTTCGGGGTGTCGCTTCCCGGTCCCGAAGCCGCTTGCTGCGGTGCGATGCACTCCCACGCAGGCTTGGCGGGTCGAGCGGAGACGATCGCCCGGCGGGTAATGCGCGCGTTTCCCGGTGAGTCCCCGATCCTCGTGGACTCCGCCGGCTGCGGCGCGCAGCTTCGCGACTACGGCCGTATGCTGCGAAGTAGCCAAGCCGAGGCCTTCTCGGCGCGTGTATTCGACATCCACGAGTGGATAGCCGAGCGCGCCGATCTGCTCCCATCACCGAAGAGCAACCTTGGCCCCCTCCGCATCGCTGTGCAGGACCCCTGTCACCTCCGCCACGCTCAGCGCGCACACATGCCCGTCCGCAAGGTCCTCGCCCCTTACGGCGAACTGGTCGAGCTCACCGACGAAGGGAGATGCTGCGGGGCGGGGGGCGCCTACAGCGTGCTTCGCCCCGCGATGGCCGGAGCGATACGCGACGCGAAGGTTGACGTCATCGCCGCGGCCGGCGCCGACGTAGTCGCCAGCGCCAACCCCGGCTGCTCACTTTGGTTGAGCGCCGGCGGCGTCAAGGCGATCCACCCCATGCAGATCGTCGCCGAACGCGCCGGCCTGTCATGAGCGTCGATCCCGCCGACATCGTGTCGCGCCTGGAGTCGATCTCCGAGGACCTCGCCGACATGGCAATCGCGCGGCTCCGCAAGGCGATCGAGGCCGGGGTCGAGCGTGATCCCTCGGAACGGCGTCTGACACAGGCCCGACGTCAGGTCGACAAGGCTGCTTCCATCCTCTCCGGGTTGGATGGTGAGCCCTCGGAACCCTGAGACAAGCCACCTCGGTCCGCTTCGACCTGCTCATATCGGTCCCTGGAAAAAAGTACGTCAGTGTCCAAACACGAAACGCGGCGGCCCTCCGAGCGTCACGGCTTGAGCAAGTGCGGGGCGCGCCCGAATGACTTTCGCGATGGCACTTACAGACGATAGTTCTCACGGCAGCCTGAGAGTCGGCCTCGACGGTAATGACCGGGCGAGCGGGGCGCTTCTCGACTTCCTCGCGGCTTTCAACGTTTCGACGAGGGTCCCTGAAGAGGCGACCGCCATCGAGACCCCACCGGACGGTGATTGGGACGTGCACGATCGGGACTTCGGGGGGCGCGCGTTTTCCGCCGACGCCTTCGACGCATCGCACGCTTCCGACGCCGGGGATGCGTCCGACGCCTTCGATGATCTCGAGAGCGGTTTCGTCGAGGGCGACACGACATTTGACAGCGTTAGCGCGACGCCTGACGGCGGCGCGGCGCCGTACATGTTCCAAGCTGCGGTGCCTACCAGCTCAGCGCGTTATCCAACCCGACGACCGGCGTCCAAGGCGAAGCTCGCCGCAGCGATGGTGGCAACTCTGGCCGTAGCAGCCGGTGGACTCTACGCGTTCCAATCGACGCGTCCGAAAGTCCACCCGAGCCTCGTCGGCCTTAGCGCTGCGCAGATCCTGCAGGCAAGCGTCGCCGCAGCGATACGCTCCGGCTCCACGCACATCTTCGAGGCCGACAGCCGCGGTACGCTGGCAGCGCACGCGATCGGTGACGTGTCGGTCGCCGGTGGCAGCGTCCAGGCGGCCATCGGGTCGACGTCGCTGCAAATGCTGTCTGCAAACGGGCAGCTTTACATGCTGGGAAATGACGCAAGCCTACGCTCGTTCGGCTTCCCGTCAGGCAGCGCCACCCGGTACTCCGGTCTTTGGATTGCAGTCCCGCACACGACCCTCCCGATACAAGCGGCGATCCAGGAGCTTCAGCTCACCACCCTCGTAGACGGTCTCATCGACCTCGGTGGCCCGCTTGGAGTCGTCAGGTCTCCTGCTCCCGGCGAGATAGCGCTCGTCGGCGCTATCCCCCAGAATGCTTTCAACAGCAGGTCCGGTGCCGGGGACCGCGCCACGCTCACCATTTCGACGACCTACCCATTTCTGCCGCTATCGCTTTCCTACGGGGATACCCAGAACGGTTCTACCGTGGACACGTTCAGCAGCTGGGGCGAGAAGGTGACGGTCGCAGCACCGCCGAATCCACAGAAGTTGCCGGCGACACCGGCGACTCCCACCATTCCCGCGTAGACGACCTTCCTACCCTTCGACGTAGCCGTTTTGGCGGAGGTATGAGAGAAATTCGTCTGCGGCTTCGCTCGCCGTGAGCGGTCCGATCACGCGGCTGGCGACCGCTGCTGTCTGCTCTGAACCAGTGATCGATAAAAGGCGCTGATGGGCGTCTCCGCTAGGCGCTTCGACGCGTCTCGGAGGAGGCCGGTAGGCGAGGGGTGCCCCTAATTGCACGGCCGGGTGAGCCGGGCGAGGAGGTGTCAGTGACGACGCCGCGAGGGCGGCGATCTCGGAGTCGGAGCGCGTGAGCAGCGCTGCGAGATCGGCTCTTCGAAGGCGCACTCCCGCCGCTTCCACCGACAGCACCGCTGGCCGGTCGACGACTATGCGCTCCCGCCAACCACTGTCGAGGCGCCGTTCCACTATCAAAGTCCCGTCAGATGACACCTGGAGCGACACCAACCCCAACGCCTGTGGCAGCGCAAGCTCAGCAGCGAGCGCACCGGGGAGTGTTCCAATCCCGCGCCGGCTCGACATGTCACCGCAAATCACGAGCGCCGGGGAGCCGACGCCGCGGATCCCGGCGGCCAGCTGACGGGCGACCCACAGGGGTTCTCCGGCTATCTCGCAAGGCGAGAGGGCCCTGGCGCCCCTACATTCCTCGTGGACGCCGCCGACACTGTCGATGCGATGAATATCCGCTCCGAGAGCGGCGGCCTCCTGCAGCGAGGCGTTGATCTGCGGCGGCCCCACCGCGAACGCGACCACTTCGGATTCCCAGATCTCGCCAAGTCGTAGCGCGTGCTCTAGCGCCGCGCCGTCGGCTGCGCTCAGCGCCGAGCGACGCTCGTCTACGGTCACCCTCCCGGAGGACGAGTCCACCTCGATCATCTGGTCGTCGGGTGCCAGGCACGCCACAACGAACCTGCCTTCAGCCATGACGGAACACCACTCCGTGGCCGCCCTCAGGGTAGTGCCACGTGATCGCCCCTTCGCTGTTGCAGACCATGTAGCAGGTACCGCACTCGAAGCATTCCTCGTAGTTGAACAGGATCCCGCCGTCGGAGGTGACGGCGAACAGGTTCGCCGGGCAGGCGGTGACGCATTCGCGTGTCGTGCAGGACCTGCACACGTCTGAATCGACGGTTATGTGGGCGCCGGCGGACACGCGGAACTCTACGGTGGCCATGCGCTCCGCTAGCGAGAACCTCTCCACTCGGACGCTCACCTGAACGTCCTAACCGCGTCGAAGCCGTCCTTCACGAGATCGCGAAACGCCACCCGGTTGCGTCGCCTCGCACCGGCAAAGAGCCGTCGAAGCCCGGGCTTGGGCGCCGTGTTGTCGACCGTAAAGAGACCCTCAGCGACGTCACAAACCAGGTTCGTATACGAGCCCTGGACCCGCTCTGAGAGCACGAGGCCCGGCGCGCGCCGCAGCCGCGAGTGGTCCGATAGCACGAACCCGGCTTCAAGGGCGCGGCGGTATCCAGCGAGGCCGGAAGCCGAAACGTCGCCCTGGCGTAAAGCGGAAGCGGCAGCCTCACCTGCGGCAAGGCCGGCGCCGATCGCGTAGTTGACCCCTTCGAGCCAGATTCCCGCCGCCAGCGTCATCCCGGCGGCGTCGCCGGCTACCAGCAGACCGTCGGATACGAGCTCCGGCATCGTGTCAAAGCCGCCTTCGGGGATCAAATGTGCCCCGTACTCCCTAATCGACGTGTCTCGCAGGTACGGCGAGATTGCGGGGTGCGCTTTGAAACTTTCGATCAGCTCTTCGGGGCGGCGCTTCGAGCGAGCCAAGCCGTCGAGGCTGACGACGACGCCGACAGCGAGCGAATCGTGGTTCGTGTAGAGGAACCCTCCGCCGGGTACGCCTCCCGTAGCGCCGACCGCCTCGATGTCCATGCCCTCACGAGGCCCGACACCGAAACGTTGCTCGATCAACTCGGGGTCGAGAGCCAGAACCTCCTTGGCGCCGAGCGTGTAGTGCGACGGGTCGTCGTGTGAATGAAGGCCCGCCGACTTCGCAAGAAAAGAGTTGACACCATCGGCGGCGACGACCACTTTGGCCTTCACGTCCCCACCGGGCCTGTCGGTTGTCACCCCGCACACGCGGCCGCGGCCGTCGCGAAGAAGTCCGGTGGCCACCGTCGAGCAGACGAGGCGCGCACCTGCGGCGACCGCCTTCGAGGCAAGCCAACTGTCAAAATCGGATCGGTAGACGGTGAAGCCGTTATAGGGGACTGAGCCCCACGCCTGGGAGCGGACGTCGACGGTAACAGCCTGCGTCGGGGTCATCACCATCGTCGAGCGGCGCACCACCCAGCGTTGCACCGGGACCTGCTCCCACCAGCGGGGCTCGATGCGCTCGAGGATTCTGCCGTAAACGACGCCGCCGTAGAGGTTCTTCGACCCGGGGAACGGCCCGCGCTCGACGACGACCACGGAGCGTCCGGCACACGCCAAAGCGTATGCGGCCGCCGTGCCGGCCGGTCCAGCACCGACGACCACCGCGTCGACTACGACAGAGTCGACCGACGGTGAGCTGTGCTCGGCCGTGTCGGCGCTCGTGGCTCCTGCGTCTGGAGGCGTGCCGGCAGGACTCATGTGCCGCCCTCACTACTTGCGCCGTTGCCGACCCCTAGCCTCCTCGCAAGCTCGCCGAGGACTGCGGGCGCGTCGGCGACGATCGCCAGGTTCGCCATGCGGGCCATGGGCGCTGACGGGTCGACGTTGACGCTCACGACGTGCTTCGCGTCGCCGATGCCGCCTGTGTGCTGGGTGGCACCCGAGATGCCGAACGCCACGTAGAGGTCCGGGTCGACGCTGACCCCGGTGGTGCCGATCTGGCGGTCGTGGCCGACCCATCCGGCGTCGCTTATCACTCGAGTTGCGCCGGCCGCAGCCCCTAACGCTTCGGCCACGTCGGCGAGCAAAGCAAACACGTCGCGGGCGTCCGCGTCGCCCGCCGCGCGCGGGACAAGCCCAGCCCCCCCGGCGAACACCCGGGTCGCGTCGGCTAGGTCCATCGTCGAGGGCTCCGGCGCTACCGTTTCGGCCACCTCCAGATCGGCAACCTCGCCCGCCGACAAGGGCGCCCACACGGGTAGCTCGACGATCGAGACACCGCCCCGGTCGACGCTCACATCGGCACGTTTCGAGGGACGCCGCTCTGACCACACGGTGACGACCGCCGGCGCCTTCGCTAAGGCAGGGACGACGACCCTCCCGTCTATTCGCAGAAGCTCCGCGCGGACGGTACCTTCCGCCGGGTCGTAGCAAGCCGTGACTGATCCGCTGAGAAGCGGCCAGCCGAGACTGTGAGCGAGAAGCGGGGCGAGGTCTCGCCCGTCCGGCGATGCCGGCAGGACTAGAAGCGACACGCCGCGAACGAGCGGGGCGACCGCCCGGCAAAGCGACCTTGGCGATGTCCCCGACTGCAGAACCCAAACTCGGCGAGCCCCTCCCAAACGCGTCACGGCGTCATCGGCAGCGCCGCCCACCAACAGCACCGCTCCGTCGGCCTGCGCGACGGCCTCGTCGGCACCCCCTGGAAGCCTCCCGTCGCGAACGACGACGACAGCGAGACGGGCCTCGTCGATCGGTGAAGGCCGCTCGGCGTCTGCTGCGATTACGTCACCGCTCGTCGCGGCGGGCGCCCCCAGGCTGGTCATAGGGAGACCCCTACGCGATGGCCTTCGATTATCGCCGAGTGAGCCCGCCTCGCAGCCAGGCAATCCCCGACGCGGTGCATCTCGAACGCTGCGCTTCGAAGCCCATGCCACAGTTCGTCTTCGGGGGCTTGGTGGGCCACGATGACGATCCAGTCTGCGGAGCGCGTCACCCCGACACCGGTCGGGTGATGCACGAGATTCAGCTGGAGTGGCCCGTCGACGGCCGACGTGACGCCCATCGCAACGAGGTCTGTCGACTGGCGGACGCCTTTGCGGGCCGCACGAATGTTCCAGGTCTCCAGGTCGAGGGTGACGCCGAGGTCGCCTCCGACCACCATCGTGGGCGTGACAATTTCGACGGCACACCCGCGGTCGGCGAGCAGCTCCGCTACCGACGTCGCCTGATGGAAACCAAGGTCGTCCACCACGATCACCGAGCCCGCCGGTGCGACGGTCCCTTCGAGCACGTCTCGGACGTCCACAACTCGACTAGTCGAGTCGGCAGGTCCAGCCCACCACGGCCGAACCGGCCTCGCACCTGTGGCGACGACTACCGCGTCGGGTTCGAGGCCCTCGACGATCAAGGCGGTCGCCTCGACGCCTGTAGTCACGTCCACGCCGAGCCGGTGGGCTGCAGCAATAAGGTTTCGGGTGATGTCGAGGAACTCGGCTCGCGACGGGACCGATGCCGCGAGCGCCACCTGGCCTCCGAGGCTGGGGCGGCGTTCGAGGAGGGTGACACTGTGACCCCGCTCGGCCGACGTGACCGCCGCCTGCAACCCTCCGGGACCACCCCCGACCACGACGACCTTGCGGCGTTTGCGCTTCGGCGGCGCAACGGGCAGCGACTCGCGCCCGGCGAGGGGATTCTCGATGCAGCCGAGCCAACGGTTGAGCCCCATACGCCCGACGCACTCCTGATTGCACGACAGGCAAGTGCGGATGTCGCTTGCCTGCCCGCTACGGGCTTTGGCAGCGAAGTCGGCGTCGGCGATCTGGCCGCGGACCACTCCGACGAGATCGCAGTACCCGGCGGCGATCGCGCGCTCTGCCTGCAGGGGATCCTTGAAACGCCCGACGCCGATCACTGGCAGCGACACCGCGGAGCGGATCGCGGAGGGAATGTAAAGCGAGTAGCCGGGGGGTATGGCCATGCTCGCCTCGATGGTGTATAGAGTTGCGGTGGCGACACCGATCGACGTGTTGATGTAGTCGACGGCTCCGCAATCCTCCACCATCCTCGCCACGCAGACGGCATCGTCGATGGTCGTCCCGCCGTCGATCAGCTCGTCGCCGCAGAGTCGCACACCGAGCACCGGGCGTCTTCCGAGAGTCTCTCGTACAGCGGAGACCACCTCTAGTAGCAGCCTCGCCCGATTGGCTAGCGAGCCGCCGTAGCGGTCGTCGCGTTTGTTCGTAGCGGGCGACAGGAATCCGCGTACGATCGACGAGTGGGAGCACTGCAGCTCTACGCCGTCGAAGCCGCCCGCCACGCAATGCGAAGCGACCGTCGAGTACCCCGAGACAACCTCCGCTATCTCGGTCTCGTCGAGCGCTTTCGGGACCTCACGAAACAGAGGGTCGGGCACGGCGCTCGGCGCCCAAACCGGCAGCCGGGTGTACATCGACGACGCTTGCCCGCCGTTGTGGTTGATCTGGGCGAGTATCGGCACGCCGTATGAGTGAACGGCGTCGGTGATGGCCCGGTAGTGAGGTACGACATCGGGGTGGAACCCGTGGATGAGCTTCTCGTACGGCCAGTCAGTGGGGTGGGTCGAATGCTCCTCGGTGATGATGAGGCCCGCCCCTCCAGCGGCCCGTGCCGCGTAGTACGCGACGTGCTGCTCACTCGGTTGGCCCTGCTGCGTCGCGTAGTTCGTCAGATGCGCCGAGAAGACGATCCTGTTCGCCAATCGAAGCGAACCGATGCTGATAGGGGAAAAAAGGTGGCGGTAACCGCCGTGCGCGCTCATCCCGCGACGCCTGCCGGCCGCCGGGCGCTAAGCGATGCGACAGCACGTCTCGCTTCGAGGACCGCTTCGAGCAGGCTGCGCGGTGCGACAGAGTCTCCTATCCGGACAGGGCGCGGTTCGCTCAAAGACCGATACAAGCGGTCCTCGGCGAGACGGTGGCCACAGTCGATGACCGCCGCCGCTTCGATCTCGTCCGGACGGTCAGTCCACGGGTCGCCGACCAGCACGCGGCCAGCTTCGAGTGCCCGAACCTTGGAGCGCAGCAAACGCCTGACACCCACTCGCTCCAAACGGAAGTTGATCTCGCCCAGCTGACCTCCCCGGGAGAGGAGCGTTCCCGCGACGACGTCCGGGCTCACGAGCGAAACGGCGCGACCATGCTCAACTGCAAGCCACAAAGCAACGTTGACCCCCACCCAGTCACCGACACTATCCACGACGGCGAGCGGTCCGTCTGGGAGGCCGGCGCGCCCTGCGAGAACGTCGAGCGGATCGAAGACCGCCATCCCGCTGTTCGCGTAGCGGTCTGCAACGAAGCGCGAACCGGTAGCGACGATCACGTCCCATCCGTCCGCTCGTGCGTCTTCGACGTCGGAGGCTCGCAGGTGCACGCCCGTCTCTATGGCGACGCCGGCTTCGAGAGCGCGCTCCTCGAGCCAGCGTCCCGCCAACCCGATCCGCTCTCTGCCCGGGCCGGTCGCGGCGTCGCGAATCGAACCACCGCAGCGGGGGAGTCTCTCGACGAGACGCACACGCCGCCCCGACGACGCCAGGGTTCGCGCCGCTTCAAGGCCCGCTGGTCCGCCGCCGACTACCAGCACCGGCGAGGCTACGGTCGGCGCCGAGCGGGCAGCCCCCGAGCGGGCCGGACCCGAGCACGCGGCCCCCGAGCGGGCGGCGACAGGCAGGACGTCTGGCTCGACCGTCTCGTAGCCCGACGAGGGATCCATCACGCACGACACGATGGGGTTGCGGTTGTCTCGGACCCGGCACGCCTGGTTGCACAAGATGCAAGGCCGGATCGCCTCCGGTCTGGCCGCCTTACGCTTAGCGACGAGGTCGGAGTCGGCAATCAACGCCCTGGTCATCTCGACGAGGTCGCACTTCGCGTCGGACAGCGCCGCCTGCGCCATGCCCGGGTCGACGATACTGCCCTGCGCAACTATCGGCACCGGTCCCGCCGCCGTCTTCATGGCCGCGCACAGGTCCAGGTTGAACCCGGCCGGGGTATGCGAGTCGGGACGGTATGCGCCGGTGTCGAAAGGGCCGCCACGCACCACGGTGAGAAGGTCGACGAACGGCGCGAGCTCGCCGACATGGACGGCGGCCTGTTCGGGCGTGACCCCCGCCCAGGGTGCCAGCTCGTCACACGACAGCCGGAGCGCGACGATCCCACTCGGCCCGACCGCTCCGCGGACCGCCCTCAGTACCTCCCGGGTGACGGCGACGCGGTCGTCGCCGTAGCGGTCTTGTCGCAGGTTGGTGAGCCCCGAGTGGAACTGGCGCAGTAGCGACCAGGCACCGGCGTCGACTTCGACCCCGGCTAGCCCGCAGCGTACGGCCAGGAGCGCCGCAGCCGCGAAC
>JAKCEB010000214.1 GCA_021838305.1 Actinomycetes bacterium | reverse complement strand
CGGATGGTGGTTCATGGTGATCATGCAGAACAGGTGGTCGTCGTACTCCGTGATCGTCTTGCCCGGCCAGTGCTTGTACACATCACCCGGCTCGAAGTCCTCGAAGTACCTGCCGAAAGGACGATCGAAGGTGCTCATCGGAGGATCAGGCTAGGCCCGCGAGCGCGTAACGTGCCATCCGTGATCGAACTCGAGCTACGCAACGACGTCTACCGCCGACCGCTCGCCACCGCACTCGACCGTCTCGGCCTAAAGCAAGGATGGCGTGCGGCTGACGTCGGGGCGGGTGGCGGGGATGTCACCGTCGCCCTCGCTCGACTAGTCGGCAAGGAAGGAAGGGTTTACGCCGTCGACTCCGATCCTGCCCGGCGCGACCAAGTCGCTTCGGCCGCCGCCAGGGCAAGCCAGGCGCAGGTCGTAGCGCTCACGCAGTCCGGAGAAGAGTTGAACCTGCCCGAGAAGCTCGATCTTGCGCTGTGTCGCTTCTTGTTGCTCCATGTCCATGACCCGCTCGTAGTCCTTGCGAAGATGCGCGACGCCGTCCGTCCCGGCGGATGGGTCGTGGCGCAGGAACCTGTGACATCGGCGGGACGCATCGCGGGCGCTCCTTTTTCCATGCCAGACGCCTTAGACCCCGATGTCGGAGCTGTACTTCCGGCGCTCGTGCGCCGGGCAGGACTCGAACTGGTCGACGCTTGGGCCGAAGCGCCGGCATGGGCCGGACCTGGACCGGTCGCGTTGTACCTCGAGGCGATGACCGAAGTCGACCCAGGTGACGACCCGGTGATCCTCCCTCCCCTCGTCACGGTTGTCGCGCGTCGGCGGCTGGTGGAGGGCAATTAGAAGCCGAGGTGCCAGACCCTGGAAGCTACGCGGCCGATCGAGCGAGGCCGGCGCGCTTGCCTTTGGCGACCAGCGTCACCGCCACTTTTCGCGACGCCTCGTCGATCATCTCGTCGCCGAACATCACCGCGCCCGTGCCGTCCCCCTCGGTCGCCTGACGGTATCTGTCGAGCACCTCGCACGCCTTGTCGAACTGCTCCTGCGTGGGAGAGAACACCTCGTTTGCTATCACAACCTGGTCGGGGTGCAGGCTCCACTTTCCGTCGAATCCGAGGATCTGGGTGCGCCGGGAGTAGCTGCGAAAGCCGTCTGGGTCCCGAACTTTGACATACGGCCCGTCGATGACCTGGAGGTCGTTCGCCCGCCCGGCCATCAAGATCCGGGCGAACACGTAGTGGAAGTAGTCGCCCGGGTACTCCGGGATGTCCAAACCACCCGACATCGACGGCATGCCCATCGACGCTGACATGTCGACCGGCCCGAGGATGACCGTCTCCAGCCTCGGGGACGCTGCGCAGATCTGATCGACGTTTATAAGGCCTCGAGCCGTCTCGATCTGCGCCTCGATGCCGACATGGCCTGGGGGCAGACCGAAGTTGATCTCCACCTGCGTGAGGAGCAGGTCCATCGCCGCCACCTGAGACGCGTTCTGCACCTTCGGCAGCATGACCTCGTCAAGCCGGGTCCCCGCCGCCCCGACGACCTCGATCACATCCCCGTAAGTCCAACGCGTGTCCCACGCGTTGACACGCACGCACACCACCGACTCGCCCCAGTCCTGATCGCGGACGGCTGCTGCTACGCGACTCCTCGATGCTTCCTTCTCCTTGGGGGCTACCGCGTCCTCCAAGTCGAGAAAATACATGTCCGCCCCCAACGAAGGCGCCTTCGCAAGGAACTTCTCGTTGGACCCGGGGACGGCATGGCAGGAACGGCGCGGCAGGTATCGGGATCGTTCGGACATGCCCGGATGCTAGATGGCCGTGTCAGGGCGCGACCAGTTGCTCCGGCACGAGCTGTTCGTCGAGGAGCCGCTCGAAACGGCGTGGATCCCCCGAGACGAATGCGCGACAGAGCCGCACGCCGTCGATGTAGCAGAACGGGTACGCACGCCACGTCGGGTCGGTGAGGAACTCGACCGACTTGCCCGCACGGGCACGGGAGGTCAAACCCCACTGCCAGACATAGTCGACGGCTTGGTCGGCCGACCAGCCGAGGTCGTGGATTCCGAGAGCTGCGTTACCTCGCACGGAGCCGAGTACTTCCCCGGCAGCCGCAAGTTCCGCGACCTCTTCCGCCTCGTAGCGGAGCCCGAGCGGGCGGAAATGCTCCTCCAGGACAGCCTCCGGTCGACCGGCGGTGACGACCTCCAGAGCAAGGTCGGCCAAACCCTCGGCGATGAGACATTGGGGTGTTCCCACCAAGAAGATGCTCTCTTCCGCCTGCTTTCTGCGACGGACCAGGCCGACCTCTTTTCGACTGTGTTCGGTGTGGTGCCCGGGGTAGGACTCGTGGGCTACGAGGTGACCGAGCGACAGGGAAAGCACCGGCAGGTCCACGTTCAACACGACCCGGCTGTGCAAATCGCCGAGGTAGTAGTTGAAGCCGGACCACGGTTTGTCGGTGACGGTCTCGAAGTCGACGTGCTCGCCGTCGGGTAAGCCGAAAAGGGCCTTCGTCTTCGACCTGAAGTCCTCTGCGAGGGACTCCAGCGCAGTCATGACGAGGCCGGGAGGGATCACGTGACTTTCCCGCCACCCGCTGTAGGTGTCCGAAAGGGAGCCGTTCGAGCTGAGTCCGCGCCGGCCAAGCACCCCGGCGATCCGCTCGTGGGCTGCAGCGAAAGCGTCCTCTGCCACCCATTCGGGGCGGACCCCGTAGCACCATTCGATCTCGTCCAGGTATCCCACGGACTCCCCCGCCAACTTCCGTGCGCTGGTATGAAGCCCCTTCACCTGGGCGGCCAGCCAGCGCCTGCGTCCCTCCACGAGAGACTCGGAGTCGGCAATCGCTCCGAGCAGTGAGCGCGCCCGGCTGGTGAGCGCACCGGGATCGACAGGTGACCCGAGTCCGGCTTTTCGAGCCAGCTCGGGTGGCCCGTAGTAGGCGTCCACGAACCCGTCTACATGGCGTC
Source organism: Actinomycetes bacterium (assembly GCA_021838305.1). GTDB lineage: Bacteria > Actinomycetota > Acidimicrobiia > Acidimicrobiales > Palsa-688 > JAJZAM01. Next base: position 1,281 of record JAKCEB010000214.1, on the reverse strand, counting down.
CTAGCGCCAACCCGAGTTCGAGATACTCGTCAATCAATTCGTCGGCATCTGGGTTAGTCAATGCTCGCTCCAATCTGGCCGATACCTCGCTTCGGCCGGCTCAACGCTGTTCCCCTTCCGAAGGTCACTGACACGGTTGCCACGTCCAACTCTCGGTGCCCGTTCAACCCGGCAGAGTCTCAGAGATTCGCAGCAGCTCCGGCGCCGGAGGGCACGTCGAATAGCCGAGAGCAGCCTCCACGCCCACCGCATAGTCCGGCGCTTGAATATGTATCGAGGTGCCCCCGTCAGGTCCGACGACAGCGTTGATGAGCGATGCCGGCACGAGCTCGACGGAGCGGTCCCAGGGTTCCGCTCCGGAGGAGTCCAGGCACGACATCAAGGTGTCCCAGAGCGCCTCGGGAAGCACCCGGCCCACACCGCAGACCACCCAGACGGGAACCTGTCGGTGACGAGCCATGGCTGCTGCCGCCAGCGACCCCGGCGTTGCGATCACGCCTCCCGGGCCCGCGGCGAAAGCTTCGACGAGTACCACGTCGGCCACCATTGCCGCTGTTGCTGCACCCGATGCCGGAACGAGCGTCGCCTCGCACCCCCAGTCGTTCAGCCGTCGCACGAACTGAGCGCCTTGCGAATCCCAATCGACGACAAGGACTTCCACGTCGCCGCGGCGCCGCAACGCACCCGCGGTCACGTCTGGCCAGCCGACGACCACAGCCACACCGACGTCGTCGAGAGAGTCGGCGAGATGGCGCGCCGTGTCGTCGTCGGCTAGTTCACGGGCAGCCTCCATACCTTCGCGCTCGGGCTCGTCCGATCGCAGCATCCTCGCCGAAAGCCACCACAGAGGGCCGACCGCTAGGTTGTGCTCGATGAGCCGACGGCAAGCCATGAGCAGTCCTTCCGGCTGGGTCGCCACCAGCGACACAAGCGCCTCCGCCGCCTCACAGGTTACGAAGCTCGGATCGGCGCCCTGTGCCTGCGCTATATAGCGGAGGCGTTCGACGGGATTCATGCCGCGCAGCTCGACAGCGTAGGCGTTGCGCGGCTCGAGAACGCCGGGCCTGCAGCGCGCAGTAGCCTCATCGGCCACCCGGCTTGAACACCATTAGGTAGACCGCACCCACTACGAGCAGGTTGAAGCAGGCCCAGCCAACGTTGATACGCCGCTCATAGCGGCGAAGGTCCTCAACGTCCTTCGCTCTTGCTTGCAGGGGCGACAGTGCAGGTGACGGTGACGGTGACGGTTTCGGTGTCGGTTTCGGTGTCGGTGTCGGTGAC
>JAKCEB010000213.1 GCA_021838305.1 Actinomycetes bacterium | reverse complement strand
GCGAGGGTGTCGCCGGTGCGGACGTCGGGGAGTTTCGCCACGGCCCCTATGTCGCCGAGCACGAGGCGCTCCACCGGGACCTGCTCCTTGCCTCGAAGGGCGAACAGCGAATGGAGCCTCTGCTCGGCGCGGGTGCGGGAGTCCACGAGCACGGCGTCGGCGTTGATCGACCCGGACAGGACGTGGAGGAGGCTTATCTTGCCGACGTGGCGGTCGACGACCGTCTTCCAGACGACGGCCAGCGGAGGCCCGTCGGCGGACGGCGGGACCGTCGTGGGGGAACCGCCGGCGTCGACCTCGACGGGGCGACGGTCGAGCGGCGACGGGCCGATCTCGCAGATGAACGCAGCGAGGCGGTCCACCGCTACGGCCTTCGTTGCGGACCCGCAAAGCACCGGGAATACCTGCGCGCCGGACACTCCGTGCGCGAGCGTCGCCTCGAGGGTCGCGACGCTTGGGATTTCGCCTTCCAGGTAGCGTTCCATCAGCTCGTCGTCGGCTACGACGATGCCCTCGACGAGCGCATCGTGGACGGAGTGCTCCCGGCCGGCCATGTCTTCGGGGATCTCGCCTACCGACGCCTTGCCGGCCTCGTAGGTGATTGCAGTGTCGGAGAGCAGGTCGGCGACACCCCGAAATGCCGACTCCTCGCCGATCGGCAGCTCGAGGGGCGCTATCCCGGCTCCGAAAACCTCCTGAAGCTGCGCGAGGGTCCTCTCGAAAGAAGCCCGCTCCCGGTCGAGCTTGTTGACGAACACGAGCCGGGGGATGCCCGCCTTGGCGGCCGCCTTCCAGAGCAGTTCCGTCTGGACCTCGACGCCTTCGACTGCGCTCACGACGAACACTGCGAGGTCCGCCACAGACAAGGCCCCGACGGCCTCCGGGGTGAAGTCGGCGTAGCCGGGACAATCCAAGATGTTGATCTTGTAGCCGTCCCACTCGATCGGAACGACGCTCACGGACACCGACATCCGGTGCTTGTGCTCCTCGGGCTCGAAGTCTGAGACCGTGTTCAAGTCCTCGACCCGGCCAGGCCTGCTGATCGCACCGCTTCGGTGGGCGAGCGCCTCGGCGAGCGTCGTCTTTCCGGCGCCGCCGTGGCCGACGAGGGCGACGTTCCTGATTTTCTCGGGCGGGAAGACTTTCACCGCTGTGGCACCTCCGACATGTCAGCTCCTTCCCCAGAAGAACCGGTTCCCCAACCGTCCGCCTCCCTGGCGGTCCACGGTGGTACCCTACAACCACAAGACGTGCAGCCGCCCACTGCGGCCGCATCGAGGAGTTGCCAGCATTGTTCGACGGACGTTTTCGCTCTGGTGTGGACCGCGTGACCAAGCCGGTCGCCGCCCTCCTGCGCCGCACCGGTATGTCGCCGGACCACTTGACCGCCCTCGGGCTTGCTCTAGCCGTGCCAGCGGCGTGGGCGATCGGCTCCGGGCGTATCGGCTTGGGCCTCGCCTTGCTGATCGTGGCAGCCGTCCCCGACCTACTCGACGGCCCGCTCGCGAAGGCGACGGGGCGTGTAAGCGTGAGGGGAGCGTTTTTCGACTCGGTTGCTGACCGGGTGAACGACACGCTGATCCTCGGTGGTTTCGCGTGGTACCTGTCCGACACGCACCGGGGCCACCTTTTCATGCTGCCGGTGGCGATACTCGGCGTCTCGGTGCTCATCTCCTACGAGCGAGCCAAAGCCGAGTCTCTCGGCCTTTCGGCGAAAGGCGGGATGATGGAGCGCGCCGAGCGCATCGTCGTCGTGTGCGCCGCGCTTGCGTTCGGTTTCGTCATGGTGCCGTTGCTGTGGTTGATGCTCGGGTTGAGTTCGCTCACCGCTGCGCAAAGGTTCGTCGCAGTGTGGAAGCAGGCGAACGCCCAAGGAAAGAACCCGCCTCCCCGCGTCGCCGGCCAATGGCGTTCCGCCCGGCGCGCCGGGTTCGAGTCAGCACCGGTAACCGACCGCTGGCGGGCGTGGCGGGAAGCGAACGGTTGGGGATCGGGCCCCCAAGGATTCGCGGCTCGTCGAACGAGGCCGGCGACGGGCAGCTCCCGGTGGGGGGAGCGGCGCAGGGCGCGCCGCGACCGCCGATACGGTGCCGGCCGTTCCTGACAGCCAAGCGCATCAGATTTTCCCGAGAATCCTCCCCGCCCACATAGCCAAGGAATCCATCGGGGCCGCTATGGCGCTCGCTGAGGGGCTTTCAGGGTTGCTTCCGGCACCGCTCGCGCGGAGCCTCGCCGAGAGCGTCGCTGTAGCAGCCTCGTACACGCCGTCGTGGACCGACGGCGAAGGCACGTGGCGGCATCGTCGCGAACTCCTCGCCCGGCACATCTCCAAGGTCGTCGCCGGCGACGTCTCGCGGGTAAGGATGCGGTCGCTCGTCGACGAGGCGATCGCCTCCTACGGGCGCTACTGGGCTGAAAGCCTGGCACTCACGAGCGTGAGCCCCGACAAGCTGGAGGCCGGCATCCGCTACGAGGGTTTCGAGCGCCTTGAGGCGAGCGTCGCGCGAGGCGCCGGCACGATCCTCGCGGTGCCGCATCTTGGCGGCTGGGAGTGGGGCGGAGCGGACGTAGCGCGCCGCGGCTGGCCTGTGAGCGTCGTCGTGGAACGGCTCGCATCGGAGGGATTCTTCGAGTGGTTCGTGGACATGCGCAGCCGCCTCGGGATGAACGTGATACCGACCGGGCCCGGTTCCGCGGCGGCGTGCACCGCGGCCCTCGCGCGAAACGAAGTGCTCTGCCTGCTCTCCGACCGCGCCGTAGGCACGACCGCGACGGTAGAAGTCGAGTTCTTCGGTGAGGTCACCGCCTTGCCTGCCGGGCCCGCCGCCCTCGCCTTGCGAAGCGGTGCGACGCTACTGCCGGGAGCCGTCTTTTTCCTGGCGAAAACCTCCAGTCACCTCGGTGTGCTGGCCGAGCCGATCGAAGCGAAGCGCACCGGCCGGTTGCGCGACGACGTCGCGGCGATCACGCAGGAGGTGGCAAAATCCCTGGAGCGCCTTATCCGCCGGGCTCCGACCCAGTGGCACCTGCTCGCCCCGAACTGGCCGAGCGACCGCGTGCTCGCGCTCAGGTAGCTTTAGGCCGGTGCGTGTCGGCATAGTCTGCCCATACAGCCTCACACTGCCCGGCGGCGTGCAGGGGCAGGTCCTCGGTCTCGCCCGGGCGCTTCAGCGCGCCGGGGTCCAGGCCCGGGTCCTCGGTCCCTGCGACGGGCCGCCGCCCGACCCCTCAGTTACACCTCTAGGCAGCTCGATCCCCACCGCGTCCAACGGTTCGCTCGCAGCGATAGCCCCCGACCCGGCGGCCGCACTGCGAACGGTCAGGGCGCTTCGCGACGAGCGCTTCGACGTGTTGAACATCCACGAGCCGTTGACTCCCGGTCCGAGCCTCACTGCCTTGGTGACGGCGTTCTGCCCTACGGTCGGGACGTTCCATCGAAGCGGCCCTAGCGGGTGGCTCGACCTCACACGCCCCCTCGCAAGCTACGGCAGCAGCTACCTCGACGTGCGTGTCGCGGTTTCCGAGGAGGCCCGCGACACAGCGGCGGAGGCGGTCGGCGGCGACTACGAGCTCGTGTGGAACGGCATCGACGTCGCCCGCTACGAAGGCTCCCCGGCGTGGGACACGAAAGGGCCGACGGTTCTATTCGTCGGACGCCACGAGCCTCGCAAAGGCCTCGAGGTGCTCCTGCGGGCAGCTCAAGGGCTCGGCGGCGGGGTGCGGTTGTGGATCGCCGGGCAGGGCCCGGACACCGACCGCCTGAAGCGTCTGTACGGCGCCGATACGAGGATCGAATGGCTCGGAAGGATCGGCGAGGCGGAGAAGATAGCGCGGCTTCGCGGGGCCGACGTGCTGTGCGCGCCGTCGCTCGGCGGTGAAAGCTTCGGCGTGGTGCTCCTCGAAGGCTTGGCAGCGGGGACACCGGTCGTCGCGTCCGACCTCGCCGGTTACCGCAGAGTCGCGCGATCCGGCCAGGAGGCGATCCTCGTAGCCCCTGGGGACGTGGCGGCACTTTCGGGGGCCTTGGCCGAGGCACTGAGCGCAACCGAGCGGGTCGACTCGATGGTCCGCCGTGGCCAGCTTCGCGCCGAGGAGTTCTCGATGGACGCCCTGTCGCGGCGGTACCTGGAACTTTTCGACCTGGCGGTGCAACGGCGTGCGGAGGTGCCGCAAACGTCGATCCAGCGGCTCGCGAACCGTGTCGGTTCCGCTACCGCCGAAGGGCGAATACGATCCTCGGTGATGATCGCCAAGACCGCCACGAGATTCGAGCTTCCCCCGTCGCGGCGC
>JAKCEB010000212.1 GCA_021838305.1 Actinomycetes bacterium | reverse complement strand
GTGATGGTGCACGGCGCTATGGACCGTGCCACGAGCTTCACGCGTCTGATGGCGAAGCTGCCCGATTGCGAGGTGGTCGCCTACGACCGTCGAGGTTACGGGCACTCCCGGGCGGTGGAGGCCCCCGCTGACTTCGCCGCTCAGGTCGCTGATCTTGCCGAGATCGCTGCCACCGGGGCGGAGCCGAGCGCCCTTGTGGCGTTTGGGCACAGCCTCGGAGGTGACATCGTCCTTGCCACAATGCAGCGGCACCCAGGACTTTTCAGCGGCGCTGTCATTTGGGAGGCGCCGATGCCATGGCTCAAGTTCTGGCCGAATGACACCGCGTCTCGCGGCGCCGGGGCCAAGCTCGGTCCCGAAGAGCGCGCCGAGTGGTTCATGCGCAGGATGGTCGGGGACCGCATCTGGGAGCGCCTCCCGGCTGCCACGCGCGCCGCTCGGCGTTCGGAAGGCCGCACCCTCGACACGGACTTCGCATACTTGGCGCACGGACCCGTCTTCGACCCGTCTGCCATCACGGTCCCGGTGACAGTCGGATTCGGCGGTCTGTCGCGGTCGCATCAGACGATGGCGGCCGCCGAGCTCGCCTCGTCGCTTCCCTTCTCGACGATCGTCGAGATCCCCGAGTCAGGCCACGGGGCGCACATAAGCCATCCCCGAGAGGTCGCCGAGCTAATCCGGAGCGTGGTTGCGTTTCGGGGAGCGGCACACGGCGAACAGCACGAGCGTGGTGTCGTCTAGCTCCTCTGTCACGTGGAAATCGTCAGCGGTGATGCCTGTAGCGCCGCCGCTGTCACCGGCCGCCATCAGCCGGTAGACGATTGGTAGCGCAGCGGAGTAGATCGTCGTGTACCACTTGTGGGGGATGCGCCGCCGCAGTTTGAACACGTCGAGGCGAAGCACTTTCTCCGCGCGCTGGCGCCTCGCTGCGAAGTCGGATTTCACCCGCTCCGACCCGTCGAGGCCGCCGACCCAGACGTCGTCGAACAATCCGCGGAGCATTTCCTCGAACTCGGCCGGCTCATAGAGGTGCAGGTGGAAAGGGTTCTCGAAGTCGGCCGGACGGTTCGGCGTGAGGATGAGGACTGTCCCTGTGTCGCTCAGCACCCGCGCGAGCTCCGCGGCGTGCAGAGCCGGGCGGTCGAAGTGCTCGATCAGATGCGACGAACACACGAAGTCGAAACCACCGGAGCGAAAGCACGTCGCCACAGCATCGCAACACGTCACCCTCAAGCCCAGCCGTGCAAACTTTCCTCCCGCAACCCGGGCCGTCTCCAGGTCGTAGTCGAAACCGACGACGACCCTTTCATCGCCTAGAAGTGACGCGGACTCGAACCCGAGGCCGCATCCCGCGTCGAGGACGAGGCCCGGCCCGAGACGGCTTTTGAGCTCCCTGTAGCCCGCTGCATGCAGGGCCAGAAGAGAGTCGGGGGTCGTGCCCTCGACCGGGCGTTCGCCTAGGAGCTTTACCACGACCGACTTCCTAGCACGGCTGACCTCGCCTCGATGATAAGTTAGCAATGATAAATAATGTCGCTTCAGGAAAAAGGTGTGCGCCACTCCTTCGCACGGCTCGCGTCGAGCGTACGCCCAGCGTGGTCGAACCGTAACTTCGAACTGATCTTCGTCGCCCGGACGGCTATGAGCTGCGGCCGGGCGCTCGCCGGGGTGGTAACACCGATCTACTTGGCTCTCGAAGGTTTCAGCGCCTTCGAAATCTCCGTATACGTCGTCGTGGTGTCCCTCGCGTCGGCTGCGATGTCGACCCTGATCGGCGCCAGCGCAGACAGGCTCGGCCGAAAGCCTTTCATGGTGGTGTTGCCGCTTCTTAGCACCGCGGCGGCGGTTGCGTTCGGTCTCACCTCCACGCACCTGGTGCTGTTCGTAGCGGGAGCGGTCGGCAGCTTCGGACGCGGGGCGGGAGCGGGGGCAGGTGCGGTCGGCCCCTACCAGCCGGCGGAGTCCGCTTTCGCCGCCGACAGCGTCCCCGCCCAGCACCGCAATTCGATGTTCGGCCGGCTGGCGTTCGCTTCGTCGGCCGGCGCGACGCTCGGCGGTCTTCTGGCACTGCTCGTGACATCGAGCCACGTGCGCGGACCCGCTGCCACCGCAACGTTTCGCGCGTCGTTCATCGCTATCGCGCTAGTTTCCGCCGCCGCAGGCCTGGTGGCAATTGCACTGTCTGAAAAGCCGCGTACGCCGCGCAAGCAGGGCCAGCGAAGCCTCCACTGGCCTGTGCGTTCGAGTTGGCTGGTTTACCGCCTTTGGGTCACCAACAGTTTCAACGGCGCCGCCGTCGGAATGCTCGGGCCGTTCCTCACCTACTGGTTCTTTCGACGCTACGGTATCGGCGCAGCCGAAGTGGGCGTCCTTTACGCCGTCGTCAACGCCGTAACCATGGCTGCGAGCCTCAGCGCATCGGGCCTGGCACGCCGCTTTGGCCTCGTACGGACCTCCGCTGTCATGCGCGCCGCCCAGGGACTGCTCATAGTGCCGATGGTCCTGGCGCCGAACTTCGAGCTCGCCGGTGCTGTCTACCTGGTGAGGATGGTGACGCAGCGGATATCGCTGCCGCTTCGCCAGTCCTACACCCTCGGCCTCGCAGAACCCGACGAGCGGGCCGCCGTCGCCGCGATATCCAACCTGCCAAGCCAGCTCGCGATGGCGTCCAGCCCGCTGCTCACCGGCTACCTTTTTGACGAAATAAGCCTGAGCCTTCCCTTCGAGATCTCATCGGTGCTGCAATTGCTCAACGCCGGGCTTTGGTGGCGGCTGTTCAGGGACCATCCCCCCGAGGAGGAGCGCACTGCGAGGCCCGAGAGCTCCTTAACACAACCCTCATAGACTCCAGACACGGCCCTCACACCTTGCTCCGATACTGGGTCATGTAGCAACACCCACCTGGCTTCAAGCCAGATCAGAAAAAAAGGAGCATCACATGTCGCTACTTCAAAGCCCCCGACGTAAGGTCGCAGCCGGAGCCGTAGCTGCCATAGCCTCGCTCGGAGCGGGCGTCGGCGCCTACGCCCTCACTGCGCCTACTATAGCCACAGCGGCGTCGAACGCTGCGCCTCTCAATCTCGCCGTGTCCACCCAGAGCTCGAGCGCAGCTCAGACACCTAAGGTCAAAAGGCACCTCACCCTGTTGCAGCGCTCGGATCACGCGACTATCGAAGTCAAGGTCAAGGGCCAGTGGAAGACCTTCGAGTACGACCGGGGCAAGGTCACGGCGGCGAGCTCTTCGTCGGTCACCTTGGCGCTGCCCGACGGTCAGAGTGTTACCGAGGCCATCACGTCGACTACCAAGTTCGGTGGGATCTCCGGAGCAACCTCGCTTCGCGACAACGTCCGGGCTTTCGTCGTCTCCTCCGGGGGCACCGCACTTCGGATCCACCAGGCGCCGCCCAAGACCACTAACCCGGCGACTCCGGCCGCACCTGCCGCCTGACGAGGGCCGCTCGAAGTTAGAAATTGAGTTGAGGACTAGTCGAGAAGGTCCGGGTCGCTTCGGAGTATCTCGTCCCACAACGGCTGGAAGCTGAACCACCCAGCCTGATGGAACCCGGTCTTCTCGCACGTGTAACGGGCGTCCGCGTCGTCGATCAGATGCGGGCGCCCGACCGACTCGGCGAGGATCTGCGCCTGGCAGGATCGCTCCATAGTGATAAACCACCAGGCGGCCTCGTCGACGGAATGTCCGACCGTGAAAAGCCCGTGATTGCGGTGGATCGCCGCCTTGTGCGGCCCCAAGCCGGCGGCGAGTGCCTTGCCGGCGCTCTCGTCGAGCACGATCGCACCCCCACCCTCGGTCACCACCACATGGTCCTCGTAGAAGACGCACGCGTCCTGGGTGATCGGATCCAGGGTACGGCCGAGCGACGACCACGCCTTGCCGTAGATGGAATGGGCGTGCGCAGCGGCGATCACATCCGGCCGCGCTTGGTGCACCGCCGAATGAATGACAAAGGCGGCCCGGTTGACCGGCCGGCTTCCCTCCACCACATCGCCGTGGTGGTTGACCAGGATCAGGTCTGACACCCTCACGTGGCGGAAGTTCATCCCGAACGGGTTCACCCAGAAGTGATCCGTCAACTCTGGGTCCCGTGCGGTGATGTGGCCAGCGACCCCCTCGGAGAAACCGAAACGGCCGAAGATGCGAAGCGCCCCCGCGAGGCGTTCCTTGCGATGGCGGCGTTCCGTCTCGACCGATCCCGCAGCAGGCGCCTCCGGCACCTCAAGGTCACGCTGAGCAGACTCTGTTACCGATTCCGTTACCGTCGACATTGCCATCTCGGCACCTCCCT
>JAKCEB010000211.1 GCA_021838305.1 Actinomycetes bacterium | reverse complement strand
CACGCCCCCCTCGACTTCGCCGGCACGGCCGAAGCGAAGCTCGTCTCGTCGGGAAAGGTGCCAGGACTGACTGTTGCTTGGTCTACGCCGCAGTGGACCCTCTACAAGGTGACGGGAGCAACGGGAATCGTCGGAGGGCCGGCACACCTTGCCGGCACTTCTACAGACAGAATGAGTCTTGACGTCACCGGCAACGGCACCGTCGAAATCAGGGTGCGTTACAGCCCCGACTGGGTGGTGTCGACTGGATCAGGATGTATCGCCAAGGCAAGCGGATGGATGACGCTGCAGGGAGCCAAGCCGGGGCTTGTAACACTCACACTGTCACTTATTCGCCCCGGGTCAAGTTCCTGCCGTTAAGCGCCCGAGGGAGCTAGCCGAGTACCCAGCCACTTGTCTGTATCCTTCGCAAAGCGCGTCAAGTTCGTCCCGGCTGATCAGCGAGTCGAGATCGGAGAAAGGTCGGTCGCCGCTTCGCTCGCAAACTTCCCGGAGGATCGCGTCCGGCGGGTCGGTCCTATTGCGGTACACGACATTCGCGGTCGCCGGACGCCGCTGCTCTTCGTATACACGCAAAGCTTCGATGTGGTCAGCTGTCGACGAAAGGCATTGAGCCAGGGCTCGGCAGTCGACGATGGCCTGGCCTGCACCGTTGGATCCTCTTGGAACCATTGGATGTGCGGCGTCACCTAGAAGCGTTATCCGTCCAAACGACCACCTGGGAAGCGGTTCCTGGTCGACCATCGGGAACTCGAGCACGGACTCTGCTTCAGCGAGGACTCCCGGGACGTCCAGGAAGTCGAACTTCCACCCGGCGAATATGTCGAGGAAGTCCTCCAATCGACCTTGACGACCCCAGTCGCGGTCGAGATGCCTCGGAGTCTCCACGGCTGCAATCCAGTTCATCAGCTGGCGCCCGTTCCCGTCGACGTCGCGCCGGCAAGGATAGATCGTGAGCTTGCCAGTGGGATACCACCCGACGCGAAGCATCGAGGACCCTCCGAGGAACGGCTCTGCGACGGTCACTCCGCGCCACATGTTGATACCCTGATATAGAGGCTCGCCTTCGTTCGGGTACAACGCGCGCCGCAACGTCGAGTGGATGCCGTCGCAGCCGACCACCACCGACCCGGCGTATTCTCCGACGCTGCTGACCTCGCCGACAGCTGTCGACTCTCCCAGGCGGGCGACGGCGAACTCTCCCCTATCAGTCGCCTCTACGACCCGAGTCCCGAAATGGACCCGGTCAGCACCGAGCCTTTCGAGCGCCGCATCCAAAAGTACCGAGTACAGGTCAGCCCGGTGCACTGACAGCTGGGGCCATGCAAGGCCTGCCCCGCTGCCGACCGCCTCCCGGTAGATGAACTGGCCGAAGCGGTTGTAGTAGAGCGAGTCCGTGGGAACGATGCACTTTTCGGCTAACGCCTCTTGCAGCCCGAGCTCGTAGAGGATTCTCGTGGCGTGCGGAAGGACGGTGATCCCGACCCCGATAGGGCTGGGCGACGACACGGATTCGAAGACCCGGCAAGGTACGCCGACGCTATGAAGCTCCAACGCCAGCGTCAGCCCCCCGATCCCGCCCCCTGCGATCAGTACTTCGTCATGCTCACCAGTCATTGGTCTAACTATAATATCTCCCGTAGCGTCCCGGCCTGCGAAGACGGCCGCTCGGGCTTAACATCTCTGCCATGCGAAGGATGTCCTGCGAGGAGGTTCACGAAGCGATCCCTCAGTTCGCCCTCGACATCCTGCCGTCGGGGATCCGGGCACTAGTCGCTTCTCACCTGCTTCGATGTCCAACGTGTCGCATCGACATGGCGGGAGCGCAGAAGTCGGCAGCAGAGCTTCTCGACGGCCCGATCCCCTCCTTTGACACGTGTGACGAGGAGGACTACGAAGACGACGACGACGAGTTCGATCCGGGCGGCATCCAGGAAGACTGGCACCCCAGTCCACGGCGAAGCCGGCTTCGAATGGTGGTGACGATCGCCGCCGCCGGCCTGCTGATAGTGGGGACGACGCTCGGACCGGAACTTTCTCAGGCGTCCTCGGCGCGTGCGGTCCCGATCGCCCAGACACCCCTGCTCTCAGCAAACGGAAGCACCCTCGGATACGTCTATATCTTCGCAGGAAACTCCCACGAGATCGAGGTGAGAGTGCTCGGCGTCGAAGGAGTGAGCCGTCTCCTCGTCGAGCTGCTCGGCTCAGGAGGTAACGAGATCAACGCCGGACAGTTCTCGGTCGTATCCGGCCATGGAGCTTGGGCGGAGTCGATGTCCTCGCACGCGTCGAAGCTGGCGGAGGTCGTCGTGCTCGACACCTCCGGTAGGCAGGTTGCGTCAGCGATGGTCGCCTAGCCGGCGCCTAGCGACGGTCGCGTAGCCCGCCGCTCAGACGTTCATGAGCTCGTCCAGAGCCTCCGCCAGCGCTGGGTACGCCGCCTCTTCGTCCGAGTGGTCGGGCGGCGTGTCGATGTCGGTCAGATGCCCGAGGAGGCAAAGCGACACAGATCCCGCCTCGACCGCTCCTCCGTCGGTGCCGGCGGGCAGCTCGACGGTGTCACCCCACTCCATGACGATCTTGTAGGCGCTGCTGCGACCCTCGATCGCCTCTAGGCGAGCGTCGGCGACAACTCGAGGGGGAACCCGGCCTATCGAGGTTCTCTCCCAGCCGTTCATCTTGGCGAGCGGCAGGTTGGGGATGTTCAAGTTGACGAGGATCGGCCTTCTGGCGTGGCGTTCGGAAAGGGCGCCCGCAACGCATGCCGCTACTTGCGCGGCCGACTCCCACTCCATGCCGGTGAGCATTTTCTCCCAACCTTGGCCTTCGATACCGAAACCCTCGACCGCCTGACTGACGGCCACCGCCGGGATCCCTCTCGACCGGGCCGTGAGCGCGGCGCCCACAGTCCCCGAGTGGTAGATAGTCCTACCGACGTTGACTCCCGGGTTTATCCCAGCCACAACCATGTCGAAGCGATGTTCGAACACGCCGAGAGTGGCGAACATGACGCACAGGGCCGGCGGTCCCTCGATCGACCACGCCTCGCCGGCACCGTCGATAGCACGACGGTGCACTTCCGGTCGGAGCATCTGCAGCGCTCCGAGCGAAGCCGACGCCCCCGAGTACTCCCTGTCGGGCGCGACGACCGTCACATCGCCGATCTCGGACATCGCCTTGGCAAGAACTGCGAGGCCTTCCGAGTCGATACCGTCGTCGTTAGTTACGAGAATCCTCACCTGATCGTCATAGCACGTCGAAGGCGCTCAGTGCCCCGGCAGGTCTGGATAGTCCCCCGACGGGTGCCCGGACAGTGCTACGGGTGCCACTCCTTGGCGGTCCTGGTCGGGTGAACCTATGTCGGCGCCGGCGCGCTCCGCTCGGATCACATGCATCACAGCGTTGATCAGCGCGAGGTGGGTGAAGGCCTGCGGAAAGTTCCCGAGGTGCCGCCCGCTGTGGACGTCGATCTCCTCCGCATATAACTCCAGTGGGCTGGCGAGGGAGAGCATCCTCTCGCAGAGCTTGCGTCCGCGTTCGAGCTCCCCGATCTCGACGAGCGCCGACACCAGCCAGAACGAGCAGATCGTAAAGCTCCCCTCCTGGCCGCGCTGACCGTCGTCGGTCTCATCGGGCCGGTAGCGCAGCACCAGGCCGTGCTCGGTGAGCTCGTCGGCGATCGTAATGACGGTGGCCCTTATGCGGGGATCGTCGGGAGGAAGGAACCGCAGGAGCGGCATCAAAAGGGTCGAAGCGTCGAGGTTCTTGGAGCCGTAGCTCTGTACGAAGACCCCCCGCTCGTCCACGCCGTTCTTGCAAATGTCGGCATGGATCTCGGCGGCGACGGCACTCCAGCGCTTCGCTTCGTCGGCTTTGTCGAACAACCTGGCGAGGCGCGCGCCGCGGTCGAGGGCCACCCAACACATGAATTTGCTGGAGGTGAAATGCTGCGGGTCGCCGCGCACCTCCCATATTCCCCGGTCAGGCTCCTTCCAGTTGGCGATCGCTGCTTCGACCTGTCGCTCCAGCATCGGCCACATCGATTCGTGCAGGCGGCTGCGAGAACGGGCGTGCAAGAGGACGGAATCGAGCACCGCACCCCACATGTCGTGCTGCTTCTGATCGAAAGCAGCGTTTCCGACTCGTACCGGACGGGCGTCCTCATAGCCGGACAGGTGGTCGAGCTCGACCTCGGCGAGGTCGCGTTCGCCGCCGACGCCGTACATGACTTGCAGGTCCTGCCCGTCCCGGCAGACGTCCGCCAGGAAGTAGAAGAAATCGTCGGCTTCACGGTCGAATCCCAGGG
>JAKCEB010000210.1 GCA_021838305.1 Actinomycetes bacterium | reverse complement strand
CCAAAGGTGCGACGGCCGTCTGCGCGCACCTGCTCGCGGAGCGTGGAGAGCTGGACCTGGACGCTCCGGTTCGCGACTACTGGCCTGAGTTCGCTGCGGGCGGCAAAGAAGGAGTGACAGTACGTCATCTGCTGTCTCATCGGGCAGGATTGCCGACACTCGATGTCGCTATGACACCCGACGAGGCGCTTGCGTGGGATCCTGCTGTCGAAGCGCTCGCAGCGCAGGCTCCTGCCTGGGTTCCGGGCACCCGCCACGGCTACCACGCGGTCACCTACGGCTGGCTGGTCGGCGAGGTGATCCGCCGGGTGAGCGGCCGGAGCCCCGGCCGTTACCTCGCGGAGGAGGTCGCTGGACCGCTCGACCTCGAGCTTTGGGTCGGCCTTCCCGAATCCGAGGAGCAGAGGGTATCGAAGCTGATCCCGGCCACAACGGTTTCGCCATCTGCTGACGAGCTTGCGTCGATGCCCGACGGGCAGGCCGAACGGCTCAGGGCGATGGCGGCGCCGGACTCGCTGACGATGCGGGCGTTGAACCCGACGAGCCCACCTTTTTCCTTCAACAGCAGAGCAGTACACGCAGCAGAGCTTCCCGCCGCGAACGCGATAGCCACCGCCCGCTCCCTTGCCAAGCTTTACGCCGCCACAGTCGGCGAGGTCGACGGCCAGCGGATCCTTTCGCCGGGGACCGTCGCCGCCGCTACCGTCGTGCAATCCGACGGGCCCGACGACGTGCTGCTCGTCCCGACCCGCTTCGGATCGGGGTTCATGCTCGCATCCCCAACGTCTCCGCTGCTCGGCGAGTCCAGCTTCGGCCACTCCGGAGCAGGCGGCTCGCTCTCCTTCGCCGACCCCGACGCGGCGGTCGGCTTCTCATATGTGATGAACCAAATGCAACAGAACCTCGCGGGCGACCCCCGACCTGCCGCATTGATAGACGCCCTACGAACCTGCCTGTAGGTCCGCTTCGGTGCGGGTCAGGAGCCCACGTATATGAGGGTGAAGCCGTCGTAGCCTTTCGAGCCGACCGTCTGAACCGTCGTTGCCTGCACGTCTGAGCGTCCGGCGAGAAGGTCGTGGAAGTTGCGCATCCCAACCACGTTCGGGTCGCTATCCGAGGGGTCGGCGATACGGCCGCGACGGACAGAGTTGTCCACGACTATTAATCCTCCGGGTCTGGTCATGTCGACGGCGTGCTCGAAGTAAGCGGACGTGGACGGCTTGTCGGCGTCGATGAACACCATGTCGAAGGCTCGCGTATCCGCCGACCGGGCGAGCTCGTCGCGAAGAGTCGGCAGGGAATCGATGGCGCGCCCGACCCGGATTTCGACCCGGTCGGCGAGTCCGGCTTTAGCGACGTTCGCTGATGCGACCTCCGCGTGGCGGGGATCGACTTCGAGGCTGGTGAGCCTGCCGTGTTCGGGTAGCGCCCGGGCCAGCCAGATAGTCGAATAGCCGCCGAGGGTGCCGATCTCCAAGATTCGTGCGGCTACTGTCGCCTTGGCGAGCAGGTGGAGCATCTTGCCTTGTGGAGCGGACACGGCGATTTGGGGTAGCCCCGCCCGATCCGACTCCGCCAAGGCGGCTTCGAGCGCCGGGTCGGCGCCCAAAAGCCTGTCGTGGATGTAGAGGTCCACTTCGCTCCAGAGCTTTTCGTCTTCCATGGTTCGCAGCATACGGCGGGCTGCCTGCAGTTCGTTGCTGCGGATCCACGTTCGGCGCTACGGATCCACGTTTGGCGCTGCGGGTACCAGTAGACTTCGCCCTCACTCAGCGGTCGACGGGCCGCGGACTTATCGTCTATGACCGACAGCTCGCCACCGCCCGCCGCTTCGAGGTTCGTCGCGCCCTGGCAAGCGTACGGAGTCGAAGATGTCGTCGATCCGGCGCCCGCTTGGTGTCCGATCGCGCTCGACGAACCACTCTCTCGAGAACACTGCACGGAAGGCGGCGAGGGGCAGGCGGGCGAAGACCGCAAGGGTCCGCACCGAAGGGCCGCCTGCGGCTTGGGAGGCGTGTGCGGCCATAGCGGCCCGTTTTGCCCTTGCGTAACGGCCGACGCGGACGCTGTGAGTTATTCGGCCGGGTTCAGCGAAGGAGCCTTCGAAGCGTCGCGACTCCCACTCGGAGCTGTTCACGCCGAGGAGGCGGGTTATACCCGCGGCGTCGAGGACCCGGAGCACCGCGCCGAGCAGGCGGCGGTCGACGGTCGCCTCGAGGACGATAGGGGTGCCGGCGAACCTGGCCGCAGCGACACCGACTTCATAAACCGCGACGTGATCGGGGTGCCCGTAGCCACCGGCCGGGTCGTAGATGGTGATGGCGTCGGCGTCGACTTCGACGAGAATCGCGGCGAGCCGCCGCGCTGCTTCGACGGTGGGGATTCGAGAAAATGGCGGCGACGTTGTGGGAGCGGGCATGTCTCGATCGGGCCCCGGCAGCGAAAAGCCGCTATCGGCGTAGCCGAGGAACCGGATCTCGCTACAGCCGAGCGCTGCTGCTGCTCGCTTCAGCTCTCCGCGACGCAGCGATCCGAGGCCGCCGCTTGTTCGTGTTGTTCGTGTCGTTCTTGCGTTGCCGCCCAAGGCGGCCGCCGATGCGAGGCCCATCTCGCCGTCGGTGGCGCAGACGATCACCACACGGTGCCCTTCTGCGCAGGTGCGGGCGAGGGTGCCGCCAGTGAGGAGCGCCTCGTCGTCGGGATGCGCGTGGAAGGATACGAGGGTGTAGGGAGGCGTTCTCGGTCGACGCTGGTTGTCGTGGGGATCCACGAACCCATCCTTGCAGTGAGCCCCGACGGCCGCTCAAGTTCTCTCGTCGGGAGCGTGAGGTGAGAATCGCTCACGTCACGGACTGCTACCTGCCGCGCCTGGGTGGGATCGAGTTACAAGTCCACGACTTGGCTTCGAGACAGGCTGCTCGGCATGAGGTGACGATTTTCACCATTACCGGCGGCTCCGCGCCCGGGTCCGGCGGAGCGGCAGCGGGCGCTCGTGAGGGCGGCGGGGTCGAGGTGGTAAATGTCGGGTCGCCACGGCGGGTCGTCGGGGCGGCAGAGGTGTCCGGCTCGAGCGGTCCGAGACGGGCCGCGCCGTCGATGCGGATCGTCGGGCAACCTGCCGAGAAGATCCGGTACAGGCGCGCCCGCTTCGGGCCGGCCCGGGTAGCTGCGAGCGACTTCGACATCGTGCACGTGCACGCCAGCAGCTTCTCCCCGCTTGCGTTCCTTGTAGCACGAAACGCTTCGAGGAGGGGAGTGCCGACAGTCGCGACCGTGCACTCGATGTGGGCGAAAGCCTCCCCGCTTTTCGACGGGGCGGACCTGCTCTGCGGTTGGGGCGACTGGCCTGTGGCGTGGTCCGCCGTCAGCAACGCAGCTGCCCGACCGCTTCGCGACATAGTCGGGCGGCGAGGCGACGTTACAGTTCTTGCGAACGGAGTCGACCCTACGCAGTGGGAAGTCAACCCGGTACTGCCGTCACCGAACGAACTGCGGATCGTCGCCGTGTCGCGGCTCGCGTCTCGAAAACGGGTCGTTCAGCTCGTCCACATCCTGCGCCGCGCCCGCACGATCCTTCCGGCGTCGGTGCGACTCAACGTCGAGATCCTGGGCGACGGTCCGCAGATGGCTGAGATGGCCTCGTACCTCGACGTGCATGGTATGACCGGCTGGGTCCACCTGCGAGGCAGGGCAAGCCGTGCCGAGATCCGATCGGTGTTCGCGGGCTCGGACCTGTTCGTCGCGCCTGCATCCCTCGAGTCGTTCGGTATTGCAGCGTTGGAGGCGCGGTCGGCGGGCCTGCCGGTTCTCGCTCGGACCGGAACGGGGGTCGCCGACTTCATCCGCCACGGTATCGAAGGCTGGTTGGTGGACTCTGACGTGGCGATGAGCGAGACGATCGTTTCGCTCGCACGTTCACCGGAGATCCTTGCAAGGGTGGCCGTGCATAACCGGATACAGCCCTCTGCCGTGAACTGGGTGGCGGTGGAGCGATCGTGTCAGAGGCTTTACGAGCGTGCTGCACGCATCCAGGGAAGGCGCGGAGGGGGTGGGTTACCTCGGGAGATCGGCGAGGTTTTCTCGGGTGGCGGGTCGCCGGGCGTCTCGTTCGGGGTCCGATCCGGCGGGCGATTCGGTGTCCCGTCCGGCGGGGGATTCGGTGTCCCGTCCGGCGGGTCTATCGGCGGGGGAGCGACACGATGAGTCAGATCACCATCGTCGTGACGGCGCTCGCATCAGCGCTCGCTGCGGCGACCTCGAGCATCCTGCAGCATCACAGTGCCCGCCGGGCGCCCGACGGTCGAGCC
>JAKCEB010000209.1 GCA_021838305.1 Actinomycetes bacterium | reverse complement strand
CAGGCCTTCCGCCAAGATCGACGGGTCGCCCCGGAACTTGTTGATGACGAAGCCGGATATCGTTTTCCCCAAGTCGTCGGGAAGTATCGAGACCGTGCCGTAAAGCGAGGCGAAGACGCCGCCCCGGTCGATGTCGCCGACGAGGATCGATGCGAGCCCCGCTTCCCGGGCGACCCTCAAGTTGGTGATGTCATGCTCCAGCAAGTTGATCTCCGCCGGGCTGCCCGCCCCTTCGCAGATTACGGCGTCGAACCTCCTTCGCAGGTCAACGAGTCTCGCCATGACCAAAGGCCATAGCTCCTCCTTTGCGTCCTGGTAGGAGCGGGCGTCCAAGGTCCGCCAAACGCGGCCGTCGACGATCACCTGACTGGTCCGGTCGTCTGTGGGTTTGAGCAGGATCGGGTTCATGGCCGCCTCGGGGGGAACCCCGGCGGCCGCAGCTTGCGCCGCCTGGGCTCGGCCGATCTCGTGCCCACTGGCCGTGATGGCCGAGTTGAGTGACATATTCTGGGCTTTGAACGGCGCTACTCGGAGGCCCCGTCGAGCGAGGAGCCGGCACAGCCCGGCTACGAGAGTCGACTTTCCGGAGTCGGATCCCGTGCCACACACCATCAGTCCGCCACAGAGCTGCGTCACTGGTGCATCACCGTTGCGTCTCCTCTAGGGCCTCGCGAAGGCGCTCCAGGCCGGCCGTGTCGGGCACAGCGATCCGCACGTATCCCGGCATTGCGAAACTGGTGCAGTCGCGAACGCTGATTGCCGACCGGGCTAGCCGTGTGCGCAGATCGGGGGCGTGCACGACGAGCCAGTTCGCGTTCGAAGGCTCCGGTTCGAATCCGGCCTCGCGCAAGATCGTCGCCAGCCGGTGCCGCAGGTGGGCGACCTGCTCCGACCACTCGCCGAGGCGCGCCCCCGCCAAGATATCCGGCAGGGCGTCGGCCGCCAGTCCGTTGAGTGACCAGGCAGGCTGGCGCCCCCGGATCCGCGTCGCAAGATCGTGGTCCGGGCAGATGACGTAGCCGACGCGCAGTCCCGGGCACGCGAACAGCTTGGTGAGGGATCCGACTACCACCGCCCCCCGCTTCGCGTCGCCCCTCGTCCAGGTCCCGGTGGCCAGCGCCCAGAAGGCCTCGTCCCAGACCCCGGCGTGTTCGTCGGTCTTCGCTAGGAGGCCACTCGGATTGTGCGGGTTCGAACGCCATCTAATGCCGCCTGGCGTCAGATTCCCGAGGTGGCGGCGATACAGCGAGAAGTCCGGTTCGTCTACCCATCCGAGCGGCCTCTCTGCGGCGACGAGGGCTATCGCCTCGGCTCCCCCGTTTGTGAGGACGACGAGATCGGGGTCCATTTCGAGGCACGCGGCGAGCGCTTTGGTCGCGGCAGCCGGATTCGGGTACCGGCCGATAGCACCGAGGTGCGAGCTGAGGATCGCGTCGAGTTTCGGCGCGACCGGGTTCAGGCTCGCCGATAGGTCGAGCACCTCCCTCGGGTCCACTCCGAGCGCTGCTGCGAGAAGGGCTCCGTCGCCTCCGTGCTCGCCGGCCGCGGGCAGGATTGCGGTTGGGGGCGCGGGCACTGGTGTGGGTACGGGTACCGGCTCAGCTCTCATTGCGTCGCTCCCTTTGCCCAATCGGCAGCCAATGCCGCAATTCCCATTACCAACACGGCTGCGAGCGAGATCCGTCGGGACAGCACGCAGGCGGCTTCGATGTCTGCGCTTGAAGGCAGGCGGCCGTGGCCGAGCTGCGGGCGGTTCTCCAGCCGACCGTGGTAGTCGTTGACTCCCCCGAGGCGCACACCTAGCGAGACAGCGAACGCTGCCTCCGCCACACCGGCGTTCGGTGAGGGATGGGACGGAGCTTGGTGGCGGACAGCGTCGATGATGTGCCCTGTCTTTGCAGGGGCGCAGATGGCGGCGAGCGCCGCCGTCACCCGCGCCGGGAGCCAGTTCGCGACGTCGTCTAGTCGGGCCGACGCCCATCCGAATCGCTCGAAGCGCTCGCTTCGATGCCCGACCATAGCGTCCATCGTGTTGAGGGCCCGGTAGACGAACGCTCCCCTCGCGCCAGCGGCGAGACCCCACATCAACGGTGCGATCACCGCGTCGACGGTGTTCTCCGCCACCGATTCGACGACAGCCCGTGCGATCTCGTGGCTGTCGAGGTCGTCGGTTCGACGCCCGACGAGGCTTCGAAGCGACAGCCGGGCCTCCTCGAGGTCGTCGGCGTCGAGGTCGCTCGCGACCGCCGAGGCCGCGTCGCAAAGCGAGCGTGACGCGACAGCCACGTACGCAGCGACAGCCAGCGCCACCGCCGAGGCCTGGCGGGTTCGACCGGTTGCGATCCAGGCGACTTTTTCGACAACCTCGGCTCCGAGGACGGCGAGCGCGACGCCGCAGGCGCAGTACGCGCCGCCGGCACAGCGCGAGTCGCGCCACCATCGAGTCTCACCCCATGTCATGGCCTTGCCAAACAAGGCGACCGGGTGTGCCGTCTCGGGCGGTTCGCCGAGAACCCTGTCGGCGACCAGAGCGAACGCGAGTGCCGCCACCGTCTCCGTCGCAGGGGCCGTCGCAGGGGCCGTCGCGGGCGCCGTCGCCACTCGCATCCACGCGGCGTTCGGCGGAGTCACCATTTCGCGGCTGCCACCAGTAGGCCGACAGTTTCCACGACAAGCACCGTCGCTCCGAGCACGTCGCCGGTGTAGCCGCCAAGGCGTCGGTCGGCAAGCGCCACGACCGCGGTGCCCCCCACGAGACCGCACAGCGCGGCCGCTATCCCCGGGCCGGGACGCCACGCTGCGCACAAGGCGACCGCGCCCGCTGTCCCGGCAATGAGTATCGGCCAGCGTGCAGGACCGGCGAACGCGGTGGCGAGGCCACCACCCGGGCGGGCATAGGGCCGGCTTCGCACTACGACTGATATCGCCCCTCGAGACAGACCCCACAAGCCACCGACGAGCAAGACCGACGGGCGCAGCGAGGCGAGAGCCACCCAGCGAAGCAGGAGCAGGGAGGCACCGCACGCGACCCCGAAGGCGCCCACCTGAGGGGTCGCCATAACCTCGAGTCGCCGTGAGCGGGCCATCGGCGCAATGAGGCCGTCTCCGCTGTCGACGAGTCCGTCGAAATGCAGCATCCCGGTGACAGCAAGGTCTGCGACGACGACCACCGCCGCTGCCGGGCCCGGTGTCCACACGTGCGCCGTCACCCACCACAGGCCGCCGAGGGCAAGTCCGAGGAGCGCCCCGACCGGGGCAAACCAGTCGACCGTGCGCGGACCGGGTTGGCGGGAGCCCCCGGCGACGGTGAGAAACGACAGAGCGGATCGCACGGGCGCCTTCACGCCCCTCGAGGATGATCGCCGGGCGCGCCGGGCGCGTCGGGCGCGTCGGGGGCGAGGGGCGCGAGGGGCCAGTCGGGCTCCGTGAGTCGAAGTGTCCTGCCCGCCACGACAAGGCGGACCTCGTCGGCCAGCTCAGCGACCCTCTGGTTGAGCACGCCGAGAGCGTCACGGAACCTCCCGCCGACCTCGCTGGAAGGGTGAACCCCGAGGCCCACCTCCTCGCTCACGATCACGACGTCACCGTCATAGGATCCGAGCGCCTCGCAGAAACCCGCGGCGTCAACGGCGAATTCGTCGCAGGCGGCGACCCAAGAACCTAAAGAGTCGATGAGCTGCGTCCCGGGATCGGCTGACCGCAGATACTCCACGAGGTGCGCGCCGGGCTCGGAGGTTCCCCAGGCGGTAGGCCGGCGTTCCCGGTGCAGGCGGACCCGCTCCCGGAATCCGGCGTCGTCGCCCACGATGGCCGGTGCGACGTAGACAACAGGAGGCCGGCACCGGGACGCGACTCTCTCCGCGAGGGCGGACTTGCCGCTCCTCGCTCCGCCAAGGAGCAAGATGATCATTTTCTGTCAGCCAAGCTGGTTCACGTCCTCGCGTACTGCCGCCGGCAGGTTTCCTGGCTCACGGATCCGCTTCCCCTCGGCCTTCCCACCCTGAGGCAGTGGCCATAGCTGAGGGGTTACTCCCCGTTGACAGTTGCGGGACAGCCCCGGATTTACACCGGGTTCCCTGCTCTAGCGACCCTCACGCTAGTCGTAGAGTGCGGTGCATGGCCAGAGCAGAGTCGATCGTGTTGTTGAACACAGGTGACGGTAAAGGCAAGTCGTCCGCAGCGTTCGGTGTGATGGCTCGCGGATGGGCGCGCGGGTGGCGTGTAGGCGTGGTGCAGTTCGTCAAAGGGGGGTCCTGGAAGACAGGGGAACGAAAGCTCGCCGATCACCTCGGCATCGAGTGGCACACCCTCGGCGACGGCTTCA
>JAKCEB010000208.1 GCA_021838305.1 Actinomycetes bacterium | reverse complement strand
ACGCCGTCGTCCCAACCCTGGATTACCTGACCAGCGCCGAGCATGAACTCGAATGAGTCGTTGCGGTCCCACGAGGCGTCGAACTGCTCCCCGCTTGACCAAGCGACGCCGACGTAATGAACCGACACCTCCTGCCCCTTGCCGGCAAGGCTGCCGTCACCAACCTCGAGATCCTCGATGACGAGACCAGCAGGCGGGGCTTCGTCGGGAACGGTCACTTGCGGTTTGGGCATCTGGTCACACTACCGTTGCAGCCGAGTGTGCCTGGATAAAAGGCCCTTTTGTGTCTGCGTAGTAGTTGGCGTCTCGCCAGTGCCCCGTCTACCGCCGCAATGTACGTCGCGGAGGCGGGTCAAGGCGCCGTCCGCAACGAGGAGCTTCTTTCCGTTCAGGGCCATCCGGCGAATCCTGCGCTGTGGCGAGGGGCGGTCCTCACGCGCTTTTTGCCCGCTGAGATCGCAACGGAGATCGATTGCCGCCGTGGCCGCTTCGCTGCGGTTGGCCCTGGGCGGCGCTGTGCCGGAATCGACTACCCGGCGTTGGTCGAGGGTGAGTTGGACTTCTTGCTGTTCTGGCGGACCTTGCCGTGGGACCACGCCCCTGGAGTGCTGCTGCTCGAGGAGGCAGGGGGCGTCGCGCGCCGCCCGACCGGTTCACCGTACCGGCCGACTGATCCAGGCTCGGGCCTGTTCGCGACTGGTGACGGTTCGATGTGGACCGTGGGCCGCAATGCCTTGATCCCCAACGCAAGGACTTCGAGGTAGTCAGACGGCTGCAATTGACATTTTGGGAGTTCGGCAGAAGGGAATTCGCGACGAGCGTTAGAGGGCGGAAAGGATTGCTACGTTCCCTGACGATATCGGTGATCTCCAGGATCTGCCGGCCACGTCAGCGACGTGAACGGTGTCTATGTACGAAAAACTCACGAGGCGGGGGCGGTCTTGCCCGGCCTCAGTAGGAGCGTCCTGCCTCGCCCCTGTGCCGGCGGTAGTGGCGGGCCACCCGCACCCGGTTGCCACACACGTTCTGAGTGCAGAACTGCCGGCGGGGGTCGGTGGCCACAAAGAGCATGCTGCACGCTGGGTTGGCGCAGCGGCGTAGCCGACTTGGCTCTGGCGAACCGAGCAACCTGACCACCGACTCCGCTACGGCGGCGAGGGCCACGGCGCCGGCGTCCTCGCCGTGCCAGAGCTTTACGACCGAGCAGTCCGGGCCGAGTGACGTGCTGGTGGGTGCGGCTGCGACGGTCGCGTTGACCGCCGCAAGGGCAGGTCCGGGGAGGGGTTCACCGGCGACTGCGGCATCTAGCAAGGTCCGTAGCGCACCGCGCAGGTCGATCGTGGCCTGCGTCGATGCTGCGCCGGCTGACTGAGGCAGTCGGCCGGACTCCAGCGCCCACCACGTGGCGACGGCTTCCGTGCCGGTCAGCAGGTCGGTCGGGGGGTCGCTCACCGTGATCAGCGTGTCGGCGAGGTCAACGCCGAGCGGCTCGCCGCCCACGACGAAGCCGGCAGCTTGGAAGTGTACGTCGTCGGGCACTGCCTAACGTTAGTAGCCACTTGACGCCATTAGACAGGTCTGATAAACATACTAACGGCAAAACTCATTTAGCTCCCGTTAGGATAAGAATTGTGACCTCACCGAAACCCGCGGAACCCGCAGCCAGCACGATCGTCGAAGTGGATGGCGTCGCAATCGCAGTGCACCTCGCCGGTGACCCGGATCGCCCGGCGATCGCCCTGCTACCCGGACATCCCTCGGGTGCTCACGCTTATGCCGGATTGATCGACCGTCTTGCCACCTCGTGGCGGGTTGTCGCCCCCGACTACCCCGGCTACGCCGCCTCACCGGTGCCAGGCGAGTCCCCGACCTTCGACCGCCTGGCCAAGTTAATGGCTGGAACCTTTGACGCCGTCGGCATCCAACGTACCGCCCTTTACATGTTCGACTTCGGGGCGCCGGTGGGTATGCGCATAGCCGAGGCGCAGCCCGGGCGGATCACTGCATTGGTGAGCCAGAACGGCAACATCGCCATGGAGGGTCTCGGCGAGCCGCTCGGCCCCCTCGCTCAATGGTGGGCCGATCGGGCTGGCCACCAGGCCACGATCGACGCCTTCCTCTCCGCTGACGGCACCCGCATGCAGTGGGCGGCCGGCCTGCGCGAGCCTGCGGCCCTCGACGAGGCCGCGGTCCAGCGAGACGTCGACTTTCTAGCTGAACCCGGGCGCCGGGCTGTCGCCGAGGCCCTGCTATGGGATTACCAGACCAACCCGCCGCGGTATCTGCAGTGGCAGGCCTGGCTCGCCGAGCACCGGCCACCCACCCTCGCCATTTGGGGCGCACGCGATCCCTTCTTCGTGCCTGCGGGCGCAGAAGCCTGGCGTACAAGCAATCCTTCCGCCGAAGTGATCCTGCTCGACACCGGCCACTTCGCCTTGGTGGAGGAGCTCGATGCGATCGCCACCTACGTCGGTCGTCTGCTGACCGCCGCCAACGCCTAATCGCCCGGGTACGAGAGTGGAATCAACTGCATCGAACCAACCAGCGGCTGCCTTCTCGACTGCCTACCGTCCAACGGTCGCCGCCGGCGAGTCCGCTATTGCCGATCGGCGCAACCCATGACCTCGGGCGAGGCCGTGGCGAACATCGGGGTCGTCGCCACCAACGTCGGCCTGCCGCGCCTGCTCGCCAGGCGCGGCGGGGAGGGGGTCTATAGCGGCATCGCCAAACAGCCGATGTCGCCCGGAACGGCGCTATGGCTATCGCTGGTCAATCTCGCCGGGGACGGCCAGGCGGACCTCAGCGTGCACGGCGGACGGGACAAAGCTGTCTACGCCTACCCGAGCGAGCACTTGCCGGGGTGGCAATCCGAACTCGGCGGGCCGCTCGGGCCGGCGCCGTTCGGGGAGAACCTCTCGACTCAAGGGGCTGCCGAGACCGATGTCTGCATCGGCGACATTTGGCGGTGGGACGCGGCAATCCTGCAGGTCTGCCAGCCCCGTTGGCCCTGTTTCAAGCTGGCGCTGCACCGGGGCCGGCCCGACGTGCAGGCGCTCATGCGTCGCAACGGTCGCACCGGGTGGTACCTGCGGGTGCTTCAGCCGGGTGAGGTGACTGTCGGATCGCCGATCGAGGTTGTGCAGGTGGACGCCGAGCACCTCACCGTCGCGGACGCGCACCGGGCGATGGGTGACCGCCACCTCTCCGAGCCCGACTTGGTTCGCCGCCTGGTCGGCAACCCGGCGCTCGCAGCCGAGTGGAGAACTCCCTTGGTCGAGCGGCTGTGCAACCAGGGTTGACATGCGACACCAGCGTTGACGACTTGGGCGACGGTTCCCCGTTGTGCTGCAAGTCCACTGTGGAGGTCCTCTCCGCGGGGGGATGATCGTCGAGAGTGGTTGGGCCGAATAATGTCAGTCGAGTAAGCGAACGGCGGCGTTACGGGACTGTGCAATGGCTAGGAGTTGCGGGTTCTCGTCGGCGACAGCGAGGCACAGTTCGGCTTCGAGATGTTCGGCGGCGGCGAGGGCTTCGAGTGACATGAGGTTGAGGCGAATCCCGTCGTCGACAAGGCGCGCCATAGGCCACGCCAGTTCCCGTAGGGACAGGAGGTTGATCCTGTCGGGTAGCTGGGTGATGGCCCCGACAGCTTTGGCAGCGACCGAAGTGTCGGCGCTCCCGATGGCACGCGAGAAGACGCCGACGACATTCCGATCACCTACTGATCGGCAGAGACGGTGGTACCACAGGCCGGTGGTAAAGACGCGGCCACCATCGGGACGTAGCCCCGATGGTTCGTCGGCGAGGAGGATACGCAGGAGGAGATGATCATCGACGACGTAGCAGTTGTCCTTCACTCCAGATCGGGTTCGTCAACGGCCGCCCGCTTGGCCAGACGGGCGTAGCCGCCGGATTCGTCGATCGCTGCGCGCAAGAGAGCTTTCAGGCCTCCTCGGCCGGCGGGCACGATGAGGAGTGAGTCGCCGAGGTCGGCGATCTCGACAGTGCCGCCTTGGTCAAGGTTCCAGCGACGTCGCGCCTCGGCTGGAAGCGCCATCTGGCCTCGCTCGGACACCTTGAACTCTGTGACAGCCATAGCCGCATCATACTCTAACAAGGCGAGTGCACAAGGATGCTTTGTACGGGCGCGCTCCTCCATCGACGTGCGGTACAGCTCGAGATGAGCCCGCGTGGCTTCGAGCACAGCCAGGTACCATATGGTAAGTGGGACGAAAGGAAGTGCTCGTACAACTCGGCGCCGACCTCATTGACCGACTGGACCGGCTTGCCGACAAGCAAGGAACCAGCCGTTCGGAGCTACTGCGACGCGG
>JAKCEB010000207.1 GCA_021838305.1 Actinomycetes bacterium | reverse complement strand
GCTATGCCAAGTGCCGTCCTTGCTCGCACGGGCGCTTCGGACAGCCCCGTTCAGCGCATCGCTGTCGTCGACAGAATGCAATGGGCGCGCATCCTTACCGCCGACGAGGAGGAACTTTGGCTCTAAACGAGGGGCCGCTCATCGTGCAGTCCGACCAGACGCTGCTCTTGGAGGTCGGCCACCCCGACTCGGCCGAGTGCAGGGCGGCTATAGCCCCCTTCGCGGAGCTGGAGCGCTCCCCCGAGCACGTGCACACCTACCGGGTCACACCTCTCGCATTGTGGAACGCCCGCGCCGCCGGGCACGACGCCGAGCAAGTCGTTGACGCGCTCCTGCGCTGGTCGCGCTACCCGGTCCCCCAAGCTCTCCTCGTAGGTGTAGCCGAGACGATGGACCGCTACGGTCGTCTGATCCTCGAGGTGGACCCCCGACACGGGCTGGTGCTGCGAAGCGGCGACATTGCGGTCCTCGAGGAGGTTCTGCGCGCCAAGACGGTGGCACCGCTCGTCGGTGCTCGAATCGACGCCTCGACTGTGGTCGTGCCGGGCTCGGAGCGCGGCCGGCTCAAGCAGGCGCTCGTCAAAGCCGGCTGGCCCGCCGACGACAGGGCCGGATATGTCGACGGGGCGTCTTTTCCCATCGAGGTGGCAGGCCCAGAGTCTTTCACCCTCCGTTCGTATCAACGCCACGCGGTCGAAGCTTTCAGCGCTTCGGGCAGCGGCGTAGTGGTACTGCCCTGCGGGTCAGGCAAGACCCTGGTGGGGATCGCAGCGATGGCCGAGGCGGGAGCGCACAGCCTGATCTTGGTGACCAACATCGTCGCCGCCCGACAGTGGCGCGACGAGCTTCTTGCCCGCACGACGCTGCGAGCCGACGACGTGGGTGAGTACTCGGGAGAACGCAAGGACATCCGGCCGGTCACTATCGCCACCTACCAGATCCTCACCTCCCGGCGCGGCGGCCTGTACCCCCACCACGAGATATTCTCCGCCGAGGACTGGGGTCTCATCGTCTACGACGAGGTGCACCTCCTGCCAGCCCCGGTCTTCCGCATGACAGCCGACATCCAAAGCCGCCGGCGTCTCGGCCTCACAGCGACCCTCGTGCGCGAGGACGGCCGTGAAGCCGACGTGTTCAGCCTCATCGGCCCGAAACGCTTCGACGCCCCCTGGCGCGACATCGAAGCCCAAGGCTGGATCGCCCCCGCCGTGTGCACCGAGGTGCGAGTGACGCTGAGCGACGACGAGCGCATGGCTTACGCGCTCGCCGAGCCCGAAGAACGATACCGGGTAGGCGCAACCGCCCGCTCGAAGCTCGCCGTCGTCGAACGCCTCTGCGACCTAGCCGTGAGCCATGGCGAACCGACACTGGTGATCGGCCAGTACATCGACCAGCTCGAAGAGCTCGCCCGGCGCCTCGACGCCCCAGTTCTCACCGGGAAAACCCCTACACGCCAACGCGAAGTCCTCTACAGCCAGTTCCGCCAAGGCCTGATCGAGGTGCTCGTAGTGTCAAAAGTCGCGAATTTTTCGATAGACCTCCCCGAAGCATCCGTGGCGATACAAGTCTCGGGCAGCTTCGGCAGCCGCCAAGAAGAGGCCCAACGGCTCGGCAGAGTGCTCCGCCCGAAAGCCGACGGACGCCAAGCAAGGTTCTTCGCAGTCGTTTCACGAGACACCAACGACCAAGACTTCGCCGCGCGCAGGCAACGCTTCCTGGCCGAGCAAGGCTACGCCTACCAAATCAGCGACGCCGAAACCGTCACCTGGCCGGCCTAAAATCCGGCCTCGATCACCGCCGAGCGTCACGCCCAAAGAACAACTCCGCAGATGGTGCGGCCACCGCACAGCCTTAAGGATCAGACGCTGGCGCAGGAACGAACTCTTCTCCGGACTCATCCAAGTCGGCCAGCGAAAGTTCGGCCCAGTCTCCTTCCTCGAAGACCGCCCGAAGTTGCAAATCTCCGCCCAGCTGACGGACATAGTTCCGCAGGCTGGAAAGGTAAAGGTCAGCTTGATGTTCCAGACGGCTGACCTGGCTCTGAGTCACACCCAAGCTCTCCGCCAGGGCCACCTGGGTCATCCCCCGGGGCCTGCGAAGCTGACTCAAGGTCGATTGGTAGCCGGCAACCTTGGAATCGATTTCTACTCGGGCAGCGTTGCGCTGTTCGCTCGTGGGGCTGTCGAGGCCAACAGAGCGAACCTGATCCCATGTGCGATGACCGGTCATAACAATCCTTCCTCCTTTAGTTTATTGAGTCCAGTCGCAGCGAGAAGCACCGCCCTTCTGCGGAATCCACAGTCGCCTCTCGTATCAGCCGCGCAGTCTGGTGATTCGAGCAAGAAGCTCGAAGTCGGCGTCGCAGTGCAGCACGGTCAAGTTCCGCGCTTCTGCCGTTGCGCAGACCAGAGCGTCCACACGAGAGAAAGCGCTGTGCTCGCTGCGGGCGGCTAGTGCGCCCTGGACTTCGAGGGCTCGTCGGTGCTCCGCATCTGTCGTCGGCACCATCGGAAATGATCAGAGGCGCTCGGTGAGCGCTAGGTAGTCGCCAGGACTTCGGGCCGCGTAGCCGACCTCGACGGCAACCGGATGGCACATCGGGACCTGCCGGCTCTGTTCAGCAGATTCGAAAGCGAAGCGGCCATCCTGGCCGAGCATCGAAACGGGCTCGAGCCGTCGACAAGAATCGGTGGTATCCGGACACGGCCAAATGCCCGGGGGCACCAAGGGATGTTCAAATTGGTCAGGATCTTCGCGTTGCGTACACAGCCTGACCATTTGAAGCGTTTTTTCGCACCTTTTGGTACACGATCTCCGATCCCAAAAAATCCTGTACCAGCCCTCGCTTAGAAAACGCACTTCCTGGTACAAAACTTTTCCGACACGAAAATCCTGACCAAATTTGACGGTCACCGGCGAGCCTCGCACCCGAATCCGTACAGCGGCAGTGGCGCACCTCAAGCGACGGTCCAAGAAACTCGTCGCAAGACATCCAAAGCCGCCGGCGTCTGGGCCTCAAAGCGACCCTCGTTCGCAAGGAGGACGGCCGGGACGCCGACATGTTCGACCTCGTCGGCCCAGAACCAAGCCGCGATCACCGCCAAGCGTCACGCCCAAAGAACAACCCCGGAGGCGGTCAGGACGTCAGCCAACCAGGCGGGCTTAAGTTTGTGACCTTCGGCACTGGACGTGGCGATCTAGCGGATTACGCTCGAAGCGAGCAGCAACGGCGGCGCGCGCTGGTGCACGCCCAGCATCAATCGACAGCCATCCCGGTGTCACTGACGGGGCACCCGAGTGCGAAGAGGACGATCCCTTACTACAGGAGGCATAGCCAATGTCAGTATCCGACGTAGCAGCTTCGACGGCGAACCCGCTTAGCTACGAGGACGTGTACCGGCGCAGCATCGCCGATCCTGAAGGGTTCTGGCGGGAGGCTGCGGGGGCGATCGCATGGGACACCCCGCCTGGGGCGAGGATTCTCGATTCGAGCCGCCCGCCCTTCTACCGATGGTTTCCCGGTGCCCGGCTGAACACCTGCTTCAACGCTCTCGACCGCCACGTCGAGGGGGGAAGGGCCGACCAGACGGCTCTCCTCTACGACAGCCCGGTAACCGCGACCAAGCGGAGCTACACCTACCGGGAGTTGCGCGACGAGGTAGCGCGCCTGGCGGGTGTCCTCGCCGGCCTCGGGGTGACGGCCGGCGACCGGGTGGTCATCTACATGCCGATGGTCCCCGAGGCTGTAATGGCAATGCTCGCATGCGCCCGCTTGGGGGCGGTGCACTCGGTGGTCTTCGGGGGTTTCGCCCCGCACGAGCTGGCCGTCCGGGTGGACCACGCCCGCCCGAAGGTCGTGATCTCGGCGTCATGTGGGATCGAGGGGGCGCGGGTCGTGGAGTACAAGCCGCTGCTCGACCTTGCCCTCGCGGAAGCCGCCTACCCGCCTCAGGCATGCCTGATCCTCCAGCGCCCGCAGGCGCAAGCAGCCATGACCCCAGGCAGGGATTTCGACTGGCACGACGCTATGGCGGCGGCGGGTCCTGTCGGCTGTACCTCTATGGCGGCGACAGATCCGCTCTACATTCTCTACACGTCGGGTACGACCGGCGTCCCGAAGGGTGTCGTGCGCGACAACGGCGGCCACGCGGTGGCGCTCGCCTGGAGTATCCCCAACATCTACGGGGTCGAGCCCGGCGAGGTGTTCTGGGCTGCCAGCGACGTAGGGTGGGTGGTCGGGCATTCCTACATCGTCTACGCGCCGCTCCTCGCTGGGGCTACGACCGTGCTTTACGAAGGTAAGCCTGTCGGAACCCCGGACCCGGGGGCGTTCTGGCGGGTGGTGTCG
>JAKCEB010000028.1 GCA_021838305.1 Actinomycetes bacterium | reverse complement strand
TCCGAACTGCTCGCAGCGATGAACGCAAGCAACGGCTCGCTCGTCGGGTCGCTCGCAACCGACGACCTGGAGTTCGCCGCGCGTGTCGGCGAGCAGCTGCAGTCCTTCAAGGTAGGCATCAACAAACCGCGCAGCCGCGGCGACCGCGAAGAGGTCTTCGGAGGCCTCGGGCACTCCTGGAAAGGCGCCTTCGTCGGCGGCGATCTGCTCGTCCAGGCTGTCACCTACGGCCCCGAAGGACCCGACGAGCGGCTTTACGGGAACTTCCCCGGCTACTCGCTCCTGCCGAGCCGCTGAGCGTCCAAGGCGTCGAGCAGAATTCCGGCCACCTCAGGCCGGCACACGACCAGGTCCGGGACGTAAGGGTGAGCCTGGTTGTAGACGAGCTCGGAGCCGTCGACTCTCGACGCGTGCAGGCCGCCGGCGAGTGCCACGCCCACAGGGGCGGCGGAGTCCCACTCCCACTGACCCCCGGTGTGAATGTAGGCGTCGACCTCGCCGTTTAGCACGGCCATCACTTTCGCCCCTGCGGATCCGATACGCACCAGTCGGTATCCGGTGGCCTCGGCGACCGCTTCGGCCTCCGGCTGTGGGCGGCTCGCGCTGACCGCTATGAGCAAAGGGTCCCCGTCCTCCTCGCGTCGTTCGGTAACTCGAAGCTGCGACGTCGCGGAGGTGTACACAAGCCCCGACGCCGGAAGAGCCACCGCCGACGCCGACAGGCCGACCCCACGACACCATAGGGCTATGTGCACCGCCCAGTCGCTGCGCCCAGGCGTTCGATACTCGCGGGTGCCGTCCAGAGGGTCGACTATCCACACCCGGTCGGCCTGCAACCTTCGTTGGTCGTCCGGTGACTCCTCGCTCAGGATCGAGTCACCCGGACGTCGCGCGCTGAGCCGCCCTATGATCAGGCTGTTCGCCTCGGCGTCTCCCCTGTCGCCGAGCTCCCGCCCTCTCAAGCCAGACTGGCGGAGGGAAACGAGCAGGTCACCCGCCTCGCGTGCGATGCCCGCCGCGAGGCGCTCGTCCTCGCCGCTGCTGATCACACGTTGCTCACACGTTGCTCACACGTTGCGCCGGTAGCTGCCACCAACCTCGAACAGGGCGTCGGTGATCTGGCCTAGGCTCGCGAACCGCACAGCGTCCATCAGCACCTCGAACACGTTAGCGCCCGACAGCGCCGCTTCAGCCAAACGTGCGAGCACCGCCGGGCGGGCCTCCGCGTGGCGTGCATGGAAGGCTTCCAGGCGTCGCAGCTGGCTCGTCTTTTCGTCCTCGGTCGACCGGGCGAGTTCGAGTTTCGGCGGCACTGCGTCCCCCCCGGGGTTGCGGAAAGTGTTGACCCCGATGATCGGTAGCGTCCCGTCGTGCTTGGCTGTCTCGTAGAGCATCGACTCGTCTTGGATCCTGCCTCGCTGATAGCCGGTCTCCATCGCGCCGAGGACCCCGCCGCGCTCAGCCAGGCGATCCAGCTCCGCAAGAACGGCCTCTTCGACCAGGTCGGTCAGCTCCTCGACTATGAAACTCCCCTGGAGAGGATTCTCGTTTCCGGCGAGCCCCCACTCCCGGTTGATGATCAGCTGGATCGCGAGAGCCCGACGTACCGACTCGGCGCTCGGCGTCGTGACCGCTTCGTCGTAGGCGTTCGTGTGGAGGCTGTTGGCGTTGTCGTAGATGGCGCAAAGGGCCTGCAGCGTCGTCCGGATGTCGTTGAACGCCATCTCCTGCGCGTGGAGTGACCGCCCCGAAGTCTGGATGTGGTATTTGAGCTTCTGCGAGCGTTCGGACGCCCCGTAGCGGTCGCGCATGGCAATCGCCCAGATCCGCCTCGCGACCCGGCCGATCACGGTGTACTCGGGGTCCATTCCGTTGGAAAAAAAGAACGAGAAGTTCGGTGCGAAGTCGTCGACGCGCATGCCCCGAGCGAGGTAGGCCTCCACGTAGGTGAAGCCGTTGGCGAGGGTGAATGCCAGCTGGCTTATCGGGTTGGCTCCCGCCTCGGCGATGTGGTAACCGGAGATCGAGACGGAATAGAAGTTCTTCACCGAGTTCGCTATGAACCATTCCTGGATGTCGCCCATCACGCGAAGGGAGAACTCGGTGGAGAAGATGCACGTGTTCTGCCCCTGGTCCTCTTTCAAGATGTCGGCCTGCACCGTCCCACGGATCCGCTCGAGCGTCGACGCCCGGATACCCGCCGTCTCGTCGGGCGTCGCGGGGCGCGAATGTTCGACTGAGAAGCGCTCCAGCTGGTCGTCGATCGCCGCGTTGAAGAACATGGCGAGGATCGTCGGGGCGGGCCCGTTGATGGTCATCGACACCGACGTCGAAGGGTCGCAGAGGTCGAATCCCCGGTACAGGTCGCGCATGTCGTCGAGAGTGGCAATCGACACGCCCGAGTTGCCTACCTTGCCGTAGATGTCCGGGCGACGGTCAGGGTCGAACCCGTAGAGCGTCACCGAGTCGAAAGCCGTCGACAGACGCGTCGCCGGCTGGCCCTCGGAGAGCAGGTGGAACCGCCTGTTCGTTCTCGCAGCATCGCCCTCCCCGGCGAACATTCTCGCCGGATCCTCCCCCTGCCTTTTCAGCGCGAAAACCCCAGCCGTGTAAGGGAACTCCCCCGGAAGATTCTCGGAGCGAAGCCATCTGAGCAAGTCGTCGTCGCCCGAGAATCGGGGAACGGCAACCCTCGGCACGCTCGTACCCGAAAGCGACGTTCTCGACAGCGACGGATCCGATGCATCCTCGGCGCGCTTCGGCCACTCCTCCAAGAGTCGCCTGGCGGAAGGATCGAACTGTGCCTCCAATTCGCCGGCCAAATGACCGACGTCTCGGTGGCCGACGCTTTGCGCGTCGAGCATCGCCAGGACCTCCCGGAGAGCCTGGCGTCGGCCTGCGGCGGCGGCGAGGCGGCGCGTTTCGCCGTGATAGGAGTGGACTGATTCCGACACTTCGGCCAGGTAACGCGTCCGGGCGGCCGGGACGATCGAGTGACCCCGCGTCGACACCCTCCCGGCCTGGCGCGCAAGGACACCCGGCGATACCTCGAGCCCTTTGGCCGCAAGCTGGTCGCGAAGGTGCTGGTAGAGGGCGGTGACGCCGTCGTCGGCAAAGCGCGAAGCGACGGTCGCGAATACTGGCAGCTCGTCGAGGGCGACCCCTTTGTGCTCGCCGCTTCGCGCAAGGTGGCGCCGTACGTCGCGCAGCGCGTCGGCTCCCCCTCTACGCTCGAACTTGTTGATCGCGACGGCGCCGGCGAAGTCGAGCATGTCGATCTTCTCCAGCTGCGACGGGGATCCGAACTCCGGCGTCATGACGTAGAGGGGAAAGTCGACGTGGGAGACGACCTCCGCGTCGCCCTGACCGATACCAGGGGTCTCTACGATCACCAGGTCGAACCCGCCGGCTCGGCAGATGGCAATCGCATCGTCGACGCAGCCCGGCAGCTCGGACGCCGAGCCTCGGGTCGCGAAGGACCGGAAGTACACGCCGCCGTGGCCTTGGTGGGCGACGTCTATCGAGTTCATGCGGATCCGATCGCCGAGCAGGGCTCCACCGCCCCGGCGTCTGGTGGGGTCGACGGCAAGCACCGCGATGCGAATTTTTCCTTCCTGGTCTATCCGGAAGCGCCCGACGAGTTCGTCTGTGAGCGACGACTTTCCGGACCCTCCGGTCCCGGTGATCCCGAGCACGGGCGCGGGGTTCGACGCCGCTAGACGAGCTATGTAAGCACGGCTGTCCGCGTCGAGCGTCGAGTTCTCAGCCGCAGAGATGGCACTCGCTACGCTTCGATGGTCACCCTCGCGGATCGCCTCCAGCTCGGCGGGATCGAAGCCGGACGGCGGTCTGTCGCAGTCGGATACCAGCAGGTTGATCATCGCATCCAGGCCGAGGGATTGCCCGTCGTGGGGCGAGAAGATCCGCGCCACCCCGTAGGAGTGCAGCTCTTCGATCTCAGAGGCGACGATCGTCCCGCCGCCGCCGCCATAGACACGGATGTCGGGGCGCCCCTCCGCACGGAGACGATCGAGGAGATAGCTGAAGTACTCGACGTGGCCACCCTGATAGGAGCTCACGGCGACCCCCCCGACGTCTTCTTGAACAGCAGCGGTGACAACCTCGTCGACAGATCGGTTGTGCCCGAGGTGGATGACCTCGCAGCCTTGGGCCACCAAAAGCCGGCGCATGATGTTGATTGCGGCGTCGTGGCCGTCGAAGAGGCTGGCCGCTGTAACGAAACGTACCGGGTTCACCGGGCGATGAAGGTCGCTCACGGTGCAATTTTAGTTGGAAGTCTTACTAACTTCTATTCGAATTCCGTCTTTCAGTACTCGAGGAGCCGTCTTGCGGCGGCGGCGATCGTCGTGACCTGAGGGAGGATCGCGCTCTCGAGGTCCGGTTCGTATGCGACGTGGGTGTCGGCGGCTCCGACGCGGATCACGGGTGCGTCGAGGTCCGCGAAGCAGTTTTCGCCTATCCACGCTGCGACCTCACCTCCGAACCCTCCGGTCAGGATGTCCTCGTGGACCACCATGACCCGTCCGCTACGTGACACCGACTCCGCGACAAGCTCTTTGTCCCAAGGCACGATGCTTCTAAGGTCGATCACCCTTGCCGTCGCCCCGCCGAGCGTTGCGACCGCCTGAATCGACTTTTCCACCGTCGCACCCCAAGTCACGATCGTTATGTCGTCGCCCTCCTTCGCTACGCGACCCTTCGCGAAGCCGATCCGGTATTCGGGCGGCGGGAACGCGGTCTTTGTGTAGGACTGGCGTAAAAGGTGTTTGTGCTCCAGAAAAAGAACAGGATCTTCGGCTAGGAGCGCGGTCCGCAGCAGCCCGACAGCGTCACTAGCACGCGATGGCATCACCACCGTCAAACCAGGTACGTGCGCGAAAATCGACTCCCCTGACTGTGAGTGCCAAATTGCGCCGCCCGAAAGGTATCCGCCGATTGGGGCCCTGATCACCAGCGGACACGTAAAGGCCCCGTTAGAACGCCACCGTATGGTCGCAGCTTCGGTCTTGATCTGCTGCATAGCAGTCCAGATGTAGTCGAAGAACTGCACCTCTGCGACCGGCCGCAGACCCCGGATCGCCTGGCCGACGCCACGACCGACGATGTCGGCCTCCGCAAGCGGAGTGTTGTAGCAGCGTGCGAGTCCGAACTGCCTCTGCAAGCCGAACGTCGTTCCGAAGACCCCGCCTTTGCCTTCCACCCGGGCGAGGATCTGCTCCCTCGCGTCGGCCACGTCCTCCCCGAAGACCCTGATCCTCTCGTCTGTCGCCATCGCCTCGCGTAGCGTCAGGCGGATAGCCTCCCCGAGCGCCACCGTCTCCTGCCCGGGGCGGCTTTCCGGCTCCTCGGTCGACTCGACTTCACATGCGGCGACGACGTGAGTCCTGACCGTCCCAGGATCGGGCCGCTGGGCGGCCAACGCCCGACGGGCCGCGTCAGCGACGAGGTCTCGGGCTTCAGTGCGCATCGCCTCGAGCTGCGATTCGTCGGTCTGGCCGCGCCGCAGGATTGCGTCTCGCATCCTGATCAGCGGATCCTTTTCCGCCTCGGTGGCGAGCTCCTCGGCGGAGCGGTATTTGCTCTGGGTGTCCGCGGAGGAGTGCGAATAGGGCCGGGTGACAGAGGCGTGCAGCAGCGCCGGTCCGACCCCTGCACGAACCTGCTCCAGAACCTCCTGTGCGACGCGACGTACTTCCAGATAGTCGGTGCCGTCCACTGTCCGCACGTTGAGACCGCGGAATCCGACGACAAGCTCCGAGATCGGGGCGGGAGCCTGGTCGGACGACGGCACCGAGATGGCGTATCCGTTGTCCGCAACGACGAATAAGACGGGCAGGTGAAGCGTGCACGCCGAGCTCAGGCTCTCCCAGAACTCCCCTTCGGAGGTCGCTCCCTCGCCGAGCGACACGTAGGTGACCTCGTCCCCTTGCGCCTCGCAGCCCGGCAGGCCGGAAAGCCTGGTGATGTACCGTCCAGCTTCGGCGCAGCCGACGGCCGGAAGGCACTGGCTTGCGGTCGCCGACGACTGGGTGACGATGTTGAGCGCCTTGTTACCCCAATGGCACGGCATTTGGCGTCCACCCGACGCAGGGTCCTCGGCGGATCCGACTGCCTGGAGGAGCATCTCGTACGGGCTCACGCCGAGGGCCAGTACGAGCGCCCGGTCCCTGTAGTACGGGAAGAACCAGTCGTAGGCGGGGCGGAGATAGCGCGCCAAGCCGAGCGCCAACGCCTCGTGGCCGGCCCCGGAGATCTGAAAGAAGACTCTGCTCTGTTTTTGGAGGGAGATCTCCCTGTCGTCTAGGAACCGCGAGATCAGCGCAAGCCGGAAGTCCTCTAGAAGTTCTGACTCGGGGACGTCTGTTGAGTCCGACATGCGCACCTAAAGTTCCTGTAGAGGTTTAGAGTCAGCGGGGTTGTGTGACCATCATCAGCAAGGCCCCCAGAAACAATAGGTCGCTCGCAGCGCCGGCCCATGCCAGTCGCGTCGCGTACGGCCGCAACTCGTCTACGGGGGTTGCCTTTGAGCGGAGCCGCGCCTCGGTGGGCCGGACCACAGCGAAGAGCAAGGTCCCGGCGAGGAGCCATACCACCATGCCGGCGATCGCCCAGAGCTGGCCGTATTCGGATCCGCCGGGGCGAACTGACATGGCCGCTATCCCGAAGACCGGCGCGATGATCACACCGAGCGACGCGGAGGTACGCCCGGACAGGTAGCGCCTCAGTTCGCCGAGGTTGCCTCCCCTTGCGACCATCCCGTAAGCCCCGCTCAGCGCAACCGACCCGAAGCCGACGATCGCGAACGTCACGTGAAGACCGACAAGGACGTCGTAGATCGCCGGGTGACCTGGCGAAGTCAGGAAGCCGCACCGCCTGAAGGCGCAGCCCCTGAAGGCGCAGCCCCTGAAGGCGCAGCCGCCGGAGTCGCCAGACCTCGCTCGCCTCGCCCCGCCAGCCCAAGCGACTCCAAGGCGAGGTCGCGAAGCCGCCGGTAGTCGACTTTGCCACTCGGGGATCGCCCAACGCTGTCCACAACCACGAGGCGTCGCGGTGCCTTGTAGCCGGCGAGAGTCCGCCGGGACCACTCGGCGAGATCGCCGAGCGCAGGGGCCTGCGGCCCGGCCGGCTCGACGACGGCTACGACCATCTCCCCGAAACGGTCGTCGGGTACACCGACGACGACGGCATCGGCGACGTCCGGGTGAGTCACGAGCGCCTGCTCGACCTCCTCGGGGAAGATCTTCTCGCCGCCGCTGTTTATGCACACCGAGCCTCGCCCGAGCAGTTGTAGCGAACCGTCGGCTGCCACGGTTGCGTAGTCGCCCGGCACGCTCCAGCGTTCCCCGTCGATGATCCTGAACGTCGCCGCGGTCTTCGTCTCGTCCTTGTAGTAGCCGACCGGTCCCCTTCCACGGAGGGCCACCAGTCCCCTCTCCCCCGAACCCGGCTCGACGAACCGGCCGTCGTCGCCGATCACGACGGTGTCGGCGCCTAAAGAGAAGCCGGCGGTGCCAGACACCCCCGACGAGGTCGAAGTTGAGCGCGCGATGCCTATCGCCTCAGAAGAGCCGAGCGTGTCGACGAGCACCAGGCGCGGATTGTGGCGGAGCATGCCTTGCTTGGTCTCAGCCGACCAAATCACACCGGAGCTCACGATCAGCCAAAGTGACGATATATCCCAGCGGCCTGGCTCTGCGTTGAGCGCAGCCAGGATGGGCTTGGCGAACGCATCGCCGACGATAGACATCTCGGTTACCCGCTCGGTGGCGATCAGGTCCAGCAGCGTGACCGGATCGAAGTGCCGCCCTTCGGGCATCAAGATCGAACCTGCGCACGCCATGACCGACATAGCTGTGAAAAGGCCGGTCCCGTGCATGAGCGGAGGCCCGGGAACGAGACGTCCCGGCGGATGGCGCAGAGGACCTTGGAGCGTCGCCCGCACGTCGTCGAGCGTGCCGTCCTTCGGGTAGCGAACCCCGCCGGTGCGGTTCAGGACGTCGAAGAGGTCGTCCTGGCGCCACATCACCCCCTTCGGCATTCCAGTCGTGCCGCCGGTGTAGATGAAGAGGAGATCGTCGCCGCTCCGGGAGTGCTCCAACCCGGACGAGGCACCTGAAATCGTGGCATCCTCGTACGGCGTCGCCCAAGGCGGGCACTCGAACCCTTCCTCTGCGACCCACAGCCACAGGCGCACCGCCTGAAGTTTGTCTTTGATCGTCTCCACCCGCTGGGCGAACGAGGCGTGGAAGACGACCGCCTCCGCATCGCAGTTCTCCCAGAGGTAAATAAGCTCCGACTCGCTGTAGCGGTAGTTGGTGTTGACAGGCACGAGGCTCGCCTTGAAACACGCGTACACCACCTCGATGTACTCCGGGCAGTTGTAGAGATACTGGGCCACCTTCGCCCCTGACTTCAGCCCGACCTCCCGGAGTGAACTTGCGACGTTGGTCGCCCGCAAGTCGAGCTCGCCCCATGACAGCCGCCGGTCGCCCTGCGCAACGGCGAGACGGTCAGGGAAGGTGTCGGCAACGACGTCCCAGACGTCCGCGAAATTCCAGTTGCCGGGCGGAGAGGTCATGCGCGATGTTGCACGTCGCTGACCGCCCATCGTGACGGTTCTCCCACACGTTCCACGAGGATCCCCTGGTTGCGCAGATAGTTGAGATGCGCGAGCGTCTCGCCGGTCGCGGCACGGCGCATCCACCCTCGAATCTGCTCCCACGGCCGGCTCCAAGTCATAGCGCTGGCGATCTCCCAGGTGGTGTCCTTGCCGGATTGGATCGCGTCGACCACCTCGTCGAAGCGCTCGCTGTGGTGCTTCTTCAACTCCGAGACGCGTCCCTGCAGGTCGACGAACCGGTGCTCGTGAGCAGGAAGAACCTCGTCCGCGTCGAACGCTGCGACCTTGTCGAGCGACATCAGAAAGTCCCCGAGGGGATCAGCTCCGGCCTGGGGATGAAACGAGATGTTCGGCGTTATCCGAGGAAGGACATGGTCACCGGACAGCATCAGCCGGTTCGACGCCTCGTAAAGGCAGATATGGCCCGGTGAATGTCCCGGAGTCCAGATCACCGAAACGTCCCAACCAGGGATTTCGGCCTTGTCGCCGTCGTTGACCATGACGTCGGGGGGCACCGCCCACACCCAGGAGCGGATCGGCATCGACGCGTCGCGAAGCTCAGCTATCTCCTCTTCGGGTGCCCCGTCCCTGCGAAGCATCACAGCGATCCTCTCCAAGAGATCGGACGGCTCGTCGTAGCGGTCCTCGATCAGCGCCGCATCGGCCGGGTGAAGAGCGACCCACGCGCCTGAGGCCTCACGGACACGGCCCGCAAGCCCGTAGTGGTCGGGGTGGATGTGGGTGACGACGACACCGCGCACATCGGATATCGCGAATCCGGCGGTCTCGACGCCGGCGACAAGCGTCTCGTAAGCCTCGTCGGTGTTCCAACCGGCGTCGACCAGGTACGCTCCGTCGGGCGTCTCGAAGAGGTAGACGAGGACGTAGCGCAGCGGGTTGTTCGGGATCGGGACCGGCACGCTCCACAGCCCCGGGCGGACCACCTCCACGGGCGGGAGCGGCGGCAAGCCGGTATCGGACTCACCCGATCGGGAGTCGCCTGCCCGGGGATCACTCATAGCCAGCACTCGTCGGGAAGCACGCATCTGTATCGAACATCACAAGCCAGCTTGCCACGTAGCGTTGCGTCGGCGCCTCCCCGTCGCCCGGCCCCGCCGCAGCGCCTTGGCCGCCCCTGCCCCCTCCCACACACCGCCGGCCTCGTCCGCGCGACGTGCTGGCAACCCGCGCGGTCCCTTGCGTAGATTGCCTGGATGACTGCAGTGCAGATACGTCAGATGAGGAGGCTGACCGGCCGGCGGACCTTCGTCGACGTGCCCTTTCGCATTCACGGAGAAAACCCGGCCTGGATCCCTCCGCTTCGGATCAGTGTCTACGACAGGCTCTCCCCCAAGCATCCGGCGACGGACCATCAAAAGACGGCGTTGTGGGTAGCCTTCCGCAACGGGCGACCGGTTGGTCGCATCGCGGCGTGCATCGACAGCCAGTTCAATAGCTACCACTCCTGCAACTGGGCCTGGGTCGGTTTCTACGACTGCTTCGACGACGCCGAGGCGTCCGGTGCACTCTTCGACGCTGCGCGCATGTGGGCCCGTCTCGGGGGCGCCGACACTGTCATCGGCCCAGCCAACTTCACAACCAACGACGAGCTCGGACTGCTCGTCGACGGATTCGAGGACCCCGCCGCTCTGCTGACACTGGAGAACCCGCCGTACTACGAGCGTCTCTGGACCAGCTACGGATGGGAGCAGTCGATGGACCTGTGGGCGTGGCGCTTCAAGCGGTCGGCCACGACTCTCTCCGAACGCCAGCAGAGAACCCTCGCACGCATCGAAAAGCGCGCCGGGGTTCGAGCCAGAAGCATCGACATGTCGGACTTCGACGCCGAAGTGAGCCGCTTCTTCGAGATCTACAACGCCGCCTGGCAGAACAACTGGGCGTTCGCGCCGATGCCGGAACCCGAGGTCCGCCACCTGGCGCGACAACTGAAGACAGTGATCCGTCCGGAGTGGGCGTTCGGCCTGGAGACCCTCGACGGCACCGTCGTCGCAGTGTGCCTCGCCGTCCCCGACCTGAACCAGGTGATGCGCAAAGTACGAAGCGGAAGGCTGTTCCCGCTCGGCTGGTACCCGCTCCTACGAGAATCAAAGACGGTCACTCGGGCAAGGGTCTGGGCACTCGGCGTCCGCCCGGACTACCAGCATCTAGCCCTCGGCCCCCTGCTCTACCGGGAGATCGTCGAGCGGCTCATGGCCGACCCGCACATCGAGACTGCGGAAGCGTCCTGGACGCTCGCGAGCAACCACCAGATCAACGATCAGCTTGCAGCGATGGGCGCCCACCGGTCGAAGGTGTGGCGCCTCTACCAGCTGCGGCTATGACCAGCCTTTCACCGGGGTTACGGTGCGTCGCTTAGGCCCGCGACCTCGTCGCGTGCCCGCTCGAAGGCACTAAGAGCCTGCGCGATGTCTGCTTCGGTGTGGGTCGCCATGACAGACGTGCGAAGGAGCGCCTTGGGGACCGCGGGGGGTATCGCGCAGTTCGTGTAGACCCCGTGAGACAAAAGTGCGTTCCACAGAAGTCCGGCTTGCCACACGTCGCCCACCCAAACCGGCACGATCGCGCTCCCAGAGGAGTCGCCGACGTCGAAACCAAGGTCTGCGAGGCCGCTTCGAAGCTGCCCGGCCCTCGCCAGCACCGATTCGCGCCGCCAGTCCTCGTCGCGGGCGATCCGACCCGCCTCGAGAGCCGCAGCAAGCGCGGCGGGGACCCCCGAAGCAGTGAACATGAGCGGCCTGCAGGTGATCGTCAGGTAGTCGATTACCTCGCGCGGGCCGGCCACGAAACCTCCGCAGCTGGCAAGCGACTTCGAGAAAGTCCCTACAACCAGATCGGCTTCAACGCCCGCAGCGGCCGCCGTGCCGGCACCGCTCGGACCTACCACACCCAAGGCGTGAGCCTCGTCCACGAGGAGCCGGGCACCGAAACTGCGGCAAATAGACGCTATCTCCGTCAAAGGAGCCGAGTCGCCCTCCATCGAGTAGATACCGTCGACGGCCACCATCACACCCCCCGACGCCGGCTGCTCCCGCCAACTGCGCAGAGCACGGCGCAGACTGTTCGGCCTGTTGTGGCGGAAAGCTCGAAGCGTTCCGGTGGAGTACCGGGCCCCGTCGACGAGGCTGGCGTGCGCGGCCGAGTCAACGACTACAGCGTCGTCGGGGCCGATCATCGAGCCGAGCAGGCCGAGGTTAGCCACGTACCCGGTCGTGTAGACGAGCGCCGCTTCTGCGCCCATCCAGTCGGCGATCAGCTCTTCGAGCTCGGTGTGCATCGGCAGCGTCCCGTTGAGAAGCCGGCTCCCCGTCACACCGGTCCCGTACCGGTCGACGGCGTCGCGGGCCGCCCGGCGCACCCTCGGGTCCGCGGTAAGTCCGAGATAGTTGTTGGAGCCGAGCATCACGACCGGTCGCCCCTCGAATACAGAGCGCGGCCCTACTTCACCTTCGACCGCACGGTA
This sequence comes from Actinomycetes bacterium, assembly GCA_021838305.1. Taxonomy (GTDB): domain Bacteria; phylum Actinomycetota; class Acidimicrobiia; order Acidimicrobiales; family Palsa-688; genus JAJZAM01. The sequence continues at coordinate 9,561 of JAKCEB010000028.1, read as the reverse complement.
GAAAGGCAGCAGGCCCATCGACTGGGCCCCGCGCCATTCCTCGAGCCGGGGGTCGGCGGCCTTCGCGAACACGTCGGCGTCGGGTTTGACGGCGCCGTCGCTCTCCTGCCCCGCCAAATCGTCATCCACTATCGGGAGCGCTCCATTCGCCAACGGTTCAACCACCGGTCGCTATACGAGCGGACATTGTAACGAAGTCACGCGCCCAGGCTGCCTCGAAGAACGTCGCAGGACCTTGCACTGTCGAAGCCACGAGCTTCGAACCGTTCGCCGGGGACGCCAAGCCGCCCGGCGGAGGGTTGTATGTCGCGAGGACAGTCCAGTTCGGGTTGATGTCGAGCTGCATCCCTCGAATCGCCCCGGCAGCCACGAGAAGCTGCGCCAACTGCATCGGCGCAAGCGAAGGACCGGTCACATAGACGAGCGCCCCGTCCGCAGTGATGCCGAGACCGGAGCGCCACTGGTTCTCGATTCCGGCGCCCACGCAGGTGTTGACACCGCAGGTCGCCCCCCAGTCAAGCCAGTACGGGGTGGACGCCAAGGCAGTCGGCTGGCCGTTTGCGACCAACGGAACCAGGTTCTGGCGGACGGCAACGACGTTTGATGTCATGGAAACGTCGGATCCCCACGCGCCTACGTTGACCGACCCGTCGGAGTAGATGACCAGCGACGCGGCGCCGGTAACGAGGGGGTCAATGACCTTTCCCTCCGTGTAGTAACCGCCGTGAGCTACCGACATCATGAACCCGCCGTTGAACGCCGCCACGAGCGACGCCGCCTGCGCCGGCAGGACAGGCGCCGTGAAGATGTAGGGCCCCCCGCCAGGGCTGAGCGACCCGGAATACAGGCGAGCGGAAAGCAGTCGTGTGTCCATCCACGCTACCCCGGCGGGGGTGCTGCCCCCGGGAGGGACGAGGTTCGTCTCATAGATCGCCGGGGTGCCCCCCACCGTTCGCCCCGCCGGAGACCAGACCCCCTGGCCCTGGACGCCGGCTCCACCAATCGGGGTGAGCGACGCCGGGGCGCGAAGCGGCGTGATAGCCGGAACCGGGGCTGTCGTGGACGTAGTCGAGCTGGATGACGTCGAGGTCGGGTCGGCGTGCGCCGTCGTCGGCGACGTCGAGGCTTGCGACGTACCGGCTGACTGCGGCGTTCCTGCTGCCGACGCAGATTTCGCGCCTCCGGATGCCCCCCCGCACGAGGCGGCCGTCAGAGCACATGCGCATACCAGAGCCAACCAGGACGCCCGTTTGGAACGAGTGTTTCGAAGCACCGCTCGACGATAGGCGCCGCGACGCCAAAGTGGGCAGCACCCGCCCGCAGGCCGCCGTTGCACCACGCTCACCCCGCCTTGCGTCTGTGCGTGGGCCTAGGATCGGCACATGTTCGATCTCCTTGTCAAAAACGGCCTGGTCGTGGACGGGACCGGTGCGCAGGCGAAGCACGCTGACATTGCGGTGTCTGAAGGGCGCGTCGCCGAGATTGCGCCACCCGGGTCGATAGCGGGGTCTGCCGGCCGGGTGATAGACGCGACTGACCTCGCTGTTTGCCCCGGTTTCGTCGACATCCACACCCACTACGACGCCCAAGCGTTCTGGGATCCGACCCTCAGCCCTTCGCCGTTGCATGGCGTGACTACCGTCGTCGGAGGCAACTGCGGTTTCAGCATCGCACCGCTCACCGGGGACGCCGACGACGCCGACTACCTGATGCGGATGCTGGCGAGAGTTGAGGGAATGCCTCTCGAATCGCTTCAGCAGGGGCTTCGCTGGGACTGGAGGTCCACGGAGGACTTCTTCGATCGTCTCGACTCGACGCTCGGGCCGAATGCAGCCTTCATGGTCGGCCATTCAGCTCTGCGCCGGGCGGTGATGCACGACGCCGCCGTCGGCTCGCAAGCAACCCCTGAACAGCTTGACGCCATGAAAGGCCTCCTCCGCAAGGGCCTCGCCGCTGGAGCGATAGGTTTCTCGTCGACGTGGTCGCGGACCCACAACGACCACAACGGCGATCCGGTGCCGTCTCGCCACGCCACTTCGGACGAGCTCGTCGAGCTGTGCTCGGTGGTCGGCGAGTTCCCGGGGACGACCCTCGAGTTCATCCCCGCACCGCCCCCCTTCGAGGAAAGCAACTTCGAGCTGATGGCGGCTATGAGCAGGGCCGCAAACCGTCCTATCAACTGGAACGTCCTCGCCGTCTACTCTCGAAACGCGGAAGTCGTCGAACGCCAGCTCGCTGGAAGCGACCTAGCGCGAGGCCTCGGAGGCCGTGTCGTGGCGCTCACCCTGCCCGACAGTCAGCGCAACCGCCTCAACTTCAAGAGCGGCTTCATCCTCGACATCCTTCCGGGCTGGGACAAGCTGATGGCGCTCCCCGACACGGAAAAGCTCACGATGCTGGCCGACCCGATCGGGCGGCTGCGCATGGACGAGTTGGCTCAAAGCCAGGAGGGGCCGCTGCGCTCGATCGCCAACTGGGGCCAGTACCTGATCGTCGAGACTTTCGACGCGAAGAGCCGGCCCTTCATAGGCAGGCCGGTAGCCGACTTCGCCGCCGAGATCGGCAAATCTGCTTGGGACGCTCTCGCCGACATGGTCGTAGCCGACGAGCTGAAGACGGTCATCGTGAACCAGGACCGAGGCCAAGACGTGGAGTCGTGGCGCCGGCGTGTCGATGTCTGGCGCGACCACCGGGCGGTCGTCGGCGCTTCGGACGCCGGTGCGCACCTCGACATGATCGACACCTTCAACTACACGACTACGGTGCTAGCGAAAGCCGTTCGCGAGCACGGGCTGCTCAGCCTCGAAGAGGCGGTGTCACACCTCACGGGCGGCCCCGCGGGGCTTTACGGTCTCACCGGACGGGGCGTGATATCCGAAGGAGCATGGTCCGACCTGGTCGTCTTCGACCCTGAACGGATTGGACCGTCGCCCGTGTCGACACGCTACGACCTCCCCGGCGGCGCTGGACGCGTCTTCGGGGGCTCGGTCGGCATCCACGAGGTGGTTGTGGCAGGCGAGGTGATCGTAGAAGACGGGACGTTCAGCGACGCACGCCCGGGGAGGATCCTACGATCGGGCCGCGACACTGCGACAGTCCCCGTCCGGCCGCTGACCGGATCCGAGAACGCCGCCTGACGCTAGAGGATTAAAGTCCCGTCGGCGATCCTGAAACCGGCGTTGCCGGCTATTCCCTCGCCGAGCACTTCGTCGATCATCTCTTCCGACGTTGACCTCGCCCAACCCCTTCGTGCATCGGAGTCCAAGACCGAGGCGAGGACATGGGATGGACCGCTGCGATCGAATACGACCGTCGCGGCTTCGACCCGGACTTCCCCAGCAAAGTCGCCTTGAAGCTCCGGCGTCTCCAAAGTCAGCACCCGATCCTGAACGTCTAAATACTCGAACGCCGAAACCGGCCGGTCGCTGTAGATGCCGATGTTGTGCTTGGTAGCGACGCCTCCGTTGCCGTGGATCAGGCCGTAGCCGCCGCTGCGGAGCTGAGAGACCATCGCCGCTATCGAATGTCCAACCGCGTTTCCGACCGGCGCGCCGGCGAAACCCAGGCCCCCCGTCACGGTTAGAGATCTCTCGAGGGAGAATCCCAAGGCTTTCCCTGAAATCTCCACGATCGACGGAAAGCACGCGTACAGGTCGACATTGGCGATGTCGTCGGGGCCGACACCGACGTGGCCGAACGCCGCCGCGCCGCAAGCTTCAAGGGCGGGACAGCGGTGGAGGCGTTCCCTGTTGGCGAGACGCCACGTCTCGTGGGCCGCTGCGACCACTAGAGGAAACACGATCCGATCCGACGCGATACCTGCTGAGCGGGCTGTGTCTGCGTCGCAGAGCAGGACCGCAGACGCCATGTCGACGGTGTTGTTCGCGACGAGCGATTTGGTGTAGGGGAACGCGATCATCCGGTTCGACGCCGACTCCGAGCGAACATCCTGCGCGGTCAACGCGGAGCGTTGCCACGCCCACGGGTTGGCTGCCGCAACTTTGCTGAAATGAGACCACAGGTCGCATATTCGATCCCGTTGTCCTTCGACGCTCTCGCCGTTAGCGCTTCTTAGGCTGTCCTCGATCAGCGCGTAGGCGTGCGCCGGCGGTCCAACGGTTGCCATTTCGACGAGCATCTCGTTAGGAAAAGCGCCGAGCGCCTCCGGGTCTCCCTCGCCGGGATCGCTGTTCCAGGACGGCTCGAGACCTGCTTTCTTCAAACGTTGATGCGACCACCGGGCCTCCCCTCCTACCACGAGCGCTACGGACATCTCTCCCCTCGCGATACTGGCGGCCGCGAACGCGAGAAGTTCCTGGGGTCCCGTGCCCGACACCGAACTGAGAGCGGTTCGCGCGTCCGGCGAGCCAAGTTGATCAGCCACGAGCTTCCCCGGGTTGCGGTAACGAAACCAGCCGCCGGCTACTCCGATCCAGTCGAGTCGCCGAAGCAGCTTCTGTGCCCCTGCGTCGTCGGCGGCGGACACGGCCGCCTCGACCATAAGCTCAATGGGACCTTTCGCCGAGCCGAGCTCCGTCGCGCCGGGTCGCTGCACCACCTGGGCTGCTCCGACTATCGCCGGCGTCGCTTCCTTCACCATCCTGATGTTTTAGTCGACGGGCGCCGCGCGGTCGACTTGACGCTGGGTCGCAAACACTTTCTTAGCCGCCTGACGGTCGGGGCCGCCCCCTTGTAGGGTGCGGGCGCCCATAATGGACTGATGGATCCGACCGCCGCTACCCCGTGGCGAACGCAGGCGAGTCGATTCCTCTCACCGCACAAATCGAAGATAGTGGTGAGCCTGCTCGCCTCCGGGCTCTCCATGGGAGCGCTCGCGGCGATTCCCGTCCTGCAGCGCTCCGTGATCGACGACGACATCCGCGGGAACGGCGCCGTCGGCGTGGCACTGATCGCGATGGTGGGAGTCGGGGTCCTTCGATTCGCCGCGTCTCTAATCCGCCGCTTCGTCGGGGGCAGGGTGAGCTTCGACGTGCAGCTCGACGCCCGCAACGCAATCTACGAGCATCTCCTCGCCTTGGACATGTCCGTGCACGACGGGCTGCAGACGGGACAGCTCGTATCGCGCGCCAACAGCGACCTCGGTCTGATACAGCAGCTACTCGCTTGGGGCCCGATGGTCCTCGGCAGCCTGCTGCAGGCGGTGATCTCGCTTGTCGTGATGGCGGTTCTCAACCTCCCGTTGTTCGGCGTCGCCCTGATCGTCCCGTTGGCCACGTTCCGCTCGGCTCGCAGCCTCCGCCACAGCGTCTTTCCTTCCAGCTGGGATGCCCAAAGCCACGAGGCCGACGTGACGAGCTTCGTGGAGGAGTCGGTATCGGGAGTGCGCGTCGTCAAAGCCTTCGCCCGTGAGGACATGGAAGTCCGGCGTTTCTCCGACGCGGCGAGCAAGCTGTACGCGTCGCGGCTTCGCAACATCCGCCTCAGGGCCCGCATGACCGCCGAACTTCAATCGATCCCGTCGTTTGGCCAGCTCGGCGTTCTTGCTTTCGGCGGGTGGCTTGCAATCCATGGGAGCATCTCGATCGGGACGTTCGTGGCTTTCGCCACCTACATGACGCAGCTCGCCGCGCCCGCCCGGATGCTGGCGGGAATCCTTACGGTCGGCCAGCAGGCCAGGGCGGGGGTGGAAAGGATCTCGGAGATCCTCGACTTGCAGCCCGGCATGGTCGAACGGCCAGACGCCTACGACCTGCCTCCGATATCGGGGGCCGTCGAGCTGGATTCCGTCACCGTCTCTTACGCTGACGGCCGGGCGGTCCTCGACGAAGTCAGCCTGCATCTAAAGCCCGGCGAAGCTGTAGCTGTCATAGGTCCGTCGGGCTCAGGCAAGTCGAGCCTGTGCAACCTGTTAGGTCGGATGTACGACCCGAGCGTCGGAAGCGTTCGCGTCGACGGCATCGACATCGCCGAGGTGACCCTCCGATCGCTTCGCTCGCAAGTCGGAATGGTCTTCGAGGACAGTTTCCTCTTCGGCTCGTCGATCGAGGACAACGTCAGGTTCGGTCGCCCCGACGCGACTCACTCCGAGGTGGCCGCCGCCTGCCGTCTCGCGCAGGCCGATATCTTCGTCGACGCACTACCCGACGGCTACGCGACCGTGGTCGGCGAAGGCGGCATCACCCTCTCGGGCGGCCAACGCCAACGCCTCGCCCTAGCACGGACGCTTCTTGGACATCCTCGGCTGCTGGTATTGGACAACGCCACCTCGGCGGTCGATCCACACACCGAGTCGTTGATCATTTCGGCGATCAGAAACCTCGAGCCCCAGCCGACGATCGTCGTCACGTCCCAACGGCCGTCGGTCCTCGGACTTGTCGACAGGGTGGCGTTGCTCGACGACGGCCGGCTCACCGACGACGGCACGCCGGCAGACGTCGCTCTGCGTTCCGCTTGGATGCGCACCTTCATGGACGTCGGCGGGGACGGCGCGCACAAGCTCGGGCCCGCACGCCGCGACGACTACCCGTTTGTCGTCGAAGCGTCACAACCGTCGGTCGGACCATTGCCGACGGCAGGTGCAGGTCGGGTTGGCGGGGGTGGCCGCGCCACGTCGGGCGGCGGCCAGGGCTGGGTAGCCATGCTCGGCCAACCTCCTCCCGCGATCCGCGAACGCATCGCTGCACTTCCGCCCGCCAACGACGTCCCGAGCGTGGACATCGCCGCCCAGGCGGAGGCGACCGGCCCGCTCAAGCTCCGACGCTTCCTGCGCCCGTGGCGGAAGGCTCTGGCCCTAGGCGGCGGACTCGTGGCGCTCGACGCCCTTTCGGGGATAGCGAGCCCGCTACTGATCCGCACGGGCATCGACAGCGGGGTCCAAGCGCACTCCAGCATGGCTCTCGCAGCCGTATCGGCAACCTTTTTCCTCCTGATTCTCGTCTCGTGGTGGGACCAGTGGGCGGAGACGGTGCAGACCGGCCGGACCGGGGAATCGATACTCCTCGGCCTGCGAATCAGGGTCTTCGCCCAGCTCCAAAGGCTCGGCATCGACTTCTACGAAAAGGAGATGACCGGCCGGATTGTCACCCGTGCGACAAACGACGTGGCCGCCTTGTCGCAACTCCTCCAAAACGGCCTTGTCAACGCGCTCGTCAGCCTCGCAAGCTTCGCAGGCATCACCGTGATTGTGTTCGTCATGGATGTGAAGCTTGCCGTCGTCGCCCTAGCTGTGCTACCCGTTCTCATCGCTGCCACCGTCGTTTACCGGTCCCGCTCAGCCAGCGCCTACGACCGTCAACGGGACGCCGTCGCAGCTGTCAACACCCACCTCCAGGAGAGCATTTCCGGCGTGCGTGTCGTGCAAGCTTTGGGGCGCGAGCAAACCGGTCTTTCCACTTTCGCTTCGATCGGGGTCGCCTACCGCGAGGCGAGCCTCAGCGCCCTTGGGGTGCAAGCCACGTACGTCGCGCTGTCCGACCTTCTGTCGGCGATCTCTACGGTTCTCGTCCTGTGGGTTGGTTCGGGCCTGGTGGTGAGTCATCGCCTCGCTATCGGAGCCCTCGTGGCGTTCGTCCTCTACGTCACCCAGTTGTTCTCCCCCGTCCAGCAACTCGCCCAGACCTTCGACTCCTATCAACGCGCACTCGCAGGGGCGAGAAAGATCAACTCCGTCCTGGCCGAGGAACCCTCGGTCATCTCGCCTCCGAACACCACGAGGGCCGTGACCCCTTCAAGCGCAAAGGCTGTCACGCCGGGAGTCGGCGCACTGGGCTCGCATTCTGCAGGTACCGACGTGGCACGGGCCGGAGACACCCGAGGTCACTTGGAGCTGCGCTCAGTATCGTTTCGCTACCAGGGTTCGCGGCGCAACGCCCTGACCGACGTCGACCTCGACGTTGCCCCCGGCGAGCACGTGGCGCTCGTGGGTGAGACCGGGGCGGGAAAGTCGACGCTTCTCAAGTTGGTTGCCCGCTTCCATGACCCTACGCATGGTTCGGTCAGCTTGGACGGCACCAACCTACGCGACCTCGACCTGCACGCTGTCCGCTCGAAGCTCGGGTACGTGCCCCAGGAGCCGTTCCTCTTCACTGCGTCGATCGCTGACAACATCGCCTTCGGGCGTCCACACGCCACTCGCGCGGAGATCACGGCGGCGGCCCTGGCAGTCGGCGCACACGAGATCATCGAGGCGCTGCCGGGCGGATACGACCACGTGGTAGGCAAGAGAGGGCGCTCGCTCTCGGCGGGAGAGCTTCAGCTCGTCTGCCTGGCGCGCGCTCTGATCGTCGACCCGGCGATACTGCTCCTAGACGAGGCGACCGCGAACCTCGATCCTCGCGCGGAGAATCGGGTGCAAGCCGGCCTCGACGCAGTAACGTTCGAAAGGACCACTCTGGTCATCGCCCACCGCCTCTCCACTGCGCGTTCCATGGACCGGATCGTCGTCGTGAGCGCGGGGCGAATCGTCGAAGACGGCACACACGAAGACCTCGCCGAGGCAGGCGGCTGGTACCAGCGTTCCTGGGAGGCAACCCTCGCGGCGCAAGGACCTGCCGGCGCGGGCCGCGCCAGGACATGAGTCTTTTCTAATCGGGACCTCATCGAGGCGTCACGCGCGGCGCCGACAATGCCTCCGTAAGCCCAATGCGAGCCCCGAGCGGGCCGCCGAGCCGGAGCAAGAGAGGTCAGCTAGTGACAGAAGATTCCCACATCCCCGCAGGGATCGACGTTGCGCTCGGCAACGTCGGGCGCCGAGCCTTGGTGACAGGAGCCGCCGGATTCATCGCAAGCCAGGTCTGTCGGGCGTTGCTTCGCGACGGCTGGAGCGTAACAGGTATCGACGGATTTACAGACAGCTACGACCCTGTGGAGAAGATCATGCGGGCGGCCTCCCTAGCCCGCCTGGCTGGGATGACCCTCGTCGTCGGCAACATGGCGGACATGGCCCTCGATGCTCATCTGAACGGGGTGGAAGTCGTCTTCCATCTTGCCGGTCGCGCGGGGGTAAGAGCGAGTTTCACCACTGAAGCGCTTTACGTCCGGGACAATGTCGTGGCAACCGAGCGTCTGCTCGCCGCCGCTCGCAGAGCGGGAGTAAGGCGTCTCGTGTACGCATCGTCGTCGTCGGTCTACGGGGACGGCGAAGTGCCGTTTCGCGAGGACGGACCGCTTGCCCCCATCTCGCCGTACGGCAGAACCAAGCTTGAGGCCGAGAGGGCATGCCTCGAAGCAGACGACCGGGGTATCGAGACCACGGCGCTTCGGTACTTCACCGTCTTCGGGCCGGGCCAACGACCGGACATGGGTTTACGCCTTTTCGCGGAGGCTGCCCTCACCGGGCAGCCGATAAGGCTCCTCGGCGACGGAAGCCAACGCAGGGACTTCACTTACATCACCGACGTGGTGGCAGCGACGATCGCCGCAGCAGACGGCGATGTCGCCGGCCTCGCAGTCAACGTCGGTGGAGGCAGTGACGTGAGCATCCGCGAAGTCCTCGCGATTCTCGCGAGACTGACCGGGTCCGACCTGCTCATAGACCAGCAACCTTTCGCCCGAGGCGACGTGAGGGTTACCGGAGCGGACTTGACCCGTGCCCGCAGGTTG
>JAKCEB010000206.1 GCA_021838305.1 Actinomycetes bacterium | reverse complement strand
AACATCGGTCTCGGTACCAGAGCTTTCTCTCTCGCCGTTCTCGGAGGCACGGTCATAACGCTGATGACCTGGATGCAGCACAGCACCGACAGCGTCGGCGCCAAGGTCGTCTCGGCGTTCGCCGCAGCCTTCCTTCTTGTCGCCGGTGGCCTCGACCATGCCATCGTCGCTTCGTTGGTCATGTTCGCCGCGCTTCACACCGACCACGCCCCGTTCGGTTATCTTGCCTGGGCCGAGACGGCGGCCTGGGCGACGTTAGGGAACCTGGTTGGCGGCTTGGGCCTCGTCACGATACTTCGTATTTTCCAGGTCCCTCATCGGGTTGCCGCGGAGCGCGGCAGGCCCGAGGTGTGAACTTGGCGGCTGATGGGAAAAGGTAGGCGTGGAGTGCCAACGTGTAGAGTTGGCCGGGTGGCCCTCGCGACGCGTGAATCTGCTCCTCATATCGTGTTGTCGGGTGACCTGGATTTGGCGGTAGCGTCGGAGTTACGAGATGCTGGAGCGGCGGTGGCCAAGGCGGTGGCTCCGGGTCGACTCGAGATGGACCTTTCAGATGTGACGTTCATCGATTCGAGCGGCTTGGGGGCGCTCGTGGCGGTGCACAATTACGCCAAGGAGCTCGGGTCGACCCTCGTACTTCTGCGGGCCGGCCCGGTCGTGGCCCGATTCTTCGAACTGGCGGGAGTACGGGATTACTTCAATATCGAATAGATCCCAAGCGCCGAGGTGACAGAAGCGATGGGTACAGGCGACAGCGCCGAACCGGCTGAAGTCGACATGGACCGGCTGTTCCTGTCAGCCGGCGAAGTCGGTGCCCGGATGCTCGAAGTCGACTGGGATGCCACACCGCTCGGAGCGCCCGCCACGTGGCCGCAAAGTCTCCGCTCGGTAGTCCACGTCGTGCTTTCCTCGAAATTCTCGATGTGGATGGCCTGGGGCTCTCAGCTCACCTTCTTCTGCAACGACAAGTACCGCCTCGACACGCTGGGAGCGAAGTATCCCTGGGCGCTCGGGCGTCCCGCAGCGGAGGTCTGGGAGGAGATATGGGACGACATCGCGCCACGGATCCATTCGGTGCTTCGAAGCGGAGAAGCAACCTGGGACGAGTCGCTTCAGCTGTTCCTCGAGCGTAACGGCTACCAAGAGGAGACGTATCACACGTTCTCCTACTCACCGCTGTCGGGTGAGGATGGAACCGTCGCCGGGATGCTCTGCGTCGTCAGTGAGGACACCGAGCGGGTGATAGGCGAGCGGCGCCTCGATCTGCTGCGGCGGCTCGGAACGGCACTGACTAGCGCTCGAACCGAGGAGGAAGTGATCAACGCGACGCGAATGGAGCTGGCTTCGCAGCCGACAGTGCTTCCGTTCGCCTTGCTCTACGCATTCGACCAGGGCTCCGGCCGCCTGGCCTTCGCCGTCGGCGCCGACATCGGGGAGTCGATCGCCTCCCAGAGCGCTCAGCTCCAGGATGGCCTTTGGCCCCTCGGTGACCTGGTCTCCCACGAGAGCCTCCTGGTCGACGATCTCCAGTCTCGCTTCGCCGAGGTACCGAAAGGCGCATGGGGCGAGCCGGTTTCATCGGCGCTGCTCATGAGCATCGGCTCCGCAGGTTCGACCTCGCCCTACGGTGTGCTCGTAGCAGGCCTCAACCGTTTCCGTCCCTTCGACGAAGGCTACCGGGGGTTCCTCGAGCTGGTAGCCAATCAGATCTCGTCGAGCATGTCGAACGCCCGGGCCTATGACGCTGAGCGCCAGCGCGCCCAGGATCTGGCTACGCTCGATCGAGCCAAGACAGCGTTCTTCACAAATGTCAGTCACGAGTTCCGCACCCCTCTGACGTTGATCCTGGGTCCGGTCGCCGACGCGTTGAACGACCGGGATGACCCACTCACCGCCTCGCAGCGTGTACGCCTCGACACTGTGTACCAGTCAAGCGAGCGCCTTCTAAAGCTTGTGAACACACTTCTCGAGTTCTCTCGACTCGAGTCAGGCAAGGCCGAGGCGCGGACTCAGATCACCGATCTGGGTGCCGAGACGAAGGTGATTGCCGAGATGTTCCGGAGCGCAATCGAGCGGGCAGGACTGCGCTTCGAGGTCTACTGCTCGCCTTCCAACGTGGCGGTACGCGTGGACCCCGAGATGTGGGCGAAGATCGTTTCGAATCTTCTGTCCAACGCACTGAAGTTCACATTCGAGGGGGGCATAACCGTCCGCCTCGTTCGCGACGGCGACTTCGTCGAGTTATCCGTAAAGGACAGCGGCATCGGGATCCGGGCAGAGGACCAGGTCCACATGTTCGAGCGTTTCCATCGTGTCGAAGGTGCGAGATCGCGCAGTTTCGAAGGCTCGGGGATAGGGCTTGCGCTGGTCGCTGAGCTCATCGCGCTTCACGACGGCTCGATCACCGTCGAGAGCGCTCCAGGCGAGGGAACGTCGTTCGTCGTGCGTTTGGCGGTGGCGCCCGACGAGGGGATCAACGCAGCAGCGGAAACTCGCGTCGGTGCCGGTATCGTCTCCGGTTACGTCGCCGAGGCGATGCGCTGGCTCGGCCCAGATGGAGAGCTCGTGAGCGAACCGTCCGGGAAGGCGCCGGCATCAGGGGGCGAAGACCTCCCTACTGTGCTGGTCGCAGACGACAACCCCGACATGCGCCGCTACATCCAGTCGCTGCTGGAAGAAAGATACAATGTCGTGGCCGTCGCGGATGGGGAGGCCGCGCTCGACTCGGTCCGTTCCATGACACCTGATATCGTCATCTCAGATGTGATGATGCCGAAACTCGACGGTTTCGGTCTTCTCGCAGCCATTCGTGGCGACCGGGCTACTGCTAGTACCCCCGTGATCTTGCTATCGGCGCGCGCCGGCGAGGAGTCCGCTGTCGAGGGCTTGGACGCTGGTGCTGACGACTATCTGGTGAAGCCGTTCTCTGCTGTCGAGCTTCTTGCCCGTGTACGGTCGAACCTCGAGCTGGAACACGCGAGGCGTGCAGCGGCTCGCCGTGAGCACGAGATCGCCATCGAGCTGCAGCAGGCGCTGGCCCCTGTTCCCTCGCCGAGCGCCCAGCGCCTGGAGGTAGCCACCTTCTACCAGCCCGGCGAGAGTGGCACCGAAGTGGGCGGGGACTGGTACGAGACGATAGATCTAGGGCGATCACGGGCTGCGCTTGTCATCGGTGACGTGATGGGCAAGGGGATACGCGCCGCTGCAACTATGGGGCAGCTGCGCTCCATCGTCCGTGCGTACGCCGGCTTGAACATGGACCCGGCTGAACTGCTCGAAGCCGTGGACGCTCGTCTACGCGAACTCGGGGGAGACCAGATAGCGTCCTGCGTCTATGCGGTCGTCGACACCCAAGCTCGCTCATTTGAATACGCGAACGCCGGTCACCTTCCTCCACTCGTGGTGCATAACGGCGCCGCTAACCGTCTAGAGGGTTCCCTCGGTCCGCCGTTGGGAGCAGGGCCCGTGCTGCTGGAGTCCAGTCAGGTGACCCTGGAGTCCGGGACAACGGTGGTTTTCTACACCGACGGGTTGGTGGAAACCCGAGCGGATGATACCGACGCACGTATCGACCGGGCAGCGCAGATAGCATCCGCTTGGAACGGCGACGTCGACGGCCTTCCAGACGCGTTGGTATCCGACTTGTGTCCGGGGGGTTCTGCAGACGATGTCGCGATCCTCGTTGCACGGTTTCGCACACCCCAACCCGCCTCGTCCTTCGAGATCATTCTGGAGTCCGACAATACCGGCGCGGCCACAGCCCGCCGCTTCGCGTCCGAGGTCGCCGAGCGGTGGTCGTCACCTCCAGCCCTCGATGACCTCACGTTACTCGTCAGCGAGATGGCCACCAACGCGATCCTGCACGCAAAGCCGCCGGTAACTCTTCGCCTTACCCACCTCGGTGACGAGGTGCTCATCGAGATTTCAGATGGTAGCGCCTCCGGGCCGACTCGCAAGCACCCACAGCCCTACGACGAACATGGACGCGGGTTGCAGATAATGACCGTCGTGGCTCGCAGGTGGGGTGTCATCACCGAGGACAACGGCAAGACCGTGTGGGCCACGTTGTCGACGAGCTAGGGCAGAAACCGCTGCCCCAACTCTCGAAAGAGTCGCTCCCCGCGAATCACTGCGTATTGCGAGGACGACGCAAAAGTACCACAGACGACGGGCCGACGCTCAAACGCCGGGCCGCCCGGCGCGAGCGCGCAAAACCTCCCTCGGTCGTGTCGAGAACGTACTCCCAGCCGACCCCGTAGCCTTGAGGGAGCCGCCACTGGATTGCGTCTTGATGCGCGTTGAGAAGAACCACGAACGAATCGTCTACGACCCGGCGGCCCTGCCCGTCGCGGGTCATGATCGCCTCGCCGTTTAGCA
>JAKCEB010000205.1 GCA_021838305.1 Actinomycetes bacterium | reverse complement strand
GCGGCTGGGCTCAACGTCGCCGGAGCGCTCGTCCTTCTCCTCCGGCGGCGTTGGCCGAGGGCGGTCCTTGCATTTGTGGTGTCGGTCGCGGCTTGCACCACGGTATTGACGAGCACCTTCCCGAGCCACGGTTCGATCTTCCTCGTGGTCCTTGCGATTTACAACGTTGCAAGCATCGAAGCGCCACGGGCGTCGATTACACTCACCGCCGGCTCGGAAGTGGCTATCGGCGGCCTCACTTTCGCCGGGGACAGACCTTTTCTCGTCGATCTCGGAAGTCTCGTCCCGGTGATCGCCCTCCTCAGCTGCGCTGTCGCTGTAGGCATCTCGGTGCGCTATCAGCGGTCCATGCTTCAAGGGTTTCGCGAGCGCGCCGAGCACGCCGAACGCGAACAACGTTGGGGAGCTGCCCGGGCCGTGGCCGAGGAGCGGGTCCGTATCGCACGCGAGCTCCACGACGTCGTCGCCCACCACGTCAGTCTTCTCGTGGTGCAGGCCGGCGCCGTCCGGGAGAACCTGCCTGCGGAGCACCCGACGCGGCCCGTGCTCGACGCAATGATCGAGGGCGGACGCGCCGCTATGGCCGAGCTTAGAGACATGCTTGGCGCGCTGCGCGTCGCCGAGGCGCAGACGCCTGAACCTGCCGGGGTGGAGTCCTCAGTCTCCTCGGGCTCTGAGGCCTCTGAGGCCCCTCGGTCACCCCAGCCGGCCCTGGGCCAGCTTGCGTCGCTGGTGGACCGGGCACGAGCGGCGGGCCTTCCGGTCACGTTGCTCGAGGACTGGCGGGAAGAGATCGTCCCGCCAGTCGTGTCGCTTTCCGTCTACCGGATCGTTCAGGAAGCGCTGACGAACGTCATCAAGCACGCCCCTGGCGCCTTCACGCGTGTCGTCGTTGAAGTCAGGCAAGGTCTTTTGACCCTGTCCGTCAGGAACGGCCCTGCGCCCTCGGTGGGGAGTCCGGAGGTTAGGCGGTCGGACCCGGCTCACGGCCATGGCCTCGTAGGGATGGCGGAGCGGGCGACACTCGCTCACGGCCGTCTGCACGCCGGCCCGCTCGACACCCAGCCGGCTGCAGGCATAGCTGCGGCGTCGACCACTACGTCAGCGGACTCGGACACCAACCCGGGATGCCACGGGTGGGAGGTCCTCGCGTCATTTCCACTGGCATCAGGGGCCGAGCCGTGACTGACGGCCCATCGTCGTTTGAACGCCATAGTCCCATCCGGGTGGTGGTCGTCGACGACCAGCCTCTCATCCGCCAGGGGTTCTCGATGATTCTGTCGGCACACGATGACGTAGAAGTGGTCGGCGAGGCAGGCGACGGGCAAGCGGCGCTGGCGGTCATCGCAGAGGCGGCGCCCGACGTAGTGCTGATGGACATCCGAATGCCCGTCCTTGACGGCATCGAAGCGACGAGGCTGGCGCGCCGCAACAGTCCCGACTCGAAGATCCTTATTCTCACCACGTTCGCGCTCGACGATTATGTGACTGCTGCTCTCGGTGCGGGCGCTTCGGGCTTCTTGCTAAAGGATGCGACGCCGGACGAACTTCTTCATGCGGTTCGGGTGGTCGCCGGAGGTGACGCCCTACTGTCCCCGTCGGTGACGACCCGCCTCATTGAACGGCTCTTGCCGTCGCTGACCTCCATGCCGGGCCGGCCGACCACGTCTCCGCAGGGCTGGGACACTTTGACCGACAGAGAAGTGGAAGTGCTGAGGTTAGTTGCGACTGGCCGGTCGAACGCTGAGATTGCAGCGGACCTCTACATTTCGGAGGCGACGGTCAAGACGCACGTCTCCCACGTCCTCACCAAGCTCGGGCTGAGAGACCGGGTTCAGGCCGTCATCGCCGCCTACGAGATGGGGCTGCTACATCCGGGCCAATCGACGGACCCGGCTCGACCGCCAGGCGAGCACTGACATCACGAGTGTCGCAACCGCCGAGACGATGACCGGCCACCACTGCGGCGGCTTCGCGTCGAATGTACCAGGCAGGGCCAGCAACGGGGGGGAACCCGGTGCTGCTACGGCTTCCAGCACAGCGCCCGCCGGCAGCTGGTTTCGTTCTCCCCTTATCGGCGCCTCCTGGCGTTTGCCGCCAAGGACGAATGAACCGCTGCAGTCGTAGTACTGGATCAGTTGACCGATCCCCGAGCTGATGGCGCTGCATCCGGTGACTGTCGCCTTCACCGAGCGACCACTCGAGCGAAGCGCGGCATTCGCCGGGTTCCCTCGTGCAGCCGACAACGCCAGGATCACAGTCAAGGCGGCCAAGGCGAGCGTGGCGAGGATCAGTGCGACAGCGGCCACACGTCGGCCGTCGATCGACGGCGGGGAGGTTCCGCGTATGTAGCCCGGCGCTGCCCCGGCGGGTGGGGCGGGAGTCGTCTCCACGGCTCGGAACCTTATCGAAGCTTTGCGCGGTCAACCGAGGGAGATCCACGTGTGCCTCGGATCGTTTCGAACTGTTCACAAACCGCCAGGAGTCAGAACGAATATTCGGGAGTCCGGGCGTGACAAGGATGGCTACGCGACTGGCTGGCCCGGGTGGTGGATGCCCGATACATCCAGGTCTGGATGGTTAAGCCTGTCGAGGCCCTCGACGACGGCACTCCGTCGAGAGCCGGCAGCGTCGCCCTGGCGGGCGGTCCTATTTCAATCGCCCTACAAACCACAGATTTAATGCGAGGACGCTCGACACGTTCAGGGCACGAGGGTAAACGCTGCTGTGTGCATCGGTCGCACGACGGAGAAGTGCTTCTTGTCGAGCGTAGCGATCACGTCAACATGGTGTCGCTCCGCGAGCGTAACCACCGAGGCGTCCACTATCCCGAGCGGAAGGTCTAGATACTGCTTGGTAAGGTCAGCGATCCTCTCCCACTCCGAGTCGAGAACCGGCTCGACGACAAGTTCTCCATCAGCGACCGATCGGGCAAAGGCCAACTCCGCATGAGGACCGATTCGATCCGCGAGTAGGTAGCTGACCTCGGTGACGACCAGTGCCGGAACGAGGAGCGGCCGCTCGGCAGCAGAAAGCAGCGCAACGCTACGGTCGTGGTTGCGGTCACCTATTGCCGCCGCCGCATAGAGCGGGCCCGCGTCGACGATGAGCACTACGACGAAAGTCGGCGGCGACGACCGACCGCCTTGCCGACGAGTTCTTCCACCCGCTCCGAGGCGTCGACTGGTCCGCCCTCACCGAGTGCGAAGAAACCTAGCCGTCCCGCCGGTGCTGGCACTGGCAGGTACCGCTCGATTGCGTCTCGCGCTACATCCGCTATCGAGACCCCTCGAAGCCTGGCCTCGAGTCGGATCCTCGCATCGAGATCATCTGGCAACATGATCGTCGTCCGCTTCATGAGGACAGCATATCGCCTCACGCTGCGTGGCACTACCGGAGTAGCGACGGCTGAACAGCACTTTCTTGGAACAGGCTTTAGCCAAGTCCGACGTCTGGGAGATCATGATCAATGGTCCGTCGTCGATCTTCGTGAAGCCAGAGCGCCGCTGGGGGATTCCACGACGAGGTGTTCCGCGACTGGCACGATCTCGGCGGAAACGCCAGAACCGTCGAAACCGCTGAAACCATCAGGTAAGCTTGAAGCTATGGAAGCTCAGCACGTCACACGGACGGCGCGCACCGGGGAGGTCGCCAAGGCGCTGGGGTTGGCCGTCACGACCATCCGAGGCTACGCCCGTGAAGGCCGTATCCCGGCTACTCCTACGCCCGGCGGCCAGTACCGCTTTGATCCGGCCGAGGTCTGGCGGGTGCTCCACCCGACCAGCCCGGTCGCTTTGCAGGCACCGGCGCGGTTCGTGTCGGTGTTCGCTTCGGGAGCGACAGCGGTCGAGCCTGGAAGCACCGATGCCCTCAGCTCCGACGTGCTGGCCGAGTCGGCACGAAGCGGCTACCACCGCGAGACCGTGACCGGCGAAGAGGCAGCGGCCGAGGTCGCCGCGTCACCCCGGGTACGCCAGCGGGCCATCTCGGAGCGCCAGCGGGCCGTCGGGGAGCAGCACCGGGCCACACGTCGGGCTGCCCAGGTCCTCGTCGGAGCGCCGGTCGCAGCGTTCAGCGTGCTGCGCTGAAGTGGTCGAAGCTGCAGGTCTGCCAGCGTCCGGTGTGGGCCGGCTCGCCTTCGGAGCTCCGCAGCAGGGCGACCTGGTCGCTGGGTTGGCGTTGGCTGTGACCGGGGTTGGTGCTGCGGCCGCGGCTGACCTGCCGGAGGGACTGGTGGCGACACCGTCCGACGGCCACGTGGGCCGGTGGAGCGGGGCGTTCGCCCCGCCGAGCGGTTGGGTGGTGCTGTGCAGCCAGGATTGTGACATCGTGCGCGACGAGGGCCAGGAGCCGACGATAGACGTTGCCCTCGTCGGTTTCGTCG
>JAKCEB010000204.1 GCA_021838305.1 Actinomycetes bacterium | reverse complement strand
TGGTCTCGAGCACACGGTTGCGGACGGTCAGCTCGCCCAGAAGCCGGTCTCGTTCCAGCGCGTTGGCGGCGTAACCGGCGTACAGGGAAGCCATCTCCAAGTCGTCGCGGGTCGGCTCGCCGAGCTCCTTGGAAAGAATTGTGATTACCCCAGAATCCCCTCTCGGCCCGGTGAAGGGAAGGCTCCATGACGTCTTGAATCCCGCTCGCCGGGCGTCCCTGCGGATCGTCTCCCACCCTCCCGGAAGCGCCTCAGGGCGACCGCCGATGCTTTCGCCGCCCGGGGGTATGAGCGGTGCGCGAACCTCCTGTGTGGGAAGAGTCGACCATTGGCGGGCCAGATAGCTTGGCAGGCCGACATGGCCTGCTAGGCGCATGACAGATCCTTCCCGGACATGCACGCAAAGCTGGCCGATACCTAGCGCCGCCGCCAACGCCGAGATAATGAGTGTAAGCCCTGATGAAGGCGACGCCGAGGCGAGCTGGTCGGCGAGGTTTTGAAGCCGGCTCAGCTGGCGGCGCGGGGAGATTTCCACCGGCTGCCCGGAAAGTAAAGCGGCGACCTCGTCGGGGTGCGACTCTTCGGGGGACACTTCTGCGACGACGCGACCACGGCGGAGCACCACGATCCGGTCCGCCAACCTGAACATCTGGTCGACGTCGTGCGTGACGATCATGACAGTCGTTCCCTGCGCAGGCAGGGAAGCGGCGAGACTCTCCACGCGGGCTGATTCCGCTACGCCGAGAGACGCCGTCGGCTCGTCGAGGATCAGTAGGCGCGGCCTGTCGCGCATCGCCCTTGCGACGGCAACGAGCTGGCGCTGCCCGCCCGAGAGGTGCGCCACCGTCGTGGATGTGTTCGGCAGGCCGATCCCGAGCTGGCTGAGCAGGTGGGCAGCCTTGGCGTGAAAACGGGTCTCGGAGAACATCAGCCGTCTCGTCTCGGCGCCCAGCAGCACGTTCGATGCGATGTCGAGGTTGTCGCAGAGGGCTAAATCCTGCCAAACGACGGCGATTTCTGGTTTCGATCCGACTCGAGGTCCTTCGATCGGGTCCCCCATGACAGCGATCCTGCCCTGATCGGGGCGAAGATCGCCGGCGACGCAGCGAATCAGTGTCGATTTGCCTGCGCCGTTCTCACCGGCGAGCGCGACCACTTCTCCGGTTCGCACTTCCAGGTCGACGCTGTCGAGCGCTACGACCGGCCCGTAGCGCACCGATAGGGCTCTCACCTCCAAGACGACCTGAACGTCCGCCACCTTTGCGCCTCGTGTCGCTGTCGCTCCCGTTTTCAGATTGCGTTCAGGAGCGCCGCCCGGACATTGCCGCGTTCGGGGCAGCCCTGGCGACAAGGTCGGGGACGATACCGGTCAGCTCCGCCGGGTCCCAACGCCCGTCCTTGTCCACTGCCGGGCCTTCGACCCATCCCTCCGCGACGCTCAGATGGCCGCCCATCACGTTGAAGACGCGTCCTGTCACACCGCGCGACTCGGAGCTGCCCAACCAGACCACGATGGGGGAAATGTTGTCCGGGCCGAGGGGGTTGAACTGACCGGCCGGAATGTCCGCCGAGCGCGCCCCCATGCCGAGGTTCTCCGTCATCCGAGTCAGGGCCGCTGGAGCGATCGCGTTGACCGTGACCCCGTAGCGGGCCACCTCCATCGCCGCGATCACCGTGAAGGAAGCGATACCGGCTTTCGCTGCGCCGTAGTTGGTCTGGCCGATGTTCCCGTAGATGCCCGACGGGGACGTCGTGTTGACGATCCGGGCGTCATTGTCCTCGCCCGCCTTGGAGCGCTCCCGCCAGAAGTCGAGGGCCGCTCGCGTCGGAGCGAAAGTGCCGCGAAGGTGAACCCGGATCACGGCGTCCCATTCCTCGGCGGTCATGTTGACAAGCATCCGGTCGCGAAGTATCCCGGCGTTGTTGACCAGCGTGTCGATGCGCCCGAAAGTGTCGATCGCCGAGCGGATCATCCTGGCGGCGCCGTCGAAGTCGGATACGTCGTCGCCGTTCGCGATCGCCTCGCCGCCCGCCGCCCGAATCTCCTCGACGACCTCCCCGGCCGGGCCCGACGAGGCTCCCGTCCCGTCCGTGGCTGAACCAAGATCGTTGACGACCAGCCTTGCCCCCTGGCGGGCGAACTCCAAGGCGTGCTCGCGACCTATGCCTCTACCGGCTCCAGTCACAACGACGACCCGGCCCTCACAAATTCCTGTCACGTCGACCTGTCCCTCCAGTTCTTAACGGTTCCGGCCGTGGCTAAAGCTGCCCGGCAACCGGTACCCTAGACCCTTGCAATGGCGGAGCACCTAACAGGAGACCTCAGACCACCCCCGGACGCGCTGGTCGACGACCTGAACCCCGCTCAAGCAGCAGCCGTATCGCATCCGGACGGACCGCTCCTGGTGGTGGCCGGGGCCGGTTCGGGAAAGACGAGGGTTCTCACCCGGCGCATAGCTTGGTTGGTCGCCGAGAAGGGTTTGTCCCCATACGAGATTCTGGCCATCACCTTCACCAACAAAGCGGCGGGGGAGATGCGCGAGCGTGTCGGCGAGCTAGTCGGGCCGGCGGCGACGCGAATGTGGGTTTCGACTTTCCACTCGGCGTGCGTGCGCATATTACGAAGAGACGCAGGACGTCTCGGGTTTCGGCAGAACTTCACGATCTACGACCAGTCTGACGCTCTGCGCCTCGTCGGCTACGTGATACGCGATCTCGGTCTGGATTCGAAGAAGTTCCCACCGCGCGCCATCGCCGGCTACATCTCCAGCGCGAAGAATGACCTCGTCGACTTCGAGAGTTACTCGTCGGCAGCGCGCACGCCTATGGAGCGTCGTGTAGGGGAGATCTATCGCGAGTACCAGCAGCGGCTGCACGCCGCGAACGCGATGGACTTCGACGACCTTCTTTTTGTCACGGTCAACCTGCTGCAGGCATGCCCGGATGTGCTGGAGGCGTACCGCCACCGTTTCCGTCACGTCCTCGTCGACGAGTACCAGGACACGAACCGTGCGCAGAACGAGCTAGTTCTGCTGCTCGCGGGGGAGCACCACCAGGTCACGGTCGTCGGCGACTCAGACCAGTCCGTCTACGGTTGGCGCGGCGCCGACATTCGCAACATCCTCGAATTCGAGAGGGCGTTCCCCGACGCGACGGTTGTCGTGCTCGAACAGAACTACCGCTCCACCCAGACGGTTCTCGACGCGGCGAACGCGGTCATCGCGAACAACGACGGCCGGCAGGCCAAAGCGCTGTGGACCGAACGTGGCAGGGGAGAGCCGATCGTCTGCTACCAGGCCGAGGACGAGCACGACGAAGGCGCGTGGGTGGCGGCCGAGATCTCCAGCATTCACCGCCGGGGCGCGGATGGCGGCGTGTGTCACGAGTGGGGTGACATGGCTGTCTTCTACCGCACGAACGCGCAGAGCCGGGCGGTCGAAGAAGAACTAGTCCGCCGCGACATTCCCTACAAGGTGGTCGGGGGTACCAGGTTCTATGACCGTCGTGAGATAAAGGATCTTCTCGCCTACCTCCGGGCGGTGGCCAATCCGGACGACGAGGTTTCGTTCAAACGGATAGTCAACGTCCCAAAGCGCGGCGTCGGCGACACGAGCGTGGAGCGCCTCGAGCGCTGGGCGACTGCCAACAAGGCCACATTCTCGGAGGCCGTCGCCCGCGCGGAGGAGGCCGGGGTCACCGGGAAGGCTCTGAGCGGCCTTCGACGCCTCGACGCCTTGATCGTCGATTTGCGACACTCGGCGGGAATCGGAGCCGTTGATGGCGGAGGTGACGCGCTGTCCGGCGCCGCGCCCGGCATGGGACCGGGCCCTGCCGCGGTGTCGGGTCCGGCGGAACTTCTGGAGGCAATCTTCGAGCGAAGCGGCTATCGAGGCGAGCTCGAAGCAGAAGGCACCCACGAGGCTGCCGGACGAGTGGAGAACGTCGAGGAGCTGATCGGCGCCGCCCGCCAGGTCGAGGGCATCGACGAGTTCCTGGAGGAAGTGAGTCTCGTTGCCGACAGTGACGATATCGACCCGGACGAGTCGAAAGTTACCCTCATGACATTGCACACGGCGAAAGGACTCGAGTATCCGGTAGTGTTCATAGTCGGGATGGAAGACGGGATCTTCCCGCATATGCGCTCACTCTCCGAGCCTGACGAGATGGCCGAAGAGCGCCGGCTCGCCTATGTCGGTATAACGAGGGCGCGCGAGAGGCTCTACCTTACCAATGCTTGGTGTCGCAGCCTTTGGGGGCAGACCCTTTACAACCCGGCTTCGCGTTTTCTGTCCGAGATTCCCTCGAGCGTCGTGAAGAACGTGAGCGGTCGGCGAGCACGAGGGACGAGGGCGAGCTTGGAGGGTTCCTCTGGCCGGGACCGGATAGTCGAAGCGGCGTTGAGTCAGCC
>JAKCEB010000027.1 GCA_021838305.1 Actinomycetes bacterium | reverse complement strand
CTTCTCGTTCCGATGAAAGAGGCGCTGCGTCGCCGTGCAACGCTTGGGGAGGTGAGCGACGTGCTGCGAGCCGAGTTCGGCGTCTACCAGCCCGGGCGATAGCGATGGCGGTCAAGTTCGTGATCATTGGGGGTGGTCCCGCGGGAAACACTGCCGCCACCTACGCAGCCCGCCTCGGAGCCGAAGTCACCCTGGTGGAGCGCGACGTCGTCGGGGGAGCAGCCCATCTATGGGACTGCATCCCCTCCAAGACGATGATCGCCACAGGCGGAGCGATGAGCTTCTCTCGTCGAATCGAAGGCATGGGCCTATCGCACCAGGACGCCCGCCTCGACTTGGAAGTGCAGCGCGCGAGGATCGCCGAGATAGAGCACCATCTGCAGTCCCAAGTGACCCAGCTGCTAAGCAGCCAGGGGGTCCGCATGATCTCGGGGAGTGCCCGCCTGGCCGGCCCGCACCAAGTTGTCGCTGACACTGACACAGAGAGCATCGAGCTCGACGCCGACGCCATCCTCCTAGCGACAGGAAGCCGGCCGCGGATACCGGACTGGGCGCAACCCGACGGGACGAGGGTGCTGACAACGCGCCAGGCCTATCCGCCGCCTGAGATGCCAGAACACCTTGTGGTGATCGGTTCGGGTGTTACAGGCGTGGAGTTCGTCCATATGTTCACCTCCTTTGGCGCGAAGGTAACCCTGATAGTCAGTCGACAGCAGGTGCTTCCCGCCAAGGACCCGGAAGTTGCTGCTGCGCTCGAAGACGAGCTGTTGCGGCGCGGCGTCCGCTTGTTCAAAGGTGCAAGGGCCGAGCGGATCGACATCACCGACAGCGTGGAGGTGCACTGCGACGACGGGCGGGTTGCGAAAGGCAGCCATGCGCTGCTTGCCATCGGCTCGATACCAAACACCGACGGTCTAGGCTTGGAGGCCGCTGGAATCGTCACCGACGGTGGTTACGTCCCGATCAACCACCACTGCCAGTCCAACTTGGCTCACGTTTACGCCGCCGGAGACGTGTCAGGCAAGCTGCCA
Source organism: Actinomycetes bacterium (assembly GCA_021838305.1). Classification (GTDB taxonomy): domain Bacteria; phylum Actinomycetota; class Acidimicrobiia; order Acidimicrobiales; family Palsa-688; genus JAJZAM01. Next base: position 21,140 of record JAKCEB010000027.1, on the reverse strand, counting down.
CTGTCCTCGGTGGCTTCGATGCAGGGTCGCAAGATCGCCGAGCACGTGATGGGGATACACTCCCGCGAGCACCGCCACATCGACTACGAGAAGGCGGCCTCCGCAATCTTCACCGAACCCGAGATAGCCGACGTCGGCCTCGCCGAAGCGGACGCGTTTGCATCCGGCCGCAAGATCCGGGTGACCAAGGTCCCCTACGCGGCTGCTGCCAAGGCGATGATCAACGACGACACTGGTGGGTTCGTGAAAATAATCTCCGATCCAGCCACTGGCGTGGTCCTGGGTGGATCCATAGTCGGACGACACGCCGCTGAGCTCATATCGGTACTGGCATTGGCCGTGACCGCCAACTTGAAGGTCACGGATATCGTCGAAAGCTGCCTTGCTCATCCCACGCTGTCGGAGGCGCTGGCCGAAGCGGCGGAGTAGACGCTCAGACGGGCGGAGACGTGGAGTCGCAGACGGTAGAAGCGCGGCCTCTCAGGCGATCACGACTACTACGTCGCCCGCCCCGACGGAGTCGCCGGGGGCGACTTTGACCTCGGTCACGGTGCCTGTCGCCTCGGCGGTGATGTTGTTCTCCATCTTCATGGCTTCGAGAACCGTGACGGCTTGGCCGACCTCGACTCGGTCCCCGACGGCCACCAGGACCTTGACGATCGTTCCCTGCATCGGGACGGTCACCTGCCCGCTTCCCCCGCCCGCGGCGTGACCGTGGCTGGAGCCGCCGGCTCGGGGCCGGCCTGGGCGTGAGCCTGAGCCGCCCGGTCTGCCTGCCTGCGACCCGCCTTGCGCCACCGCGGTGGCGTCGGCTTCGGGAACCCAAAGCTTCACCGAGAAGCGCTTGCCGTCCACTTCGACGTCCACGTCGCGGCGCACCAGCCCGTCTGTGGCCGGGGATGCCGGGGTCGACGCCGACGAGACGCCGGTCAGGTCGAGGCCGTTCTCGACCCAGTTCGTCGAGTGGCGGATCGCCTCGAAGTCGGGGTGTTCGAGTATCGCTATGTCGGCGGGGATCGTCGTGGCCGGCCCTTCGATGACGGTCTCACGCAGCGCCCGCAATGCCCGCCGCCGGGCGTCCTCGCGGTCGGTCCCCCAGACTATGAGCTTCGCGATCAAGTTGTCGTAGTACTGGCTCACCGTGTCTCCCGGACCATAACCGGCGTCCACGCGCACGCCGAAGCCGTCCGGGCGATCGAAGCGGGTGATCGTCCCGGGGGACGGCAGGAAGCGTCCCCCCGCCGGGTCCTCCGCGTTGAGGCGGATCTCGATGGCGTGGCCGTTCGGCCGTATGTCAGCCTGGCTGAAGCCGAGCGGCTCGCCGGACGCGACCTGCAACTGGAGCGCCACGAGATCGCGTCCGAAGACGAGTTCGGTCGCGGGATGCTCTACCTGGAGGCGGGTGTTCATCTCCAAGAAGAAGAAGTCGCCATCTTGGTAGATGAACTCGACGGTGCCGGCGTTGACGTATCCGCAGGCCTTCGCTACCTTGACGGCCGCCTCGCCCATCGCCGCAAGAGTGTCCTCGGGTATACCCGGGGCGGGAGCTTCCTCGATCAGTTTCTGGTGGCGGCGCTGCGCCGAGCAGTCCCTCGTTCCGAAGTAGACGGCGTTTCCGTGGGTGTCGGCGAACACCTGCACTTCGACGTGTCGCGGCCAGGTGAGGTAACGCTCGAGGTAGCTCTCGGAACGCCCGAAGGCTTTCTCCGCCTCCCGCTGCGCCGATTCGAGTGCGGCGGCGGCGTCCTCGGCGCGCGACACGACCCTCATGCCGCGACCGCCCCCGCCGTACGCCGCCTTGATAGCGACCGGCCACCCGTTCGTCTCGCCGAATGCTATGACCTCGTCGGGCGAAGTCAGGACCTCCGTGGTTCCCGGAACCCCGGCCACGTCCGCCCGGGCCGCCGCGAGGCGTGAGCTGATCTTGTCGCCCATCACCTCTATCGCTTCGGGGGGAGGCCCGATCCAAGCGACGCCCGTCTGTGAGACCGCCCGTGCGAAGTCGGCGTTCTCCGAGAAGAACCCGTAACCCGGGTGAAGGCAATCCGCGCCCGATCGGGCCAGCACATCTAGGATCTTGTCGGTGGCGAGGTAGCTCTCGGAGGCGCTCTGACCTCCTATCGAGTACGCCTCGTCCGCCATACGGACGTGCATGGCGTCGCGGTCAAGATCGGAATACACCGCCACGGTGGCAATGCCGAGTTCCCGTGCGGTCCGGATCACCCTAACGGCGATCTCTCCGCGGTTCGCAATAAGCACCTTGTTGAGCACGAGAGAGCATTCTGACATCGTGGGAAGCGCCGGGCGAGTCCGCTCGCACGCTTTCGTCGGCGGCCACGCTTTCGTCTGCCGTCATCGTTGCGCCGGAAGTTAGAGTTGGCGATCCGCTTCGTCGAAGTACGTCACCTCGAATCCACGACGTCCACGAACCGGGTGGTCGCGGAGGCGGCGGCCGCGGGTGCACCTGAAGGGCTCGTGGTGGTCGCTGACTACCAGACTGCGGGGCGCGGCCGACTGGACCGCAGGTGGGAGGCTGCGCCAGGCGACGCGCTGCTCGTCTCGGTATTGCTGCGGCCTGGCGGCCTGGCTGTCGAACGCTGGCACCTGCTAAGCGAAGCGGCGGCTTTGTCGGCTAGCGCTGCATGCGCAGCGGTCGCCGGTGTTGAGGCGAGGATCAAATGGCCCAACGACCTCCAAGGCGGCGAGGGCGGTGCAAAGTTGGCGGGGATTCTCGCCGAGTCGGCCGAAGGTGGCGTCGTCGTCGGGATGGGACTCAACGTTCACGCAGGTCCACCCGGCGCCGCGGTGCTCGACAATCTCGCCGGTCGGCGCGTCCCGCGGTGGGATCTGCTGTCAGCCTGGCTCGCAGAACTGGACCGTAGGCTCGACGACCTCGAGGGCGTGGCCGACGACTACTCGAAGGCGTGCGACACCGTCGGCAGGCGAGTCAGAGTTGATCGAGGCGCGGCCGGCGTCCTGCTTGGTGTGGCCACGCGGGTTGACTCCTCCGGGCGCCTCGTCGTGCGCCCCGACGCCGGATCGGACGTGGCCTTGACCGTCGGGGACGTCACCCACATCCGCTGAGCTGCGTCGCGCACGGTCGGTGGTAGCGTCCCGTGCGTGAAGGCCTTGATCCTTGCCGGCGGCGCAGGAACACGTCTGCGCCCGATTACGCACACCCGGGCGAAGCAGCTGGTGCCCGTTGCGAACAAGCCCATCCTTTATTACGGTCTCGAGGCGATCGCCGACGCCGGGATCAAGTCCGTCGGGATCGTCGTCGGCGATACCGCAGCCGAGATCCGCCAGGCGGTCGGAGACGGCTCGCAGTGGGGCCTGGAAGTCACCTACCTTCCCCAAGAGGCGCCTCTCGGGCTTGCGCACGCAGTGCTCATAGCTCGTGATTTCCTCGGTGACGACGATTTTGTGATGTACCTCGGTGACAACCTGCTCCAGCAGTCCCTCGAAGACTTCGTCGATAGTTTCGAGGCTGACCGCCGCCGGGCAAGCGCGCCGACTCTCGACGGGAGCCATGCGGAGCCCTCGTGCGCCCAGATCCTCTTGAAGGTCGTGCCTGATCCCCAGCATTTCGGCGTGGCGGAGCTCGCCGAGGACGGTTCGGTCCTCCGACTCGTCGAGAAGCCGGCGAACCCGGCGAGCAACCTGGCTTTGGTCGGGGTGTACCTTTTCGACTCACGCATACACGAGGCCGTCGCCTCCATTGAGCCGTCGCCGCGCGGCGAGCTGGAGATCACCGACGCGATCGGATGGCTCGTGGAGCACGGATTCCGGGTGCGAACCGAGGTGCTCGAAGGGTGGTGGATCGACACCGGCAAGTTGACGCCGCTGCTCGAAGCGAACAGCCTCATCTTGGAGACCCTGGAGCGCCGCATCGACGGCGACGTCGACGAGCACTCGGCCGTGGAGGGCCGCGTGGTGCTCGAAGCGGGCGCGACCCTCCGGCGCAGCAGCGTCCGCGGTCCCGCCGTGATAGGCGCCGGGACGGTTGTTACCGACAGCTTCATAGGCCCTTTCAGCGCGATCGGCCGGCGTTGTCTCATCTCGGGGAGCGAGGTGGAGCACGCTGTCATCCTCGACGACTGCAAGGTCGTCGAGGCGGGACGCCTCGAGGACTCTTTGCTCGGTCACCACGTGGAGGTCACCCGGTCAGCCCGCCGTCCGAGCGCGACGCGCCTCATGGTCGGCGACCACTGCAGCATCGACCTTCAATAGTCGCAGCCGAGGTACGGCGTTCCCCGGCTAACCTCGGCGCCCATGAGAATCCTGGTCACCGGCGGTGCCGGCTTCATCGGCTCGAACTACGTGCGCCGAGTGCTGGAGTCGACCGACGACACGGTGACGGTATACGACGCCCTCACATACGCAGGCAATTTGTCCACCCTCGCCGACGTCGACGCCCGTTTCGGTAGCCGCTACCGCTTCGTGCACGGCAACATCTGCGACCTCGAAGCCTTCACGCAGGCAGCGAAAGGCCATGACGCGGTGGTGCATTTCGCCGCGGAGAGCCACGTCGACCGTTCGATCGCCGGGCCGGAGGACTTCGTAGTTACCAACTGCGTCGGAACCAACGCGATTATGCACGCTTGCAGGACGCTCGGCGTCGGCCGCGTGGTACACGTCTCCACCGACGAGGTCTACGGGTCGGTAGAGAACGGTGACAGCGTCGAGAGCGACCCGCTCGACCCGCGTTCGCCCTACAGCGCGTCGAAAGCCGGCTCCGATCTCATCGCGCTGTCGTATTTCACCACCTACCAGACCCCCGTGATGGTCACACGGTCGTCGAATAACTTCGGTCCGTGGCAGTACCCGGAGAAGGTGATTCCGCTCTTCGCCACGAACCTCCTCGACGGTCTCAAAGTCCCGCTCTACGGGGACGGTCTCAACCGCCGTGACTGGCTGTACGTAAACGACAACTGCGCCGCCATCGACGTCGTGCTGCGCTCGGGTCGGCCGGGCGAGATATACAACATCGGCGCCGGCAACGAGCTCGCCAACCGGGACCTCACGGCCAGGCTCCTTGCGCTCGCATCGGTCGGCGAGGAGATGGTCTCCTACGTCGAGGACCGCTTGGGCCACGATCGCCGGTACTCGGTGGACTCGACGAAGGTCCGCAGCCTCGGGTGGGCCCCGTCTGCCGACCTGGAGGAGGCGTTGGCGGCGACGTACGGCTGGTACCGGGACAACCGGTGGTGGTGGGAACCGCTGCGGGCGCAGCGATGACCGTCTCTGTTGGCGCCCCCGGGCTTTCGAAGCCTCGCGGGAAACGACTTTGAAGCTTCTCGTTACGGGCGCTCACGGCCAGTTGGGCAGCGAGATAACCGCACTCGTCGAGGGGGACCCGACCGTCGACCTCGTGGCTGCGTCGAGCGCAGACCTCGACGTTGCAGACCGCCAAGCCGTCCTCGCAGCGGTGTCGGCCTGCTCGCCGGACCTAATTATTCATGCGGCCGCCTGGACGGCGGTCGATGCATGTGAGAGCGATCCACAACGGGCGTTTCGGGTCAACGCTCTAGGTAGCCGAAACGTAGCCGAGGCGGCGATGCGCTGCGGGGCTCATCTCGTCGCGATGTCCACGGACTACGTCTTCGACGGTACCGGCCTGCATCCTTACAACGAGTGGGACACGACGAACCCTTTGTCGGTATACGGAAGCTCGAAGCGTGCCGGTGAGCAGGAGATCCTTTCGGGCTGTCCGAGCGCGACGATCGTGCGCACCTCCTGGGTGTGCGGCTTGTTCGGGGCCAACATGGTCAAAACTGTGCTCCGACTGGCCGCCGGCGCAGCGCCGCTGCGTTTCGTGGATGACCAGGTCGGCTGTCCGACGTTCACTTCCGATCTCGCCCCGATGCTCCTCCGATTGGGCGAGGAACGAGTGCCGGGCGTGCTACACGTCACCAACCAGGGTCCGACGAGCTGGTACCAGTTCGCCCGTGACGTGATCGGCGCGAGCGGAGGCGATCCCGAGCGCGTCGACGCCGTGGCGACAGACGATCTCGTTCCGGCGCGTCCTGCGCCGAGACCCAGGAATTCTGTCCTCGACAATGCGGTGCTCCGCTTCCACGGCTTCGATCTGCTAGCCGACTATCACGAACCGCTGACCAGGACCGTCATGGCTCTGACCGCCTGACATGACATCGCAACCAGCCCCGATGGAGGAGGCCGGGGAGGCGTCCGTCGAAGTGGCGGCTGTGGTCGTCAATTTCAACACGGCCCCCGACCTTCGCCGATGCCTGAGCTCGCTTCGGCGCGAGCACGTCGAGCGGATCGTCGTGGTCGACAACGGATCTCACGACGATTCGAAGAAAGTTGCCGAGGCGGCAGGCGTCCATTGGGTCGCGAGCGGACGTAACGTCGGCTACGGCCGGGCAGCGAACCTCGGCGCGCTCCAGCCTGAGATCGCCTCGTGCCCGCTGCTCCTCGTGTGCAACCCCGATATCGAGATTAAAGCGGGGGCGGTGGCGGACCTGCGGCGGACCCTCCTTCGAAACTCCCAGTTCGGGGTGGTCGGACCCAGACTGGTGAACCCTGATGGATCGCTTTATCCCTCGGCGAGGGCTTTTCCTTCACTGCTAGACGCAGTCGGTCACGCCCTGGTAGGGCTAATCGTCGCGGACAATCCTTTTACCCGACGCTACCGCATGATCGACTGGGACCACTCGGAGGCTGCGCTCGTCGACTGGGTGTCAGGGGCTTGTTTTCTCGTGCGTCGCGATGCGTGGGTCCAGGTCGGCGGCTTCGACCCGGCGTACTTCATGTATATGGAAGACGTCGATTTGTGCTGGCGTCTTGGCGGTGTCGGCTGGCAGGTCGCCTACGAGCCGACGGCGGTGGTCGAGCACACCCAAGGAGTTGCCGCCGACATGCACCCTTACAGAATGCTCCTTGCGCATCACCGGTCGATGTGGATTTTCGCGCTTCGAAGCACCACCGGGAGGACTCGAGTTCTGCTGCCCGTCATCTTCGCCGGCCTAACCGCCCGCGCCGCAGTGGCGTTCGCACGACGCTTTCTGGCCGGAGCCCGCAAGGGGCTGGCTGGGAGACGCCCGCTCGACCGGCTAACCTGACCGCCGACATGGGCAAGGCTTCGTCTAGCAAAAAGGTGGCCCGAGCCGCCGGAATCGGTAGCGGGAAAGGACGGCGACGCCAGACCCCGTGGGGTTACTTCGCGGCTATAGCAATCATCGTCGTGCTCGGCCTTGTCGGGACGGTGACAAGCCGCAACCGCCTGATTGCGCAGATCAACAACGCCGGCGGTACCGCACCTACCGTCGGAACCACTTGGTACGAGGGGTACTCCGTGTACGCGTGCGGGAAGTTCCTTCCTGCGGTCAAGGCCCCGTCGTCGAATCCTCAGGGGATCAGCACCGCGCAAACCGACATCATCACGATCGCCCCGAAGGTCAAGGCGGCTGCCGGCAAGAACGCCACTCTCGGCAAGTTCGCTTCGGCGGTCGGCATGAAGCTGAACGCAGCGGAGGTGCAGCTTCCCGGCGGTCACCTCTACCTGGACGGCAACACCTGCGAGGGCCAGCCGGGCCACGTGTACGTCAAGCAGTTTGCCTACGTCGGTGACACGGTCGGCGAACTGTACAACGGCGCAAAGAACCAGCTGCCCAAGCTCGATCCGGCCGCTGTCCCGTTGAGCAACGGCGTGCTGATAACGATTGCGTTCGTCCCGTCAGGCAAAGCGTCGTCGATCCCTGCCCCGCCGTCGTCAGTGGGCAAGGCCCTCACGGCTCTTCAGGCGGCGGCGTCTTCGACGAGCACGTCCACGACTCCTCCCGCAGCTTCGACTGCTACGACCCTGCCGTCGAAATCCGCGGTGACTACAGTACCTTCGAAGACGGCCTCCACGACCGCCCCCGCAGCCTCCAAGACTCCAGCGGCGTCGACGCCGAGCACCACGTCCAAAGGCTGACATGAAAGCGGTCGTCCTGGTGGGCGGCGAGGGCACCCGCCTGCGACCCCTGACGTTGAGCGCACCCAAGCAGATGCTGCCGATCGGAGGAAGGCCGATGATCGAGCGGGTCCTCGACTGGCTCTCGCCTCACGGTATAAACGAGGTCGTCCTGTCGCTCGGCTATCGGCCCGACGCCTTCATCGACGCATACCCGCACGGCGAGAGCTGCGGGGTCAGGCTTCGCTACGCGGTCGAACCGTCGCCGCTCGACACTGCCGGAGCTATACGGTTCGCCGCCGAGAACGCCCAGATCGACGAGACGTTCGTGGTCGTCAACGGCGACGTGCTCACAGACCTAGATGTCAGTCGACTGGTGGCCTTCCACCGCGAGCATCAGGCGCAAGCGACGATTGCTCTTACGCCCGTGGAGGATCCTTCGTCGTTCGGGGTGGTGCCCACTGACCGCACGGGCCGCGTCGAGGCGTTCATAGAGAAGCCGGCGAAAGGTGAAGCGCCGACCAACCTGATCAACGCCGGCACGTACGTGCTGGAGCCGTCGGTGCTAGATCGCATCCCTCCTGACAGGAGAGTCTCGATCGAACGCGAGACGTTCCCAGAGTTGGTCCGGGAAGGACGCCTTTTCGCGCTCGGCTCAGACGCAGCGTGGCTGGACGCCGGAACCCCGGCAACTTTCCTCGAAGCGAACCTCGCCTACGCGTCGCAAGGAGCGAGCGCAACAGGCGGGGTGGACTCTCGACCGGGGCTGGTCACAGGATCGCCGCAAGCGACCGTGCGTCGCAGCGCTATCGGCGCCAATGTCGAGCTGCACGAAGGTTCCGTGATCGACGGCTCGGTGCTCATGGAAGGCGTCGTCGTCGGAGTCGGAGCTCGTGTGATCGACTCGATAGTAGGTCCGGGAGCGAGGATCGGCGACGGCGCACGCCTAGAGGCGCTGTGCGTGATCGGAGCCGGACAGGTCGTCGAACCAGGACTGGCCATCTCGGGCGTCAGGCTGCCCGCGTACCCGTAGCCGTAACCGAACACCCCGCCTCGGCGGCGTGATGTCCCGGACTTTGCGATCGCGTCAGGTTCAGCTCACCTGAATAGGTCCTCCTGGTGCGGCCGGACGATCTCGTCGCGAACTGAGGACTCTCGAAGCCACGCCGGGTCTATCCCCCTGACGACAGCGACGGGTATCCCTTTCGACTTGCCCATGACCAGCTCGGCGGCGCCTGCGATCTCGTCGGCGACGCATACTTCGGTGACGGCGAGCTCGCGTCCGAGTGCGTCACGGGTGCCGCGCAGGTCGACGACTGCGGCCACCCCCGCCGACCCGATAGCAACGTCGGTTACCCCCCTCCTCCAGGTGCGACCGAAAGTGTCGGAAACGATCACCGCAAGGCGCAGGCCGGTTCGCGCGACCAGCGCGTTTCTGATCCAGCGGGCCGAGCGGTCGGGGTCGACGGGAAGGAGCGCCGCCCATCCCTCCTCCACGTTCGACAGGTCGACACCCGAGTTGGCGCAGATGAACCCATGACGCGTCTCGGTCATTACCAGGTCCCCCCTCCGGCGAAGCACCCGGACGGCCTCGGCTTCCACGTGAACCTTGTGCGAGAGCGGATCGGTCGGGTCGACAGCGACCAGGCGGCCCTCTGCTTTGGACACCACCTTCTGCGTGACGACGACCACGTCGCCGTCGACGAGGTCGGTGGCCGCAAGGATGGCTTCCGCTAGGTCGTCGCCGGGGCGGACCTCGCCTATCCCGACGACGGGAATGAGGGTGACCGTCACCGCGGCCATGACCCGTCGAAGCTGGCGAGCGACACGGAAGGGCTCGTCTGCGCCGAAGTCGCATCGAAGCGGTCTGCTCGAGGGACTCCTGTCGTTCGCCCAGCCGAGTGACGCAGAACCTCCCGGGCAAGATTGGCGGCCTCGGTGCGCCCTGCCATCACGGTTGGGTACACGACGGCTTTCATGCCTTCCTCCTCGACCTTCCCGGCCAGCGAAGCATCCGAGTCGTCGATTACAAGTGTTGCTGCGTACGGCGCCCAAAGACGGGCCACGCCTGCGGCCGACGGCTCGCAACCGAGCTCGCGGAGCATCCGGTCGGCTGGTCCTTTGAGAGCTCGGCCCGCCACGATCGGCGATACGGCTACGGTCGACTCGCGTCTGGCGGCGACGGCGTCGCCGATACCGCCCGTCGCAAGCACCGGCCCGATCGACACGACCGGGTTCGACGGGCAGATCACGACAGTCTCCGACCGTTCGATGGCATCGATCACGCCGGGTGCCGCTGTCGCGTTCTCGACGCCGCCCAGTCTGACGCCCCTGACCGCCACCTGGTGGCGCTTCTTCACGAAGTACTCCTGGAAGTCGACTTCGCTACCGCCCGGCGAACCGTCGTCGATCAGGACCTTCGTGCGTACCGGTTGGTCCGACATGGGCAGGAGCCGAACTCTGACCGACCAGCGCGCCGCGATCTCGGCGGCCACCTCGCTGTACGTGGCTCCCTCCGCCAAGCGGCTCGTCCGGTAGAGGTGAGTGCCCAGGTCGCGATCGCCGAGGTTGAACCAGCCGAGACGCCCGCCGCTCAAAGCTCGAAGCTCGGACATTGCCTCCCAGGTCTCATCTTGGAGGCCCCACCCTGTCTCAGAGTTGATAGCGCCAGCCAGGGTGTAGGTGACCGTGTCGAGATCAGGGCAGACGTGCAGGCCGTGTATGACAGTGTCGTCTCCGGTGTTGACGACGGCTGTTATCTGCGCTGGGTCGATTGCGGCTGTCAGCCCGGCGAGCATCCGGGCGGCTCCTACTCCGCCGGCGAGCGCAACGATCACTGTCCGAGGCTACCGTCGGCTGCGCCGGTGACGCACACGCCGGCCGTAGCGGCTGCGCGCCTGCGCAAAAACGGTCGCGAAATCGACTCCGCCGCCGCTTCTAAGTGCCTTGCGCTGCCGGCGGGCTTGGGTACTCGACTGCGCCTCGGGTAGGAGATCTACGACCGCAGCGGCGAGGGCGGCGGGGTCCGAGTGGCGAACCAGGCGGCCGGCGGCGGATCTGGCCTCGCCACCGAGGATCTCGACAGGTCCTCCGGCGTCGCCCGCAACGACGGGTGCCCCGGACGCGAGCGCTTCGACGATGACGAGGCCGTAAGGTTCGGGCTCGGACGATACAGCGACGAACACGTCGCAGTCAGCCATCAGTTCTGCCACATCATCGCGAGGGCCGAGCCAGTGAACGCCTGCCAAGGACCGGGCGGTGGATTCGAGCTCCGCGGCGTAGCGCTCCTTGCCCGGGACGGTCGGTCCTGCAATGACCAACTCGAGATCTGGTCTGGCCTGCCTGATAATGGGAAACGCATGTAGAAGCGTGTCGAAGCCTTTCCAGGTGTCCAGCCTCCCGACCGACCCGACCAGCACCGCATCGTCGGCGATCCCGACGCGCTCGCGAAAGCGCCCCGCGTTTTCCGGGTTGAAGACCTCCGGGTCCACCTCGTCTGTCACGACCAAGACGTTCGCCTGGTCGAGTTGGTTTGCGACGACGTCGGATATCGCAATAACGGTGCGCGCAAAGTGGCGGACGAGGAATCTCTCCAACTTCAATGCGGCAGGCGATTGGAAGACGACTTCCCTTGCATGCCAGACATGGGGGCGCCCTGCCAGGACCGCAGCCGCCCAGCCGTACCAGCAGTGCAGGGAGTTGCTGTGGATGACATCGGCGTCGAGTTTGCGGGCTAGACGCGCGAGGGACACCACGCTGCGAGGCCACCTCGCGGCGAAGCGAAGCCATCGCGACCGCTGACCGCTCGACGTCACGCGGTCCATCTCGATGAGATGCAGCGTGGCCCCGGCCTGGCGGTACGGCTCGGCGAGCACCGGAGGTCCGGGGACGGCGACGTGGCATTCCCAGCCCGCGCCTGTGAGTTCGCGCACCATCGCGATGAGCGCGCGCTCCGAACCGCCTCCGTCTACGACGGGCTGGACGCTTAGAAACGTGGGCTTTGAGCGGCTCGGGTGGCGCACCAGGTATGGTCTCATCAATGCGAGTCGTCGTGACCGGGAGCCGAGGCTTTGTCGGGACCTGGCTTGTGCGCCATCTTCACGACTGCGGCGACACGGTGGAGGCTATCGACTCCGAGGTCGACGTGACAGACACTGAAGCGCTGCGGGCTTCGGTAATAGCGAGCCAAGCCGACTGTGTTGTGCATCTCGCAGGCCTCTCGAGCGTCGCTTCGTCGTGGGGAGAGTCTAGAAGCACCTACGAGGTCAACACTGTCGGAACGGCCAACCTCCTCGACGCGGCCGCAGCTTGCAGCAGGCCTCCCCGCGTACTGGTGGTCAGCTCGTCGGAAGTCTACGGACGGGTGTCGAAGGCGGACATGCCGGTCAGGGAGGCCCATCCTGTTGCTCCCATGAGCCCGTACGCGGCGAGTAAGGCGGCAGCAGAGCTCGTTGCGCTGCAGATGTGGAGAACGCGGGGACTGCAAGTCGTGATCGCCCGTCCGTTTAACCACACTGGGCCCGGGCAGAGAGCCGACTTCGTCGTACCGGCCCTAGCGAAGCAGGTCGCCAAGGCTCAGACGAGCGGCGCTGCAACGCTTCGGACCGGTAACCTCGACGTCAGCCGCGACATCAGCGACGTGCGCGACGTCGTAGCTGCGTACCGTCTCCTGCTCGAACACGGCGAGCCCGGAGGGGTCTACAACGTGTGCCGTGGAAAGTCCATGCCTATTCGCGAGATCGCACAGCGGCTGTTGGAACTCGCGGGTGTGGACATCCCGATCTTTATCGACCCGGATCGGGTCAGGCCGGTCGACATACCCGACATGCGAGGCGATGCCGGGAAGCTCATGTCGGCCACGGGTTGGGAGCCGACCGTCGAACTGGATCGAACCCTCGCAGATGTCCTCGACTATTGGAAAGCCGAGGAAGGCCAACAGGGGTGAAGCTCTAGGAGAGTCCGAAGGCCGAGCGGATCGCCTGCTCCTGGCTGAGGGCATTCGCTCGAACCGACTTGACCGTCTGACGAGCGGCTTCGGGGAGGATCTCTTCGATCCGGTCCAGCTGCTCGTCGACCTGCTTGCGAGCTGGGGTGACCGCAGCGTCGACGAGTTTCGCCACGCCGCTTATCTGCGCCAGGAACGTCTCGAGGTCCGGAATGCCAGGGGTCACGGACTCGCCTGAGAACTTCGCGAACTGCTTGGCCATCTCGACCCGCCGTACCTGAGCCCGCTGAAAGGTCAGAACTCCGAGCCCGACGGCGACATAGGCTGCTTCCTTGAGTGCATCTCCGAGATCGGCGGCGGCCTTCTCCCATTCGAGGTTTGGAACATTGAAAGTGGGCATTTTTATATCCTTTTCATTAATTGAAGTGAGTGTGAGATCAAAGAAACCTGTCATCTTTCTCGGAAACCTTGCCTACTTCGGAGTCGCCGGGCTAGATGACTGCTAACTAGTGTATAACAGTTGCAAGCACCTTTGGCGAATTGACGTGAGTTTTGTGACCGATGTCACCAGGCGAGGTCAGCCGCGCTCAGTGCTTCACTACTGTGGGGTACCCGGATGCCAGCTGACCCACCCATGACCGCTTCGCCGTCGCCGCCAGCGGTCGCTCCGGCGGTAGCCGCCATAGTCGTCACACGAGACCCCGGTCCGTGGCTGGAGGAGACCTTGGAAGCGCTCCTCGCCCAGGACTATCCGAACCTGTCGCTCCTGGTGGTGGACGCAGGCAGCGAGGAGGATCCCACCGGGCGAATCGCTGACGTGGCGCCCAGCGCGTACGTGAGACGTCTTGAGGCGAAAGTCGGCTTTGGTGCTGCCGTCAATGCGGCGGTCCGGATGGTAGAGGGAGCTTCGCATTTCGTGATCTGTCACGACGATGTCGCTCCTGCGCCTGGCGCGGTGCGGAGTTTGATAGCGGAGTCGTTTCGATCCAACGCCGGGGTCGCGAGCCCGAAGTACGTCGAGTGGGACCGTCCGGATCGCCTCGTCGCCGTAGGCGCGACGACCGACTGGGCTGGCACGGTAAGGGGGCTCATAGAGCCCGGCGAGCTCGACCAGGCGCAACACGACGGAGTTCGTGACATTCTCGTCGCACCCGGCGGTATGACGCTCGTGCGCGCCGATCTCCTCGACGCTCTTGGGGGGTTTGACAACCACGAGGCCGGCGGAGACCTAGACCTGTCGTGGAAGGCCAGGCTCCTGGGTGCCCGCCTGGTCGTAGTTCCTGCAGCGACGGTCCGCCATATGGTCACCTCGCCGCACGAGTTCAGCTCGGAGCTCGCTCCGGGCAGCGCTTTGGCCGATGAGCGACGGCGTCAGAGTGAGCTGAGCCGGTACCGGACAGTCCTCACGTGCTACAGCTGGTTCAACCTCGCGTGGACGTTCCCTCTCGCGTTGGCGTGGGCGATGATCGAAGCTCTGATACTGGCGGGTCGCGGCCGGGGTGAGGACGCCTGGGCAACGGTCATAGCTCCAGCGGCGGCCCTGCGCCAACCGGGGGAGCTTCTGAAGGAGCGTAGGGCGGTACAGCGAAATCGACGGGTCGGAGACGGTGCGCTCCGTTCGCTTCAAGCGGGTACGAAAGGCCAGGCCGCAGCGTTCGTTCGTGCACGCGCTGCGCACTTCAACCTCGGTGCCCGCCAAAGCGGGGTCGGGTCAAGCGCCGAGGGCCTGAGCGACGGGGATGCCGGCCTCCGGCGTGGCGGCTTAGCCACCCGTGTCGGTCTCGTGCTCTTCGGGCTGCTGGTCCTGGTGGTTGGCTCGCGAAACATCCTCGGCCACGGGCTTCCTCAGGTAGGGCAACTCCCCGCGACCTCGTCGGGATGGTCTTCAATCTGGCGTTCCTGGTGGTCTGGGTGGCAGCCGTCGGGCCTTGGAGTCGCCGCGCCGGCAACGCCGGCACTCGCCGTGATCGGTGTAGCGGCGACGTTGCTATTCGGGGCGGTAGGAACCCTTGCCCAGCTTCTTGCGCTTCTGCCATTGGTCGTAGGACCGCTCGGGGCGTACCGGGGGGCGAGATGGTGGGGCTCGAAGCGCGGGCAGATTCTCGCTGCGCTGGCCTACGGAATCGTGCCACTCGCCTACAACTCTCTTTCGAAGGGCAGCTGGGCAGGCCTCATTGCGTACGCCGCCGCTCCCTGGGTGCTGTCTCGGCTCGTCGAGCTGTCGGCGGAGGTCCCGATCGCTCCGGGACGCTCGGCGAACATTTTCGCGAAGATCCTCGCCCTTGGCGCGCTCGTCGGAGCGACCGCAGCCGTGGCGCCATCGTTCTTCTACGCGACACTCCTGATCGGAGCGGGATTGATCGTGGGTTCGGTCGTTGCAGGCGGATCTCGAGCGGTCCTGCGGATGGCGGCCACGACGATTGCTTCGGTGGCAGCCGCCTTCGTCTTGACGCTGCCGTGGTCGGCGACGGTCATCGCCAGCTCGACCGCAGTCGGTGGTCCGGCACTCGGTTCCTACGGGCGTCTCGGATGGGCGACCGTGCTTCGCTTTCACACGGGCCCGTACGGCTCGGGCGCGTGGGAATGGCTGATACTCGTAGCGGCGTCTCTTGCACTGTTCCTCGGGCGAGGCTGGCGACTCTACTGGGCTGCGCGGCTGTGGGCGGTAGCCCTCATCTGCTGGGCCGTCACGTGGGCGGGCAGCCGAGGCTTTTTTCCCCACATGCCGCCGGGCGTGATCTTGGCGCCGGCAGCCGCATCGCTCGCTGGCGCAATTGCGCTCGGTGCGGCGGCATTCGAAATCGACCTTCCCGGCTATCGCTTCGGCTGGCGCCAAGCTTCCGCCGGTATCGCGCTTGTTTGCCTCGCGCTTTCGGCTCTCCCCCTTGTCGTCGCATCGGGGGGTGGCCACTGGGATCTGCCTTCCGAGGGCGCCGCAAGCGCATTGGCTTTCATCCCGAGCTCAAACAGGGGGCAGTACCGGGTGCTTTGGGTGGGTACTCCGTCGTCGCTGCCGATGGCGAGCCGGCCGCTCGAACCAGGTTTCGCGTTCGCCACGTCGTTTGGTAGCGCACCGACGCTCGCCGACGACTTTGCAACGGGATCTGCGGGGGCCTCGACCGTTCTCGCCATGGATCTCACGGGGACGCTGCGCCAGACAACCACCCGGCTCGGGCACCTCCTCGCGCCCGCAGGAATCCGATATATCGTGATCCCAGACCATACCGGTCCGAGCGGCTCGGGATCTCGCGCTGTCCCCACACCTGCGGCGCTTCTCGCCGGGTTGCGCTTGCAGACCGACCTGTCGCCCCTCAACGTCGGCGACACGCACTACGTCGTTTACGAGAACGCCGCCTGGTCCCCGGTGCGTTCCGTGCTTCCTGCGAGTGCCGTGGCGGTTGCCGAGGCAGCGGGCGCTCGCCAGCCGACGAGGGCCTTACAGCAGACGGACCTGTCCGCCGCCGTCCCCGTCCTTGCAGGCGGCGACAGCGGCGCATCCGGCCCGGTCCCGTCGAGCGGGGCGGTCTACGTCGGATACACCCGTTCGTCTGACTGGACGCTTTCCGTAGGGAGCAGGAGCCTGCGCGCTCAACCTGCCTTTGGCTGGGCGATGGCGTTCACGTTGCCCGCGGGTCAGGTGACCTCGACGTCTGCGTATCTTCGATACACGACACCCTTAGCGCTGAGGCTCCTACAAGTCGCTGAGGTGGTGGTGTGGTTCGTCGCCGCGATCGTCGTAGTCGTAAGCCGTCGCCGCATCCGCCGGGACACCAATGTGCGAACCGATCCGCCGGAGGAGTGGTTCCAAGTCGCGCGGCACCCGGACGAGGCTAGGCGGAATGTGAGTCCGCGACGCCGGGTCCCGGAAGTATTCGCTGGCGACGAGGAGAGCTGGGTCGATGGCTGAACCGGAGGAAGTTGACGGACGTGCTGCGGCCAACTCGGGCCGCGCGAAGACTGACAGCTTCCGGCGCTTACGTGTCATCGCGTTCGTGCTTGGCGTGCTCGTGCTGTTCGCCGTGCTTGATCGTACGGGAGAGTCGACGCCGAAAAGCGCCACCCAGGCCGCGTCGATTCAGGGAAACCCCATGGTCGCCCCGGCGGGCGCTCTCTCATCGTCGTGGTTCTGCGCAGGTGCCACCGCCGCGGCTCCGGCGACGTCCGCTGCCCCGACAACTACGACCACAGTCCCGGCGTCTGCGTCTGCGTCTGCATCGAATCTTCCCGTGGCCCGCCCCAGCCCATACGGCGAAGCCGACGGTCAACTGGTCATAACGAACGCCGGCACTTCGAAAGCAGCAGCGACCATCACCGACGTCAGCTCCGGCGGTTCCACCGTAAATAGTTCCGTCGACGTTCCTTCTGGAGGCTCCGTTTCTGTCCCCGAGAGCGCGCCCGGGGGAACCGGCTGGGAGGGCGCGATCGTCGAGGTCGACGCCGGTCAGGTCGTCGTCGACCAGTCCGTGAACGGACCCCTCGGTGCGTCGAGCAGCCCCTGCGCGACGTCGGGATCGTCGAGTTGGTACTTGCCCACAGGCCAAACTCGAGTCAACGCAGACGAATTTATCTCACTTCTCAATCCCTATCCGAGCGCAACGATCGTCGACTTGAGCTTCGTGACCAATCAAGGAGTCGAGCAGCCCCAGAACTTCCAGGGTGTCGACGTACCGGCAAACGGGCTCGTTAACGTTGACCTAGGGACGTACCTCAGCCGCCGGAGCGCCATCGAAGCGACCGTGACCGCCCGTACCGGCAGCGTCGTCGCATGGGAAACCGAAATTGTGACGCCACCCGCAGCAGGCGCGCCGCTCGTGGGTTCGGCCGCGGCGAGCAAGCCGCTCGCAGACCCGGCGTGGCCGATCGCCGGGGTCACGGTCACTCTCGGAGCGCCTGCGGCTGCTACGTCATGGGTGTGGCCTGACGGGCTTGCCGGCGGAGGCATGCAGGAGCAGTACGTCGTCTACAACCCGGGCTCAAAACCCGCTCGCGTTCGCCTTTCGATCGGCCTAGCCGGGGGCGCCGCCGAACCCCTGTCCTTCAGCGTCGGGGCGGGACAGGTCGTCCCGGTTGTATCCGAGCAGCAGGCGCGAATCCCCGCTGGAGTCGCGCACAGCGCGAAGCTGACAAGCGTCAACGGAATCCCGGTGGTGGCGGAACGGACCTTGACGGCCTCCCAAGCGGCTAACCCGGTAGCCGGCGCGACAGGGACCGTCGACGGGAACGGGCAGATACTCGGGGGTACCGTCACCTCACGACGTTGGATCATAGGATCCGCCGCGGTGGATGCCCACCACGTCGGTCAGCTGGTCATCTTCAACCCGGGCGCCATCACGGTGACGGTCCGGGTGAGCAAACTCTCCTCCGCAGTGCCCGAGAGCCTGGTCGCCGGTGGCGTCGTGACGCTGCATCCCGGCGGCCGCAGCGCCCTCGGTATCTCCTCATCTGCGGCTGGACCCATACAAGTAAGCGCGACGGGGCCGGTCGTGGCTGAGTATGACCTCTACGGCACCGGGGGGTCCAACGGCGTCGGCCTCAGCCTCGCTGCTCCCATGAGCAACTGACGGGACGCAAGTAGTGCCAAGGTCCTAGTTCAGCCGTCAAATATCGAGCGGATCGCCTGTGATTTCAGCGAAGCGAGGCACGATAGGCGCGTTGTCGTGCACGCGAGTCCCGAAAGCCTCGTCGACCAGGCGACCCACCTCCGCTCCGTCGATGGTCTCCTTCTCCAGCAGCGCGGCTGCGACCGATGCGAGTCCCCGTCGGTGCTCGCCGAGAAGCCGGCTGGCACGGGCCTCCTGCTCGCGGAGGATCCGCTCGACTTCCTCGTCGATCACCCTCGAGGTCACGTCGCTGTAGTCACGGGCGTTGTGCATGAGGTCCTCTCCGAGAAAGACCTGGCTCTCCTGACCCCACGCCATCGGGCCGATGCGGTCGCTCATCCCGAACTCGCGCACCATCTTGCGGGCCATCTCGGTCGCCCTCTGCAAGTCGTTCGAGGCGCCTGTCGAAAGGCTGCCGAGAATCAGCTGTTCTGCGCATCGGCCGCCCATCATCACGCACATAGCGTCTTCGATGTACTCCCGCCAATATGTGTGGCGCTCCTCGATAGGTAGCTGCTGGGTCACGCCGAGCGCCATGCCGGTCGGCAGGATCGTGACCTTGTGGACCGGGTCGGCGTCGGGCAGCACATACGCGAGCACAGCGTGGCCGCCTTCGTGGTAGGCGGTCGCTTCTTTCTCCTTGTCGGACAGCACGGTCGACTCCCTACGCTGGCCCATCAACACGCGGTCGCGGGCCGCTTCGAAGTCTCGCATAGCGATCGCAAGGGCACCTCGCCTAACGGCGTGGAGAGCGGCCTCGTTGACGAGGTTGGCGAGGTCGGCACCGCTCATTCCGGGAGTCCCCCGGGCCACGACGGTGAGATCCACGTCCGGGTCGACTCTCTTGTCCTTGCAGTGAACAGCGAGGATGGGGAGACGCTCTTCGAGGTCGGGGAGCGGAACGACGATCTGACGGTCGAATCGACCGGGGCGAAGCAGGGCGGGGTCGAGGATGTCCGGCCGGTTAGTGGCCGCCATCATGACGACGCCCTCGGTCGCTTCGAAGCCGTCCATCTCGGCGAGCATCTGATTGAGTGTCTGCTCGCGCTCGTCGTGGCCGCCGCCAAGTCCCGCACCGCGCTTGCGTCCGATCGAGTCGATCTCGTCGATGAAAATGATGGCCGGCGCCTGCTTGCGCGCCGTCTGGAAAAGGTCCCTCACCCGGGAGGCACCTACCCCGACGAACATCTCCATGAAATCCGATCCCGTCACGGACAGGAACGGAACGCCAGCCTCACCGGCGACGGCCCGCGCCAGCAGCGTCTTTCCGGTCCCCGGAGGTCCAACCAGCAGAACCCCTTTCGGAATCTTCGCACCGATCTCCTTGAAGCGGTTCGACGACCGGAGGAAGTCGACCACCTCCCTGATCTCGAGCTTCACCCCGTCGTAACCTGCGACGTCCGAGAAAGTAGTCCGAGGGCGCTCAGTGGTGTAAATCTTCGCTTTGGAGCGGCCGATCGACATGATCCCGCTCATCTGGCCCTGAGCTCGCCGGGAGATCCAAACCAGCAGGCCCACGAACAGCAGCCCGTAGATGATCCAAGGCAGCCAGGTCGCCAGCGCGCTCGTCGTGGAGTTCGTAAGCGTGAGGGCTTTGATGTCCTTCTGGTACAAAGCGAGAGTGGAGCCGTTGCCGACCAGGGGAGGCCCCTGGACGGAGTACTGGGCGCCTGTCTTCGCGGCCGTGTAGGTGATGTGGCCGGTGTCATTGTTTACCGTCGCAGCAGCCACCTGACCCGAGTTGAGAGCCGCAACGAACTGGCCGTAGCTCTGCGAGGGGGGGCTCGACGATTTGGTGACCGACGACAAAGCTATCGCCAGTACTACGACCACAGCCAGGACCACCGCTATCCAGCGCCAGTTCGTTCCTGTTGGCTGACCCGGCCCTGGCATACCTGGGCCTCCGCCCGGCCTCATATCGCGCATATCTCCCGGTTGCCTACTCATGTCACCATGGTAGGTCGGGCTACCCAGTTTATGCGGCCTAGTGGAGATAAACTTCAGCTGTGAAAGACGCTCAGGGCTGTGCCAAGCCTGGCTGTGACGGCGAGCCGGCTGCGTGGCTCACATACGACTACTCCCGGCGGCGTCTGTGGCTCGACGGAATACCACACATCGGGGGCGACCAGTGGGCACTTTGCTCGAGACACGCGGAGCGTATGAAGGCGCCAGTGGGTTGGGCGAAAGTGGATCGGATAGGCCAGCGGGCCGGCGAAGCCGACATGTCGGCGGAGACGGCCGCCTCTTGAGGCCACCACCGGTTCGCGGTGGCTTGGTTGGCTCCCGCGACGGCGTGTGGTACGCCTGTGGCGGCTTCGCGGCCGGTGTCATCACTGCGGCTTTGACCACAGCGTTGGCGGAGTTCATCGGGGGCTACAAGTTCGCTTCAACGCTACCGGTGCCTCTCGGGGTGAGCGCGGCGGACCTCGTCGGTTTGTGGGCGGGCCTGGTAGGCGCCGCCATCGCTTATAGCCGTTCGAAGGGAACCGGTCATGTTGCATCCGACTACGGGATGGCGACGCTTCGATGGTGGGACATCCCAGCAGGAGTGGTGATCGGACTGGCCTGCCAGTACGGCCTCGTCCCCGTCTTCTACTACCCGCTTGAAACGATCGACCGAAACCTCGCGCACCAACTGTCGGCTCCGGCGCGGACATACACGGGCGCCGTCCACTCGGTT
>JAKCEB010000203.1 GCA_021838305.1 Actinomycetes bacterium | reverse complement strand
CCGGCGGCCTCCCATGCGTACATGACAAGACCCGAGCAGTCGAAGTCAGCGGGGCCTGCGCCGGCCCACACGTACGGCTTGCCGACCTGCTCGAGGGCCACTTTCACCGCGATCTGCGCGGCGGTGGTCGCCTGCTGGTTCGGTGCGACTGCGGTTGCGGCGCCAGACGATGAAGGAGTCTCCGACGAAGGAACCTCGCTGCCGCTCGCCGCGCCGCCGTTCGCTGATACAAGTTGGGCTGTCGCTGTCGCCGCAACCCGCAGGACCTGGCCCGGGTAGATGACGTTGGGGTCGCTGATGTTGTTGAGTGACGCGAGCGCCTCGTAGGTGGTTCCGAACCGTGCTGCTATCGAACCGAGGGTGTCGCCCTCCACGACCGTGTAGGAACCCGACGAAGCCGCCGTCCTTGCCGGAGCGGAACTCCCGCCGGTCGAGGTTTCGGCCACCGACGCGGGTTGGGCCGTGGCCGCCAGGCGCAGCACCTGGCCGGGGTAAATGAGGTTGGGGTCGCTGATGTTGTTGAGCGACGCGAGCGCCTCGTAGGTGGTTCCGAACCGTGCTGCTATCGAAGCGAGGGTGTCGCCCGAGACGACGGTGTAACTGCCGGCGCTAGCTGCCCCGACACTGGCCACAGCCGTAACGGCCGCAGTCGAGGGTGTCGGTGCCGGCGTTGCCCCGGCGGCCGTCGCGCCGCCGAGTACGACGGCGGTGCTCACAGCGGTGACGCTTGCGGTGGTCGCAGCGAGAGCGACCGTCCTCCTCGAACCTTCCTCCAGCCTGAGCTGGGTGAAACGCAGGTTCGCCAGCCAGCGCTGTCCGGTCGTGTCCTTCGGCGTGCGCCCTACCAGGATCGTCAACGCGAAGACCAGCGGCGCGAGGAGCCATCCGGCCGCGTTGCAGGCAATAAACCTGCCGACGTCGACAACCGAAGCGAGCCCCGCACGGTCACCGTCCGTGCTAGCAGCCTCGCCGGGCCGCATCGTCCTTGCGCCCGTCTCCTGGATCCGGTCCACGTCGCCGTCGAAAAGCCCGAAGTCCGACATTTCGGATTCCCAGCGCTTGAATTCCTGTTCGACGCTCCGTCGATCCGACCTCCGCACGGCCAACCCGTACAAGCCTGCGAGGAGAACGACTGCCGCGACGCTGGCCCATCCCGCCACGGAATCGGTGGTGATAGCAGCGAGGAACGCCCCAGCGGCGAGCGCCACGAGCGTCAAGAAAACTCTCCGCCGGCGAACCGTCAGCTGGCCGGCTGGTGCTAGGACGCGTTGTTGTTCGAGCATGGTCATGGAAAAAATGAACCCTCCTCGGGAAGCTCTGTCGCCACAGGCGGCCCGTACGGCCACCCGGGTTCCCTCCCGCAGCTTCGTTTGGTCCATACCCTAGCCGAGGAGCCCAGCCGCCACAAGGGGCTTTCGACTCTCGGTCGGTTTTAGATGTGAGTGGAGTGCCACGACCAGGCGGACGCAACTATGTCGTCGAGGTCGTGGCCGGCATTCCATCCGAGAAGGTTGCGAGCCTTCGCGTTGTCCGCCCACAAGGCAATCGGGTCCCCTGGCCGGCGCGGAGACTCCTCGTACGGCACTGGGCGTCCCGAAGCTCGCTCAGCTGCGCTCAACACGTCCCTCACCGAGGAACCGGTCCCTGTGCCCAGGTTGATCGCCGTGGACGCATTACCCTCGCGCAGGTAATCGAGGGCCCGTAGGTGCGCGTCGGCGAGGTCGTCCACGTGGATGTAGTCACGAACAGCTGTGCCGTCGGGCGTCGGGTAGTCGGTTCCGAATATCTTCAACGGGGGCGCCGCTCCGAGAAGGGCCTTCATCGCGACCGGGACGAGGTTGAGCGACCAGGTCCAGTCCTCGCCCAGAGATCCGTCCATCGCCGCTCCGGCGGCGTTGAAGTACCGCAGGCTCACTGACCTGACCCCCAGGCAGCGGTCATACCATCCGAGGATCCGCTCGACGAGAGCCTTGGATTCGCCGTAGGGGCTTTCCGGGTTCACCGGGGCGTCCTCTCCTACCGGAACATTCGACGGTGTGCCGTAGACGGCGCACGTCGATGAGAAGACGACCTGCTCGACGCCCGCCTTCTGCGCGGTCTCGAGAAGCCTGGTGGAA
Organism: Actinomycetes bacterium; assembly: GCA_021838305.1. Taxonomy (GTDB): domain Bacteria; phylum Actinomycetota; class Acidimicrobiia; order Acidimicrobiales; family Palsa-688; genus JAJZAM01. The sequence continues at coordinate 2,366 of JAKCEB010000203.1, read as the reverse complement.
CCCCCGACGTTGTTCAAGAAGTAGCGGCCCGGCATCTCGAAGGACTCGCCGGCTGCCTTGTATGCCGCGAAATGCACTATGGCATCGACGCGGTGGTCGGCTATTAGTTTCGAGACGAGGGCCTCGTCGGCGATATCGCCCTGGACGAATGGTGTGTCGCCGACCGCAGCGCGGCTTCCGAATTCCAACGTGTCGAGCACGACGACGTCCTCGCCGCGAGCGCGGAGAGCTTTCACCGTGTGGGATCCGATGTAGCCGGCGCCGCCGGTAACGAGGACAGTCATCGCTACATTCTGCCCGCTGAGGCGAGGGGACGTTCCCTCGTCACTGTCAGGGGCGACCGGTCGCATGATCGGAGGCGCGCGAAGCTGTCCGAGATGTTCGTGACGAACCACGTGCTGGCGGGCGCCCTCATCGGAAGAGCCTTGCGCAGGCATCCCGTCGCAGCTTTCGGCGTCGGTGTGGTTTCGCACTTCGCCATGGATGCTTGCCCGCATTGGGGTATGGGCGACGACGAGCCGTTTTCCTGGGAGCGGTTCTACCCGATAGCGCGCTGTGACGGCTGTCTCGGGCTTGCCGCGATGACGGCCGGACTTGGCTTGGCGCCGGGAGCGAACAGGAAGGCGAGTCTGTCAGGGATGCTCGGCGCGGCGGTGGTCGACGCCGACAAGCCGATGCGTTACTTCTTCGGCTGGAATCCGTTCCCGGCGGCGGTGCAGAGGCTGCACACCCGGGTCCAACGCCAAGCGCCGAACCGGATGGGTGTCGAGTTGTTCGTGGGAGCGGCGCTCGCCTCGACAGTCGTCATGCTGTCTCTGCGCGACCGGGCACGGGGCTAGAACCTTCCGGAATCCCATGCCGCCGCACGACGCGCATCGCATCAGACCTACCCGGCAAGCTCGTACCAGTCGTAGCGAGCGGTTTTCAGGTCGCTCGGCTGACTGCGCCCGACCGCCTGGATGAAGTTGAGCCATGTGTAGCCGGCGTGACCGGTCTCGAATGTCGGCGTGACGTACGCCGGACTCGAACCGACGCGAGTAGTTGCATCGGTGCGGCCGCGGTACTGGACGACGATCAGCGCACCGTCGTGCGTTTCGACCAAGGCCCGTACGTCGATAGTTGCGACTCCGCCCGAGACGGTTACGTAGTCAGCGGCCTGTCCTACCAGTTGGGCCCGGATCCGATCTCCGGCGAGGACCATGCCGGTGACCTGGGCGACCCAACGCTCGCCGGCGGGACCAGTTCCGACGAACTTCGCTCGGTCGATGGTGAGGTCGACGGTGCAAAGGGGCATTAGAGTAAGAGCTGCTGTCATCCCGCCTCGCAGAAGTATCGGTCAAGGATCTCGCGGAGATACATCACCCGGGCGTCGTGGTCTTGCACCGGAACGGCGATGCTATCGACTCGGTGAGCGTCCATGCCAAGTTGGTCCCTTATGCGGTCGGGGCGCCATAACCTCACAGTTCATGGTCACCTCGAGAGGAACAGCGCCCCGCACCGATCGAAGCAGCCGCCGCCGCCAAGAGATACTCGACTCCGCGCGTCGCGTGTTTGAAGAACGTGGGTACCTCGAAGCGACTGTGGCGGACATTGTCGACGCGTTGGGAGTCGCCCGGGGAACCTTTTACACGTACTTTGCGTCCAAGGACGAGGTCCTCCAGGTGCTCGTCAACGACATGTCCGACGCGCTCTTCGACGCAGCGACGCACCTCGCGCAACACCACGAGACGCCCTATCTCGCCCTCGAAGCGACGATCCGTCAGTTCGTTCACAGCTACCGGGAGTGGGCGGCCCTAATCCGGAACCTCGAGCAAGCCCTCGCCTACAACAGCGACTTTCTAGCAGTGCGCCAGGAGATCCGGCGGCGGTTCAGTCAACAGCTCGAGTCGGTGATCCGCCGTCATCAAGCCCGGGTTCCCGATCCCGACGGGCTCGACCCAAACACTGCCGCGTACGCCCTCGGCGGAATGGTGGACGACTTCGTGCATGGGGCGTACCTGCTTACGAACTCCGAGCCGACGGAGGCGGACATCGTGACCCTATCCATCATCTGGGCTCGCGCCGTTCTACTACCGGTGGAGCGGGGGATTCAGGAGTAGCTGGCCTAGCCGCATGGTGGTTCGGATCGCCGCCCCCAGATTTGCTTTCGCCGCTCCGACGGCCGCCTTCGGGCCTCTCATTGATAGCGGCTAAGCTGCTTGTTGTCGCTTCGCGACGCCCAGCGCTCGTAGCCCAATGGATAGAGCATCTGACTACGGATCAGAAGGTTGGGGGTTCGACTCCCTCCGAGCGCACTCAAGAAAGTCCAGGTCAGCGGGGGTGTCCTGGTCCTGCGAGTGATCCTCGAAGGGCTAGGTGGAGCCACA
>JAKCEB010000026.1:2567-22468 GCA_021838305.1 Actinomycetes bacterium | reverse complement strand
AGTCGTTGACTAGGGCGGCCCCGCAGAGCTTCTGGTAGTTCGCCGCGTAGGTCGATTTCGCGGCCGGGCCGATCGATACGTCCGTGGCGGGGAACTGGGCTGTGTCGGGCAGGGGAGCGAACCCGGAGGAGATCAACGGCCACGCGGCCTTGTCCGCGAACGCCCTGGCGTCAGTCTTGTTCGGGGCGTGCAGCAGCGAGTTGAGGGCGTCGAGCGCGCCTTGGGCGGCGCCGGTGCCGGGGGTTTGGACGCCCGAGAGGCTCGGGCAGGTGAACTTGCCGGGGAAAGACACTGACCCGGTGCCTGTCGGAGCCACGGGCTGGGGGTAAAGCGATGCCGGGAAGGCGACGAGTGCAGTTCGGTGCTCGGCCGAGCCGGGGCCGGCCGCTACTACTCGCGCGGGGCGGTGGCCTTGGAGGCCGGCCCATGCCCCCGCAGCGACGACGCCGACGGCGAGAAATCTGGCGAGCACCTGCACCCGCCGGCGCCGCCGCCGGAGGCTCCTGCCGCGGCGGAGGACTCGTTCGAGGGTGCTGCTCAACGGCATCTCGAAGTCATCTGTCTGCTTAGATTACTGCCCGTGATTCGGGCCTTAGCATCGAGCGCACGGCGTCCAAGGTCCCCCGCCAAAAGCCCAGTATTGGGCGAGGCGGCAAGGTCGTCGCGGCCTATCGGACGATCTTCAAGAGGTGACAGCGGGATGGCTCAGCAATATAGGCCTTGTCCCAACTTCAACGTGAAGCCAGACGCCAAGGTCTATGACCCGAAGGGCAACCTGATCGACACGGCTGGTGTTGGGTGACCGGCCTTCGTGTGTGTGTTGCGAGCTGAGCTGGACCGCATCTTCGCCGATAACCCAGATCAGGGCGGGGATCAGGGAGTTTCGACTTTGATCCGCGGATAATCCGTCAGCAGGCGACGCAGGTCCACCGCGTCGGTGCTGAATACGACGCCGGAGCCGGCTTCGGATGCGTGGGCGGCGACGATGGCGTCAATGCCGCTCGGAATACGGCGTACAGCGGATCGCAGCACACCGAAGCGCAAGTGACCAGCACGTCGAGCCGTGGCCTGGGTCGTGTCGACGGTGCCGAGCCTATTGATCACCTGGTTCGCGGGAGCGTCTTGTCGGCGACCGGTTATGGTCTCGGCGAGGACCACGGTGGGGATGATCGGCACGCAGCCGCCTTCGATTAGATCGCGCAGCACCCAGCGGAACTCCGGGTTGGTGATCGCCTGCTCGATCGCTCCCGAGTCGAGTACGACGACAGGTTCACTCACGGAGCCATGGATGCTCGGAGTCTGTTGGCCCGGCGACTCGCACGACGTTTCGCTGTCTCAGAAGTCGGATTCGCCGCTTCAAGGCCGTCGAGGTAGTCGAGGAACGTTCGCCGCCGCTCGTCGCGTTCGAGCTTGTCTTCGAGGGCTGCGTCGAGGTAGGACGAGAGGCCTCTCGGGCCTGCGACGGCACGGGCCCGGTCTATGGAGCTGGAGTCCAAGGTCACTGACACCTTTTGCGTCGTCACGCTTTAATTGTACCAGCCCTAACAGTATATGTCGCTTATCTATCGCCTACAAGATGGGCCGTGCGCCCGAACAGGTCGGCCCGTTGACAAATCCCGCGCAGTGATTCTGGGTGTGGTCTCGCGCGTGCATGAGGTGCACGGTCGACTCGGTCGACTCGGTCGACTCGGTCGAGGCTGTCCCTCGCTGACCGAGGCGGGAGAAGCCTCTCCGGAAATCGAGGCAAAGGTTCCGAGTGAGCTCAAGACTCGGATACGCCAGGAAACAGAGCGTCAGAGAAAGTCGGTGTCAGTTTTCATCAGGGAAGCGCTCGAACGTCACATTGACGAAGGCAGATGACAGCACCGTCGACTACGTAAGCGACGGGGTAGGCGGCCTAGGACACCCGGGCGCCCAGACATTGTGACACCCGGACTCAGACCTGCCCCATTCCGCGGAGAACTATCCAGTAAGAGAGTCGCGGCGCCGCAGACTGGTCAATGCAGGCCAACGGACCGGAGCCATGCTTGGGCCCGCCGCGACGAAGCTCGGGAAAGCCAAGCCTCTTGGACCACCTCTACGAGTTCCTCACGGTCGAGCTCGCCCAGTCGGCTGGCACGGATGAGAACCGACAAGTGGCCGTCAAAGTGCGTTGTGGTGAACCAGGGAGAGTGTGGGGGGCGAACACCACCGGTGCGGGTGGACCCGGTATGCGATACCTCCAGACTTCCGATGACGAGGGCGGAGGACTCAGGGTGATCCCAGCTCGACGAGCTGCGCCCCGACTCGACACACCCTTCTTCGTAATGAGCCACATCTACGGCTCGCAACGACCCGGGAGCCTGGGACGACTACGTCGCCGAGGTGCCCGACGTCACTGCCGGGGCGACGGATACGTCTGCCGCCGAGGGGTGGCGGGAGTTCAATAGGTGAGAGTGCAACATGGCCAAATGTGGTTGGTCACTCTTGATCCCATCCTTGCTCGCAGAGCTCGAACCGCCTTAGCGTCGAACCGTCCTTGTCAAACAGCACGTAGGACGCGCTGGTACCGGCCTCTTTGTTTGCCTCCGACGGCGCCCTGGTGAGGAATCGTGACGGCCCAAGGCCGCCGGTAACCGTCAAATTTGGTCAGGATTTCGAAGTTGAAAAAGTTTTGTACCAAAAAGCGTGTTCCGTGAGCGAGGGCTGGTACAGGATTTTTCGGGAACGAAAATCGTGTACCAGAGCTTGAGGCACAGAGTTTGCCGGCACCGACTGAGGCAGCCGCGTAGGCGAAGTGTCGGTATCCGCCACCACTTGACGTGATCCGGAACCGGCCTCGACGGAACCGGCATCGAAGGCGCCGACCCAGCCAAGGCTGCTAACGCCAGCCAGCTGGAACACGAGCATGTCGTTGACATCCTCGCTGCGAACGATTGGGCTGGTGTCCCGCTGCTCTCCCTGCGGTCGGGTCCTCGGGTTGGCAGCTGGATTGGTGGACCGCAATGATGACAGCATGGAATTCCGTTCGGAGATCACCCTCGGCAAGAACGACGCCATAGACCTGGCTGGGGCACTCCACATGGCTGCGGTGGAGCTTCGCCGTAAGGGTGTCTTCGAGCTGGCCCATCGTCTTGACGGGCTGACCGACTGGCTGGAGGAGCTGTTGGTCGCCGATCAGGACGACGAGGGGTGAACCGCTGCGAAGCGCTCGAGGTCAGCTCGCTGGACACGGATCCCATGGCCTGTCAGGCGACGAGCAGGTAGGTCTCCGCGCTCGATTGCAGCGTAGACGTCCCGAGCATCCATCCCGAGGGCGTGGGCGGCATCACCAACCCGCACGAGGCTGTTGTCGCTCGGTTCTGCGCTCACAGAGTCTCAGCATATCTCAAATTGAAGGAGAGCTCCTGCCATTCGTCCGCAAGTCCGCTGTTGACATCTCGGAGTTGGCTAACAACTAGTAAGCTACTCGCTGCTTCGGCAGTCGCCGAGCAGGCCGTCGTGTCCGGCCAGGGACGGCCAGGCTCAGTCGAACAAACGTGTCCTGGGTCGTGACGGCCCGGCATCGGTGATCTATTTCGGTTCGCCGTTCTTTCTGGGTGTGGTGGTCGGCGCTTTCGGATTCCTATAGCATCCGAAAGCTGCTCACGAGCCTCGCGGGGATCGAAGAGACACTCCTTGTCTATCGAGGCGAGCGGGGCTAGAGGATTGGAGTCCCCGGGTCGATCAACGCATGGGGCAGGTTTGGTTGTTTGGCCAACCCTGCAGCTGGAGTGCTCGGCACTGACGTCCTACCGAGGGAGTGTCGGCGCTAGTCGAGGGACCGGTCACTATTGCCAGGCGTTGATTTCTCGGAGGACAGCAGCGGTCGCTTCCAAGTTCGCGGTGGTCCGGCGGACGACGGTGTCGGCGTCCGCAGTCAGCCGTTCGGCGCCGTGCGCAGTGGCAGCCAGCCCCCGACGAGTAGGTACTCGACGCCGTGACGCTCGAGAGCCTCGACGATGCGGCCGATGTCAAGCGGTGTCGGCTCGCTCACCTTCGGGGCGCATGGGCAGCTCGCACGACATCCAGCTCCTCGAGGAACACCAAAACCTTCTCCTTGGTGTCGAGGCGTCGACCGTCGGAGGTGATCGACACGTCATCGGCAGTCCGGGGGTGGGCGCACTTGTTGACCCGCTCCTGCAGCTCCTCGATGGACTTGACCAGCGCAGCCACACAAATATCGTAGCGGCCGGAGGACAATGTCCGCTCTTGACGGAGTCAGGTTCCCCCTGTGCCGACCTTGGCCTAGGCTTGAGGTACGGCTATCAGATCAGAGCACCTGGCTGCGGTGGTTAGGGCGCCACCCCCGCGAGACTGGTCAATACAGGCCAACGGACCGGAGCCATGCTTGGGCCCGCCGCGACGAAGCTCGGGAAAGCCAAGCCTCTTGGACCACCTCTACGAGTTCCTCACGGTCGAGTTCGCCCAGTCGGCTGGCACGGATGAGAACCGACAAGTGGCCGTCAAAGTGCGTTGTGGTGAACCAGGGAGAGTGTGGGCCCCGAAGTAAGGCTTGCTTGTCAGCCTCCGAAGCGACCCACAGCACGATGACGTCCGCGTAGCGCTCCCCGGTGAGAGGATCGCGAGCGTCGGGTCGAGCCGTGCGAAAGAACACGAACGACTTCCCGCCGACTTGGTACACAGGATTACCGGCGGAACCGGTGACGACCTCGACATGCGGCATTCCTGACGCAGTCTCGTGGACGTCCTCGACACGGGCTCGGCGACGGTTGCTTTGCACTGATAAGGCGGCCTTTCAAGGGGCCTGGTAACAGTAGCGGTCACCGGGCCAGTAGTAGGTGTGGGGGGCGAACACCACCGGTGCGGGTGGACCCGGTATGCGAACCTACAGAGGCCCGATGACGAGGGCGGAGGACTCAGGTTGATCCCAGCTCGACGAGCTGCGCCCCGACTCGACACACCCTTTTTTTTTTCATAATGAGCCACATCTACGGCTCGCAACGACCCGGGAGCCTGGGACGACTACGTCGCCGAGGTGCCCGACGTCACTGCCGGGGCGACGGATACGTCTGCCGCCGAGGGGTGGCGGGAGTTCAATAGGTGAGAGTGCAACATGGCCAAATGTGGTTGGTCACTCTTGATCCCATCCTTGCTCGCAGAGCTCGAACCGCCTTAGCGTCGAACCGTCCTTGTCAAACAGCACGTAGGACGCGCTGGTACCGGCCTCTTTGTTTGCCTCCGACGGCGCCCTGGTGAGGAATCGTGACGGCCCAAGGCCGCCGGTAACCGTCAAATTTGGTCAGGATTTCGAAGTTGAAAAAGTTTTGTACCAAAAAGCGTGTTCCGTGAGCGAGGGCTGGTACAGGATTTTTCGGGAACGAAATCGTGTACCAGAAAGTGCGAAAAAACGCTTCAAATGGTCAGGCTGTGTCGGACCCGGAAGATCCTGACCAAAATGAACACTTCTTGCGCGTCGACCGTGAAAACGCCGCCCTCACTGACCGAGCGAATGGCAGGCCCGGGAAGCGACGCCGATCGCGCCTCGGCCTGGACGATCCGAGCGGGCGGAAACCAGGCCCTCTGCTCCGGCGACCGCCGCGTGGCACGTGCCTGGGCCAGGGCTTGCTATGAAGCCTTCCCCGGCCTGGATGGACTGACCTGGACGTCATCGGTCGTCGGGCACGGCCGCAGAGTCGCGCTCACCGAGCGGGCCGCCGACTCCATACCCGAGCGACCTGACCTCCTCTGCCCGCTCTCCGACCCCGGCCCGGCTACGGCGATCCCACGGGCAGCACACCTGATCGGCTACCTCGTCACATAAAAGTGGGGCTGTCGGGTCGCTCCAGTAAATCCTGAGTCACTGCTCCTTAGGAGAATGGGTGGCCGCGGTAAGCCCATTTTTTTCCCTTCAGGAACGCACTGTTCGCAGATGCCTGCCCTCCATACCCCCCGACCGGATCCGAGGATCCGCCTGGAACAATTTGTATCATCCCGGTGGCCTTATTTAATCAAAATAGTCAGGCCTTTGACTTCGAATTGGAAGGGTTGTGCCTGGTTAACTGGACGCCCTCGATTCACGACGAAAGCCATCGCTCCTCACGTTAAGATCGGGTACAGAGACTCGGCGAACTCGTCGATGAGGGCGCTTACCTCTCGGGGGCGTTCCTGCATGAGTTGGTGTCCCGCAAGAGGTATCACTTCAAGTCGGGCGTTCGGTAGAAGCTTCGCTATCTTTCGGGCTTGGCGTACGGGTGTGAGCAGGTCGCGTGAGCCGACCAGCACCAGCGACGGTGTGGACGTCGCCGCCAAGGCCCAGCGGGCATCGTGGTCGATCAGGTCGATGCCGGATGGGATTACCGTTGACGGTAGCGCCTGTGATTGAAAGCGACGCATCTGCTCGACTGCACGCCCCGACGGTTGGGCCCCGAAGCCGAGCCGCGCTACCAGCCAAGCGAAGTCGCTCTCGCCGGAGAGGCCGCTAAGCGGTGTGCCGCCCGACTCCACCCGACTGTTGAGGACCCGACCGACCGCCCGAGCCAGTGGGGCGAATGGTGCCGCGATGAGACCGCTCGCGGCCGTGTCCATGAACACCAGACCGCTGACCCGCTTCTGGACAAGCTCCCGATACCGTCCGGCGAATTCCATCAGGATCATCCCGCCCATCGAATGCCCAACTATCACGGCTTCGGTAAGATCAAGGGAGTCGATGACAGCGGCAATGTCACTTGCGGCTGCAGCGCGCCCGAGGCCGGCGGAGCCGACAGTCGAGCGGCCATGGCCACGCACGTCCATCGCGTACAGTCGGTACCGGTCCGCGAGCAGGTGCATCTGGGGTGCCCAGACCTCGCCGCGCAGGGTGATCCCGTGGATCAGAAGGATCGGACGTCCCCGCCCCCGTGCCATCACGTGGATATGCGCGCCGTCGGGCGACGTCACGTCGAACTGCTCGACATCAGTGGGAAGCTCGTAGAGCGGATCGATCAGCGGTTTACTGCGGGTCTTGATAGATTTCACAGACCGGCGCAGCAGGACGCGTCCGGCGGCCGCTGCTGTAGCTGTGGCGACAGCGACTGTCGACGCCGACGCGCGTGCTTTCACCGTCTTCCAGCGTCTGTGGCGGCAGTGGCCACTACAGGGTCCGCTGTCTCGGCGAGCACCCAGGCACGGTATGCCTCGGACGCATCGTGAATCGGGAGGGTGAAGACCGCCGGCAGCTCGTAAGGATGATTACGCTCGACTTCACCGGCGATCACGTCGAAGAGTGACAGCTTCGTGTGAAACACGGCCCGTGCCTCCATGTGATCCTCGATACCAGCCTTCCAGCGGTATATCGAACGAATCGGAGAGATGTTCGCGCACGCCACCAAGCGCTTCTCCAGCAGGCTATGGGCGAACTCCGCAAGCCATTCGGCGTTGTCGGCTGTGATACAAAGCTCGCAGATTGCTTCGTCGACGGCTCCTGAGATACCCGTCGCCCCTGAGGTGTGGGCGGCACTGGTCGTCCCGGCCGTTTTCGCCGCCGCGCTTGCATGAATTGCACCGCGTGTCTCTACCGAACCCGACGATGCGTCACTCATCGGTTCGATCGTAGCCACCGCCCGGTTCGAGCCGGTAACCTAACCGCTCTTCTCCCGTGTCGAAGTCCGGCGGTAGGCTCAAATAGTGCTGCTTCAACTTCGAAGCCGCCCCAGGGGAAGGGATAAAGGCAGGCCATGGCTAGTCAGCAGATGGACGAGATCAAGGCGGTACTGCGCCAGCGGCGTGACGAGTCGGCCGGTGCGCCGGAGCCTTCGATCGAGGAGGCACGGGCGAGCATGGAGGAGATGCTCGGCGCGTTTCCTCCCGTCGCGGGGGTCCGCAACGAAGCGGTCGATGCGGGCGGCGTTCCGGCGGAGTGGACTTTCCCCGGGCCTGATGGGGATCCAGCGCCGCGTGGCGCGCTGCTTTACCTCCACGGCGGCGGCTACACCGTCGGATCCCCCTCCACCCACCGCCGGCTGGTCAGCTCACTGTGCCTCGCCGGAGGGGTCAAAGGGCTGAGCGTCGACTACCGCTTAGCACCTGAGCATCCATTCCCCGCAGCGCTCGACGATGCGCTGGCTGCATACCGGTGGCTCACAGGGCCAGCAGGGGTCCCGGCATCGCAGGTAGTAGTCGCCGGTGACTCGGCTGGCGGCGGGTTGGCGGCCGCTTTGCTCGTGTCGCTGCGCGACGCCGACGACCGCCAGCCCGCCGGAGGGTATCTGATCTCACCGTGGACCGACCTGGCCGCTACAGGGGAATCGCGAACCACTCGAGCGTCGGTCGAGCCGATGCTCGAAGTCGGAGGCGAAGCCCGTTCCGCACGAATGTACGCTCAAAGTGGCGATCTCGATAACCCCCTGGTGAGCCCGCTATACGCTGACCTTGCCGGTCTCGCGCCGCTGTTCGTGCAGGTAGGCGACCACGAGATCCTTCTCGACGATTCCACCCGTCTGGTCGACGCCGCCAAGAATGCCGGGGTCGACGTCGAACTGACAGTGTGGCCCGAAGCGTTCCACGTCTTCCAGATGCTCGTAGGCGTGATACCCGAGGCCGACGAGGCAGTGTCCGCCGCAGGCAAGTGGATCGCCGAGCGAGTGGCCGCAGCCGGGTGAGCGTCGAAGGTGTTCGGGGCGACCTCGGCGGGGACGGGACCCCCGGCTTAGCGGGTCCGGCGGGCGCGGGTGTCCGGCCGCCGGGCGGCGGGCGTCCGATCGACGAGGACAAGGTGCGCCGCATCGCTCTGGAGGTGTGGCGCTTCAAGCAAGGCGAGATGGTGTCGCTGATGATTCACCTCGGGGATCGCCTCGGGCTCTACCGGGCTATGGTGGGCGCCGGACCCGTCGACGCCGCAGAGCTCGCAGCCCAGACTGATTTGGCGGAGCGATGGGTTCGCGAGTGGCTGCTTTCGCAGGCTGCTGCAGGACTGGTCCGATCAAACGACGGCGAGCATTTCGAGTTACCGCCCGAGGCGGTGCCGGTGCTCGCAGACGACCGGACGAGCCTTTGGTTCGCTGCCGGCGCGTTCCACGGTTACTCCGCATCGCCGGAGGTGGTGGACGCCCTGGCGGAAGCCTTCCGAAGCGGCGTCGGCCTCTCCTACGATCAGCTAGGCCCTGCGGCGGCGCATCAGGTGGAGCGCATGCTCGGACCTTGGACCCGGCTTGCCTTGGTCGCAGAGATAATTCCCGCGCTAAAAGGCATCGGGGAGCGGCTGAGGAGTGGTGGTCGAGTGGCGGACGTCGGCTGCGGCACAGGATTGGCTGTCTTTGCCTTGGCGGACGCGTTCCCTGCCTCGTTCGTTGAGGGCTTCGATCCCTCCGCCCACGCAATCGACGTCGCCGAGCGACGTCTCGCCGAGACAGAGTTGACGAACGTCACCTTCCACCGCCTCCCCGCCGCCGCTCTACCAGACGAGGCGACCTTCGATCTGGTCATGACGCTGGACTGCCTCCACGACATGCCCCGACCTGAGGAGGCGGCGAGGGCAATCCGAGCGGCGATACGCCCTGACGGCGCATGGCTCATAAAGGAGATCAAAGCCGGCGAGACGTGGGCCGAAAACTCAAAGAACCCGGTTCTGGCAATGATGTACGCGACATCGGTCGCTACCTGCATGTCATCTGCGCTGTCTGAACCGGGTGGGGCAGGCCTCGGGACGCTCGGCATGACCCGATCGAGGGCCGAGCAGATGTGCTCGTCCGCGGGATTCTCTAGTTTCGAGGTGCATGAGTTCCCCGATCCTGCAAACGTGTACTTCGAGGTGCGACCTTGAGCCCGGCTGATCCAGCGGGCCACGACAGAGCCGGCGCGCAAGCCGCGTCAGGCGTGAGTATCGGGCCAATCAAAGCGACCGACACTGATCTGGATCAGGCTGCGATGGTGGCAGCGCGAGCCTTTTTCCATGATCCCTTCTTCGAGTACCTGGACAGTCGCGGTGTCACCCGGGCGAGAGGATTGGCTATCTTCTTCCGGGCGAGCATCGCGGCTGCGGGGCGTCACGCCCGGATCCTCGGGGCGCATGACGCAGACGGGAGACTGGTGGGCGTGTCCGTGGTGCTCGACCCCGAGAGCTACCCGCTTCCGGCGACGTCCCAAGTTCGCCAACTTGTCGGAGCGCTGCGAGCTTTGGTGCTGCGACCCCAGGCGGTACTTCCCGGCGTCCGCTACCTTCTGGCGATTGACCAGGCGCATCCCGACGAGAAGCTGTGGTACCTGCAGCTCCTCGTCGTCGACCCGATGGCGCAGCGGCTGGGGATCGGCGCCCGTCTTCAGGAGGAGATGCTCCGCCGCGCCGACGAGGAGGGGCTCGGCTGCTACTTGGAAACCCAGAAGCCCGAGAACATCGCCTATTACCGACGGTTCGGCTACGACCTCGTCGGCCAGATCAGCCCCGTGCCGGGCGGACCGCCTCTCTTTACCATGCGCCGGAGTCCTCCGTAGGCGCTGAAGATAACGAATGCCGGTCGGTTCCGCTCCGGAAGCTCACTTGCCCGGCGACAAGACAGACGGCGGGCTTGACCTGCGCACGTAGCGGCCACCGTGGACCTCGCCGACAAAAGAATTACCGTCGACGAGCACCCGGCCACGTGATAGCACCGTCTGGACGCGCCCGGTGAGGGTGAACCCCTCGTAGCAGGAGTAATCGACCGCCATGTGATGGCTCGCAGCACTGATCGTACGGCTTCCAGCAGGGTCGAAGACAACAACGTCTGCGTCAGCGCCGGGCTGTATGACGCCCTTCGCCGGGTACATTCCGAATAGCCGCGCCGGGGTGGTAGATGTCAGGTCCACCCAACGCTCGAGGCTGATCCTCCCCTCCACGACACCCTGGTAGACCAGTTCCATGCGATGCTCGACTCCGGGGAGGCCGTTCGGGATCTTGGAGAAGTCTCGTTTGCCCAACTCCTTTTGATCCTTGAAGCAGAAAGGGCAGTGATCGGTGGCGACAACGCTCAGGTCGCCGCCGGCTAGACCATTCCACAGGGCGTCTGAGTGGGTACCGTGGCGCAGGGGTGGCGAGCACACGAACTTCGCCCCCTCGAACTCCGGTCCCTCCAACGCGGCCTCGGAGAGGAACAGGTACTGCGGGCAGGTCTCGGCGTGGACGATGGCACCGGAGTCGCGGGCCGCGACGACCTCGGCGAGCGCCTCGGCGGCCGACAGGTGCACGATGTAGAGCGGGGCGCCTGTGACTTGGGCAAGCACGATCGCCCGATGTGTCGCTTCGCCCTCCAAGCTCGACGGCCTCGTCGCTGCGTGAAAGCGAGGGTCGCGCTCGTTTCGTGCGAGTGCCTGAGCGACGAGGACGTCAATGGCGATGCCGTTCTCGGCGTGCATCATTATTGTCGCTGCGCACTCTGAGGCGCGCTGCATCGCACGGAGAATCTGTCCGTCGTCGGAGTAAAGGGCGCCGGGGTAGGCCATGAACAGTTTGAAGCTTGTGACACCTTCGCTGACCATCGAATCCATCTCAGCCAACGACGAGGCGTTGACGTCGGAGACGATCATGTGCAGGCCGAAGTCGATGGCGCAGCGTCCCTCGGCCTTCGACATCGACACGTCCCACGCCTCGCGGAGGCTACCCTCGCGCACCTGGCTGGCGAAGTCGACGATGGTGGTGGTTCCTCCCCATGCGGCAGCCATGGTGCCACTTGCGAATGTGTCTGCGGAGATCGTTCCAGCCGACGGCATTTCCATGTGCGTATGAACGTCTACGCCGCCGGGGACCACAAGCTTGCCCGTAGCCTCTATCACCCGGTCCGCATGGAAGGCGTCAGTGATCGACGAGCCAGGTTCGAGAAGGCTTACGATGCGTTCACCTTCGATCGCGACGTCGGCGGCGAAGGAGCCGGTGGCGGCTACGACGGTGCCCCCGCGGATCAGGGTTCTCGTCACGGTGTTCTGTATGCGTTGGTCACCGTTGGCCAGTGTGGACCGCTTCGATAGCCGCCACCAGGCGTTCGGCGCCGATTTGGGCCTCTGTGGGGCTAAGAGACAGCGGAGGTGCGATGCGTAGCACGTTCCCCCACAGTCCGCCCTTGCCCACGAGCAGCCCGAGTTTGCGCGCCTCCTCCAGTGCCGCGGCCGCCAGACGGGGAGCAGGTGTGAGGCCGCCAGGCTCGACCAGCTCTACCGCTATCATCAGGCCTTTCCCGCGTACCTCTGCGACGGTGGCCAACCTCGAAGCCAAAGGACGCAGCACGGTCTGGATGATTGATCCGCAGCGTTGTGCGTTTGATTGCAGGTCGTTCGAGAGTAGGTATTCGAGGTTCGCAAGAGCGCCAGAGGCAGCCAGCGGATTGCCGCCGAACGTTGAGATGGAGTTTGCGCTTACTGAGTCGATGAGCTCGGCGCGCCCGACGATCCCGCCGATAGCTAGGCCGTTACCGATGCCTTTGGCGAAGGTGATCAGGTCCGGTGTTATACCGTGCGCTTCGTAGCCCCAGAAATGCTCGCCTGTCCGACCCCAGCCGGTTTGAACCTCGTCGGATACGAAGTGGATGCCCTGCTCGTCGAGTACTTCCTTTAGCGAGGCGAAGAATCCGTCGGGTGGAACCACGAAGCCCCCGACGCCTTGGATCGGCTCGGCGATCATGCACGCTACGTCGCCTGACGTGGTGGTCGCGAGGGCGTCGCGCAAGTCGTCCGCGCCGGCTCGACATATAGCCTCGCCTGGCATGCCGGCGTAAGGGCCGCGAAGGGCGTCGCCGCCTCGGATATAGCTCACTTGCAGTGGGCTCAGACTGCTCGACGACCAGGAGCGGTTCCCCGTTACCGACATTGCGGCGAATGAACGGCCGTGGTAACTGTTGCGCAGCGCAAGAACCTGATTGGAGCGCCGTGCCGCACAGCACAGCATCAAAGCGGTGTCGTTCGCCTCGCTCCCGGAATTGACGAAGAATACCTTGGCGTCGGGGATGCCCGACAAGGCCGAGATCCGCTCGGCCAGTTCGACCATCGGCCGGATGAGGTAGAGCGTCGACGAGTGAAGCATCCTCGAGGCCTGGCTCTGTATCGCCTCGACCACTTCGGGAACGGCGTGACCGGTCATCGTCGTGAGGATCCCGCCGAAGAAGTCGAGATATTCGACTCCCTCGCTGTCGGTTACCCAGCAGCCCTTACCGGATGCGAGCTCGATCGGCTGTTCGTAGAAGAGGCTGATCCATGAGGGCATCACCGACTTGTGGCGCTTGAGTAGATCTTCGTGGTAACCCATTGTGTCTCCTCCTCCGATTCTCGAGATTCACTGATCAGGTCGACTCCGGCGACAGTGTCGATCAGACCTCGGACTTCAGCATACGAGGTTGCCCCCGAGGTCGCCCACGTGGGCTCAGTCGACGAGCGGAGCGAGGTCTACGTCGCTTGGGGGGCCGTCATAGACGACACGCCCGTCGCGCAGGGCGATGCAGCGGTCGGCGCTCCTTGCGTAGTCGAGTTGGTGTGTGGCAACGACGACGGTTGCTCCCGAGAGCGACGATGCCTCGTCGGTCAACTCGACGAAGGCCTCCCGACCCGACGGGTCGAGGCCGACGAAAGGCTCGTCTACTAGTAGCAGGGAGAAGGGGCGGACCAGTGAAAGCACCGCCGCAGTCTTTTGGCGCAAGCCCCGCGAGAACGTCGACGGTAGCGCTTCGGCCCGGGCGAGAAGCCCTAGCCGCTCGAGCAGGGTCACGGCTCGCTCCTCCCAGTCTTTGCTGTTGTGAAGTCGACAGGTATATTCGACATGCTCGATGACAGAAAGATCGTCGTAGAGAACCGGCTCGTCGGGTAGGTAAGACAGAGCGGCCCGAGCTTCGAGGGAACCGGCTGGATGCCCGGTGATCATGACCGAGCCGCTGGAGGGATCGAGCAGGCCGGCAGCCATCTTTAGAAGGGTTGACTTTCCGGAACCGTTCCGGCCGACGAGAGCGACACGCTGGCCGGCCGTGATTGTTATGTCGAGAGCTTCGAGGGCGACGAGGTCCCCGTAAGACTTGCTCAGATTGTTGGTCGCAAGGAGCGGGAAAGTCGGGGTTGGACTCACTTCGAAATTCCGCCGAGTTTGACTGCGTCGAGGCTATCGGCGATCGCCTTGTGCCACGAATCTTGGTGGCGAACCCATAATGCGACGCCGGCCAATAGCACGATCACGACGACGGACGCGGAGGCCGCCGAACGGACCGGGTTCGCAGGCGTCGAGCGGGCGGCGAGTACGGGTAGGACTCCCGCTGTGGCGACGAGGGGAGGCCAGAGCAGTCGCACCCCAACACGCGCCCCGAGGAACTCCGGTGGAAACATGAGGTCGCTTTCTCGGAATGTCGGCTGCGCGCCCTGAACGGTACTTATCGTCGCTCCTGCCAGGCCGGCGAGCGACGCCGGTAGCCAGATGATCGCAGCCACTTCGAACGCGCCGAGACCGCCGCCGGCTAACGCCCATGCGCACAGGACGCCGAAGGCGCCTAGACCCGCCATGGCCACTGCGCATGGAGGCAGCAGGCCGAGCATCACCGCCCCGCGAGGATGCGGGTAGCTATCGGTAGCCCACGGGTGATCGACGGCCTGAGCGAGAGGCTCGGTGGCGTCCAGGCCGGCAACGAACAGTGCCAAGCCTGCGCCAAAGACGAGCGGTGTGATTCCTTTCCACCCTCCGTAGGCGGCTGCGCCTGCCGCGAGACCCAACAGCACCATCCGCAGTAGGCGCCCGAACGGGAATCGAAGGATGCTCCTCCATGCCCTCCTCCATCCCGCTGTGCCAGCGACCCAGGGACCCGCCGAGGCTTTGAACTTGCGTGGCGACGAGGAGAGTCGAGGTTTCGCTGCGGATCCACTCTTCAGCCAGGGACGTTGGTTCAGCCAGGGATGTTGGCGGGGGAGTTCCTGGGCTAGTTGTCGACGCAGGAGCACCACAGTGCGCAGATCGCGTACCGTCACCGCGAAACGCAGGAGCCCCACCAGACTCGCCCTGCGCGCTGACGCTTCGATCGATGTCCCCCCGACCGAAACGAGACCCCACCCGACCAAGAGGCCAGCCACCGCGACTCCGATCATGGCGGTCGGTGCGAAGCGAAGCGGCCAGAAAGCTACCTCGCCGAGAAGCGACGCCGGCGACGAGATGGACGAGGCGACGACGTCTGCAACCGACCAGCCGACGACCAGCACTGCGACGAGGGCTGAGCCGGCGCGGCCGACGCGCCGTCCTCCGACCACCATTGCTGCGCCGAGCCCGGACCCGACAGTGAGCGCGCCGACCAAAGCCCCGCACGCCGCCCACGCCGCCCAACCATTTCCGAGGCGGCGGTAGGCGAGCAACCCCACGACGATGCCGGCCCCCGCACCGGCCGTCGCTGCGAAGCGAAGGAGGCGCCACGCGGAACTGCGAAGCGCTGTGGGCCGGTCGACCGGGGCAAGCAGGACATGGCGCACGAAGGCCGATTCGAGCGCGAGGGGACCGCCGCGTGCCCCCGATCTCAGACCGATCACCCACGCAACGGCCACGGCTACGCCCACGACGGCGGGTCCCCGAAGAAGTATGTGCGTTACTGCGTCCTGGGTTTCGCGACGGCCGCCGACGAATCCGGTTGCGAACCAGATGGTAATCCCACCCACGATCGCCGCCACATAGGCCTTGTAGACCGCCTCGCCTACATCGAATTCCTCGATACGTCTTCGGCGTCGCACTCTCCGAAGATCCGCAAGCAGTTCCCTCGTAGCTGCCGGGGAGCCCAGTCTGCCGGAGCTTGCCGAGCTGCCGGAGCTTCCCTGGTCGCCGGGGATACCACCCGCCACGTCAGGAGAGATGAGGCCGAATCAGGTACTTGGCGCCGGTGCTTTGGCGGGCGTAGTCGCGGACGGCTTCGATGCTGAGCGCCTCCGCAAGGGAAACCTCCCGAGTGTACGAGCTGGCGAAGATCGTCTTCAGGTTGGAGGCTACGGTCTGTCCCATCCGGCGGGTTACTTCGGGGCCGACCTTGGCCAGCAGTGGGGTGAGAAGCCATCCCGCGACACCCCAGGCCATCCCGAAACTGCGGTGCAACTCGGTCGGGCTGCGGTCCAGGGACCCGTAGATGTAGACCTGTTTGGGGGTGCTCGACCCGTAGCGGCTGTAGCTCGTCGCCTTGGAGGTGGCCGCAACTTCCATGCATGTGAGGATCTGACTTGCCAGCTTGCCGCCACCCACGGCGTCGAACGCCAAAGTGGCCGAGGTCGATTTGATCGCCTCCGTGAGGTCGTCGGTAAACGTCGGGGACGCGGTGCTGCACACATGCGAAGCGCCGCCGGCGCGAAGAAGTTCCTCCTGTTCGGCTCTCCTGACGACATTCACCAACGGGATGCCCTGCTCGATGCAGAGGCGGTTGAGCATCTGGCCGAGGTTCGACGCGGCAGCGGTGTGCACGAGTGCCGTGTGGCCCTCCATTCGCATCGTCTCGATCATGCCGAGGACGGTCATCGGGTTGACGAACGACGAGGCGCCCTCCGCCGGGGAGGTGCCGTCGGGCAACTCGAGGCACGAGGCTGCTTTCACGCGACGGTACTGCGAGTACATGCCGCCTCCGGGTACCGCTACAACCTTTCCCAGCAGCCCTTGCGCAGTATCCGAGCTCCCGGCCGCGGCCACGACTCCCGCCCCCTCGTTTCCTACCGGCATCGCCATCCCGAGTCGTGGCGCCATTGCGCGCATCACCGCTGACGAGATTGGTGCCGTCACCGTGGGACGACCACCCGTCTCGCCGGCTTGCGCTGCAGCGATGTCCGCACCGGCGAAGGCCAAGCCAAGGTCCGAAGGGTTGATCGGGGCAGCCTCGACTCTCACCAGGACCTCGTCGTCGCCCGGTGAGGGTACCTCGACCTCGTCGAGGTATAGGTGCACCCTTCCTGGGCGGTCAACGCTCCGGTCGATCCCACCTTCTGCTGCATCACCGCCGTCGGAGAACTCCACCCGGGAACAAATCTGAAGTGAAACGGTCGGCAGCTCTGCCGTCATGGTGGGCTCCTCAAAGTCGGGGTCGTGCCAACCGTAGTTCGCTTCGGTCAACCCGGTTTCCCCCAGCGGTGCGTGCGACCTTGATCGCCGCCAGCGTTCAAGCCCGAAGCTCGCTAGATTCGACGGTGCACATAGTGGACAGCCGGATACGGGGGTTAGGCCAATGGTCGACAAGCAAGGCCGCAGGGCGGCGATCGAACCTTTCGACATGTCGCTGATCGAGCGGCGAAGTGACGGTGTCCTCGCCTACACCAACCTGCACGGGTCGGTGGTGGAGATGCTTTCTGGAAGCGTTTCCCGCTATCCCGACAACGAGGCGGTGGTGGAAGTCGGTGGACCGAGGCTCACCTACCGTCAACTGTGGGATCGCGCTTCGAGGGTCGCCGGCGGCCTTGCCGGCAATGGAGTCGGCCGAGGTGATCGTGTCGCGATACGGCTCGGCAACGGCGTCGACTGGTGCGTAGCCCTGTTCGCCTCGATGATGGCGGGGGCTGTCGCGGTCCCGGTCAACACCAGGCTCTCCGAACCCGAAGTCGCCTACGTCCTCGGGGACTCAGAGGCGAGCTACGTCTTCGCCCCCGGCGAGGCCCTCCCAGACGGCGACCCGTTCGTATGTGAGGGCCTGAGCGCAAACGACCCGGCGGCGATTTTCTACACGAGCGGCACGACAGGCTTCCCGAAGGGAGCTGTCACGACACACGAGAACTTCCTGGCGAACATCGAGACCTGCCGGCGTTTGATGAACCTGCCGGAAGGCGAACTGCGCAACTTGGTGTCGGTGCCGTTGTTCCACGTGACCGGCTGCAACAGTCAGCTTCTCCCGACGCTACGCCTTGGGGGGACGACGGTCGTGATGCCGTCGTTCGACGTGCAGCGATTCCTTTCGATCTCGGTCGAGGAGCGGATAAACCTGATCACGTCGGTGCCGGCCATCCTCTGGCTGGCTATGACACAGAAGAACTTCTCCGAGTTCGACCTGTCGGGTGTTCGATGGGTCACCTACGGGGGTGCGCCGACCCCACCCGAACAGGTAGCCAGAATGCTCGAAGCGTTCCCTGCGGCGCGACTTGGGAACGGCTTCGGTCTGACCGAAACTTCGTCTGTGGCTACGTTCCTGCCACACGAGTATGCGAAGGACCGTGCAGAGACGGTCGGTTTCGCTGCGCCCCCTGTCGAGCTCGATCTCGCGGACGTGGACCCGGCCACCGGAGCGGGGGAACTGCTCGTCCGAGGACCGAATGTGGTGGCAGGCTATTGGCGCAAGCCTGAGGCTACCGCCGAGGCTTTCGTGGAGGGCTGGCTTCACACGGGCGATATTGCGAAGATCGACAGCGACGGCTTCTGCCAGATCGTCGACCGCAAGAAGGACATGGTGAACCGCGGCGGCGAGAACGTCTACTGCGTTGAAGTGGAGAACGCTCTCGCGGCGCACCCTGACGTGTTCGAGGTCGCCGTCGTCGGCGTGCCTGACACGATGATGGGCGAGAAGGTTGGAGCGGTCGTGGTAGCGAGACCCGGGCGTAGCGTGGACCCTTCGGACCTGGTGACCTTCGCCAGATCCCGTCTCGCCGATTTCAAGGTGCCGCAGTATGTGGTCGTCCGATCCGACCCGCTCCCGCGCAACCCAGGAGGCAAAGTCTTAAAGGCGGCGGTTCGCGATCAGTCGGAGTGGGGGTCCCAGGTTCGCTGACGTCGAGAGTACATGCGTTACCGCCGATTACGGTGGCGTGACAGTAAACGAAAAAATGAACGTTTGATCTAAAGCGTTTGAACTGAGGGAGGAGCCAAACATGACAACGGTAGAGACAGCACGAGGGCCGGTGGACGTCGAGCAACTCGGCCAGACGCTCATGCACGAGCACGTGTTCGTGTTGAGCACAGAGATCCAGGAGAACTACCCGGGGGGCTGGGGGGACGAGGACTCCCGGGTCTCGGACGCGGTTGCACGACTCAACGAGTTGGCGGCGGCAGGGGTATCGACGATCGTCGACCTCACAGTCGTGGGACTTGGCCGTTACATACCCCGTATAGCCCGCATCGCCGAGCAGACGTCGATCAACATAATCGCTGCGACCGGTCTCTACACATACAACGACGTGCCGCACTACTTCCATTTCCGCGGTCCGGGCAAGATGCTTGGCGGCGACGACCTGATGACACCGATGTTCGTGCGCGACATCACGGAAGGGATCGCCGACACCGGGATCAAAGCAGCGATACTCAAGTGCGCCACCGATGAACCCGGGGTTACCCCGGGCGTTGAGGAGGTGCTGCGTGCTGTCGCCCGGGCGCATCGCGAGACGGGCGTGCCGATATCCACCCACACCCACGCGCAGACCGAGCGCGGCCTCGAGCAGCAGCGCATCTTCAAAGAAGAAGGCGTCGACCTCTCCAGGGTGGTTATCGGCCACAGCGGTGACACGACTGACCTCGACTACCTGCGTGGTCTCATCGACAACGGGTCATACATCGGGATGGACCGCTTCGGGATCGACGTCCTTTTGCCCTTCGAGGACCGGGTAGCGACGGTCGCTGCGATGTGCGAGCAGGGCTACGCGGAGCGGATGGTTCTTTCCCACGATGCCGCCTGCCACAACGACTGGCTGGGCGACGAGGTCGTCGCTGCGGTGACGCCACGGTGGAACTACATGCACATCACAAACGACGTCCTGCCGGCACTTCGCGAACGCGGGGTAACAGACGCCCAGATTCACACGATGATGGTCTCCAACCCGCGTGCCATATTCTCGACGCGAGGTTCGTACTGATCAGGTCGACCTCGCGTCGTCGACGTAGAGTGATCCGGTGATCGCTCCCTTGGTGTCCGTGCAGTGGTTGGAGGACCGACGTAGTGGCACCGCAAGTGACGCAGACGCGGGCTCCGGCGGTCCGGAGGGCGGTCGTCCAGGTGGCGTCGTGGCGTCGGAGGTCGTGG
>JAKCEB010000026.1:0-2467 GCA_021838305.1 Actinomycetes bacterium | reverse complement strand
GTCGTGGCGTCGGAGGTCGTGGTGGCCGACGTCAGGTGGTATCTCGACGGGCGCAGCGGCCTCGACGCCTACCTCGAGGGCCACATCCCCGGGGCTGTATTCGTGGATCTCGAACGACTACTGAGCCGGCCCGGAGGTCCCTCCGACGGACGTCACCCGCTCCCCGACGCCGCGGCCTTCGCCGAAGGCCTGGGCGCTCTCGGGATCTCGGACACCGCTACGGTCGTGGCCTACGACGACGCCGGCGGAGTGATCGCCGCCCGACTCGTTTGGATGCTACGAGTGACAGGCCACGAAGCGGCCCTGCTCGACGGTGGGATCGGTGCTTGGCCGGGACCGCTCGAGACGCAACCCTCGACCCTCCCGTCCCTGCAGCGGCGTGTAGTTCGATGGCCGGCGGACAGGCTCGCAGACATCGACGAGGTTGCGAACCCCGACCTCGTACTACTCGACGCCCGTGACGCAAACCGCTTCAGGGGCGACTTCGAGCCGGTCGACCCTCGAGGGGGCCACATCCCCGGGGCTCGCAACGTGCCATGCAGGAACATGCTCGACACCGACAGCCGAATCCTTCCGTCGGCGACACTCCGAGAGCGCTTCGAGGCGGCCGGCGTGACAGACGACATCGACGTGGTCTCCTACTGCGGGTCGGGTGTTACCGCGTGCTTTAACCTGCTCGCTCTCGAGGTAGCCGGTTTTCCTGCCGGGCGACTCTTCCCCGGATCCTGGTCGCAGTACAGCCATGCGGCCGAGCGGCCGGTCGCCCGAGGCGATTAGTCGCGGACTGGGCGTGCCCGCTAGCTGTTTGCAATGATGATATGTAGTGGTCGAGCACCCGATAATCCGTGACGCAAACGAAGGTGACGTAGCCGAGATTCTGCGCCTCGTGCGCTGCCTGGCGGCCTACGAACGCGAACTCGAGGCGGTCGAGATGGACGCCGAACTCCTCCACGCTGCCCTGTTCGGGCAGGACCCGGCTGCGTCGTCGCTGGTGGCTGAAGGCCCCGACGGGCTCGTCGGGATAGCCCTGTGGTACCGGACGTTCTCGACGTGGACAGGTCGCCCCGGCGTGCACCTCGAGGACCTCTACGTCGAGGAGCAGTGGCGACGAAGCGGGCTCGGCAGGCGCCTAATGGCGGCGCTCGCAGGTATCTGCGTCGAGCGAGGCATGACCCGACTCGAATGGGAAGTCCTCGACTGGAACGAGCCCGCCCTAGCCTTCTACCGATCGCTCGGAGCCGCTCCGAACGAGGGGTGGCAGACATGGCGAATCTCTGGCCCAGCGCTGGAAGGTAACATTGGCATCGGACGTCGTTAGCGCCCGCAGAATGGCTGGAAGGTGACATGACCGGAGCTTCTGGGTTGGTGGGGATCGAAGGCGACGTCAGCGATAACGGGCCGGCGACGGAACACTTCGACATCGTGATAGTCGGCGCTGGCATATCCGGGATCGGGGCTGCTTACCACCTGCAGCAGAGTCTGCCCGGCAAGCGGTTCGTGATCCTCGAGAACCTCGAGAGTTTCGGGGGCACATGGCATGTCCATCGCTACCCGGGGATCCGCTCCGACAGCGACCTGTACACGTTTGGCTACAGGTTCAAGCCTTGGACAGGACCGCCGATCGCCACCGCAGGCGAGATCCTCTCCTATCTGGGCGAGGTCATCGAAGAAAACGGCATCAGCTATCACATCCGGTACCGCCACCGTGTACTAGACGCGTCCTGGTCGAGCGAGGACAAGTCCTGGACTCTCCGTGTGCTCCGCCTCGAAACCGGAGAAACTGTCAGTATCAGTGCCGGATTTCTCTGGATGTGTCAGGGCTATTACCGCCACGGCACCGGATACACGCCGGACTGGCCTGGGCTAGTGGATTACCAGGGGACGGTAGTGCACCCCCAGACGTGGCCGGAAGACCTCGACTACGCCGGCAAAGATGTCGTCGTGATCGGCTCCGGGGCGACAGCCGCGACCCTCGTACCGGCGATCGCCGAGGAGTGCGATCACGTGACGATCCTGCAGCGCTCGCCCACGTATTTCTTCTCCGGGCCTAACCGCAACGAAACCGCCGACATGCTGCGCGAACTGGACATACCCGAGGAGTGGGTCCACGAAATAACCCGACGCAAGATCCTCCACGACCAGCACGCGATAACCCAACTATCCTTCGACGACCCAGACTTCCTCGCCGGGGAGCTGATCAACTCGGTTCGGGCGCAGCTCCCCGATGACTTCGACGTCGAACGGCATTTCACGCCCCGCTACCGACCCTGGCGTCAGAGGTTGGCGTATCTGCCGGACGGCGACCTTTTCAAAGCAATTTCGTCGGGCAAGGCGTCGATAGTGACCGATGTGATCGAGGAGTTCACGGAGAAGGGTATTCGTCTCGCGTCGGGCGACGAGCTGACCGCCGACATCGTCGTCACCGCGACGGGCTTCAACCTAAGTGTTCTCGGCGACATCAACTTCA
>JAKCEB010000202.1 GCA_021838305.1 Actinomycetes bacterium | reverse complement strand
TCGGAATCATTACCGGGTGGTACAAGGCGGCGGACGAGTTCTTCAAACCGATCGTCATAGGTCTCAACTCAATGCCGCAAGTGGCGATGATACCGCTGCTCATACTCATCTTCGGTATCGGCGTCGCCCCGAAAGTGATTGTCGTAGTGCTCAGCTGCGCTACCGTCATCCTTCTGAACACGGCGGCTGGGGTCCAGAACGTCGAGGAGCGACTGATGAGGATGGCGCGAAGTTTCGGTGCTACTGACCGTCAGGCGATTCGTACAGTCGTGCTTCCCCATCTCGTGCCGTTCTTCATGACCGGGTTCCGCATCTCGATAGGCCGGGCGCTCATCGGCGTAGTCGTCGGAGAGATCTTTGCATCCAAGGCAGGCATCGGAAACCTGTTGATCTCGGCGAGCAACAATTTCAACATGCCGGTGATGTATGCGAGCGTGATCGTTATCACGGTAATCGGAATTATCTTGACGCAATGCGCTGCGGTCCTCGAGCGGCGAATGCAGGCGTGGCGGGCATGATAGCGGCGGTTTCGTCGGGCAGGTGCCGGGGAAAGGCGGCATCGTGAAGCGAGCGGCGACACGCGATCCGGCGAGCGCACGGGGGGCCGTCAAGCACGCCGGTGCTAAGCTTTGCGCGAGGAACGTAAGTGTCTCGTTCGTTTCGCGCGGACGTGCGACCGATGCCGTCGCAGGTGTGGACCTCACGATGGCCGACGGGGAGTTCGTAGCCATAGTCGGGCCTAGCGGCTCGGGGAAGAGCACGTTCCTGATGGCGTTGGACGGGCTGATCCCCCTCTCGGGAGGCTCAATCGAGATCGACGGGCAGGAAATCGACGGCCCTGGCCCGGACCGCGCAGTCGTATTCCAGGACGCGAGCCTTCTTCCATGGCGTACAGTCATGGCGAACATCACCTACGGTCTCGAGCTCGCCGGGCGCCCCAGGTCGGATCGAGAGGAGGTCGGCCAGAGGCTGATCGAACTGGCCGGTCTGAAAGGGTTCGAATCGTTCTACCCCCGGCAACTTTCTGGTGGCATGCAGCAGCGGGTAAATATCGCCCGGGCCTTGGCGGCTGACCCGGAAGTGCTGCTACTCGACGAACCGTTCTCGGGACTCGACGCCCAGACACGAGAGACCATGCAAGTGGAGTTGCTGAAAATCTGGGACGAGCGAAAGAAGACGGCGGTTTTCGTAACGCACCAGATCGACGAAGCCGTTTATCTAGCGGACCGCGTTGTCGCCTTTAGCGCGCGACCAGCGAGGATCGTAGCCGAATGGCAAATACCGTTCCCGAGACCCCGTCCGCTCGACCTGAAACAGAGCGACGATGTCCGGGATATCGAACGAGAAATCTGGCAGGTAGTGAGAGGCCAGACTACTTGAGCACCACTCAGATACCGGTCGACATGGCAAGCAAGTACACCTTCGACGAAGCACCTGTCTTCATGACGGGCACACAAGCCCTCGTCAGGTTGGTGATGGATGCCAGACGGAACGACCGTGCTCAAGGCCTGGACACCCGGTGCTTCATCTCCGGGTATCCGGGCTCCCCACTTGGCGGCCTCGACAAGGAACTGCAGCGCAACCGCGGCCTTCTCGACGAGCTGGGTGTCGTGCACCTGCCAGCGCTCAACGAGGAGCTGGCGGCAACAGCCGTAGCCGGGACGCAGGTCGTGCAGGGATTCCGCTCTGCGCTGACTGAAGGAGTTCTCGGCGTGTGGTATGGAAAATCGCCTGGCGTCGACCGGGCGCTTGACGCCATCCGCCACGGGCAGTTCACCGGGGCCTCCTCGAACGGCGGGGTGTTGCTGCTGGCGGGTGACGACCCGGAATGCAAATCTTCGACGCTGCCCAGCGCCTCGGAGCACACTCTCATAAGTGTCGACGCGCCGGTGCTGTACCCAGGGACTGTCGAGGACATCTTGACCTTGGGGCTCCACGGTATAGCGATGTCGCGAAGGTCCGGACTTTGGGTAGCCATGAAGATAGTCGCTCAGGTTGCCGACGGGACTGCTACGGTCGACGTCGGCCGGGCGGTGAGGTCGGTGGTCGTGGCGGATTCGCCCGACGACACAGAGCCGGTAGTAAGAACACCCAGCCTCCCCGAGTCGATGGATGCCGAACGCGACATCGCATCGGTGCGACTCGGCGCCGCTCAACGATACGGGCTCCAAGCAGGTCTCGTTAGAGTGACGATTGACAGTCCGCATGCCTGGTTCGGGGTCGCCGCCGCCGGACCGCTCTACGGCGAGGTGATCGAAGCTTTCCGCCGGCTCGGCTTTGATGAGGCGAAGTTGGCGCGCTACGGGGTACGACTTCTAGACGTCAAGCTGCTCCACCCGATAGACCCAGAGGCCGTGGTGCAGTTCTCGGACGGCCTCGACGAAGTTCTGGTAGTCGAAGAGAAACGTCCACTGCTCGAACCACTATTTCGATCCGTCCTCTACGGTCGACAAGCGGGGCCGGTGATCATCGGAAGGTTCGACGAGTCAAATCAACCCCTCCTCGCCGGCCACGGAGGAATACACGCCACCGAACTCGCGGCCGTGTTGCAATCTCGCCTGAAGCGGCGGGTTCCCGACGAGGAAATGAGGTCGCTCGGCACCCCGCGACAGTCCATCTCCGTCACGGGTGAAAGTAGAACCCCGTATTTCTGTTCTGGGTGTCCCCACAACACCTCGACGAGGGTCCCGCAAGGATCCCTCGTAGGTGGTGGCATCGGCTGTCACGCAATCGTCCGTTGGGCAGAACCGACACAGGTGGGAGAAGTCGTCACGAAGGCGCAGATGGGTGGAGAGGGAGGGACATGGCTGGGAATAGCACCGTTCGTCGCCGACGACCACCTGTTCCAGAACTTGGGTGACGGCACATACTTCCATTCGGGGCAACTGGCTATACAAGCGGCCGTCGCGGCCAAGTCACACATAACCTTCAAGCTGCTGTTCAACCAGACGATTGCAATGACCGGCGGACAGGATATCGTAGAAAGAAACGGGCGTCCCGTATCGGAAGTTGCCGCTGCACTGCTTAGTCAAGGCGTCGCGCGAGTGTTGGTGACCACCGAGGACGTCGAGCGCTACAAGGCTGTGGATCTGCCACGCGGAGTCGAGGTGTGGCCTCGAACTCGGATCATTGAAGCGCAGGAGCTCCTTCGAGCAACGCCGGGAGTAACCGTGCTAATTCACGATCAGGAGTGCGCGACCGAGAGGCGCCGCAAACGAAAGCGCGGCATCGAGCCCGCCGCCGACGTTACCGTGTCGATCAACGAACGAGTCTGCGAAGGCTGTGGCGATTGCGGATCGAAGTCGAACTGCTTGTCAATCGAGCGAGTCGACACCGAATTCGGAATCAAACGCAAGATCGACCAGACGTCATGCAACCAGGACTACACTTGCCTTGAGGGAAACTGCCCGTCCTTTGTTACCCTTCGGACGCGACGTAGCTCAAGGCGGTCACGACAGCGCCCAACCGTGGGGTCTGCCCCGCATCTTTATCATGGTGCCGGCAAGTCGGCTACCGAACTGCCTGAGCCGAGTCCGATTGTCGCAGTTGATGACTTCGCTGTTCGGATGCCGGGGGTAGGCGGCACCGGCGTAGTGACTGTAAGCCAGATAATCGGCCAGGCTGCCTCGCTAGAGGGCAAGTCGGTGCGCGGCCTCGATCAGACCGGGCTTAGTCAGAAAGCCGGCCCGGTCGTATCCGACGTGCGAATCACGTCGCAACCCCAGGCCGGAAGCAACCGGGCGGGACACGCGTCGGTCGACCTCCTGCTGTGCTTCGATGAGCTCGTCGCGCTGGCACCCGAGATTCTTGAGACTGCCGAGAAGGGGCGAACGGTCGTCGTGTGCGCAACGAGCCCGACACAAACCGGGCGGATGGTAACCGATCCCGGCAAGTCCCTTCCATCAGAGCTCAGCGCGGCGGCGGCGCTCACCGACGCGCTCGGTGGCGAGCGCGTGTTCTTCGTCGACGCCAGGCAATTGTCGACAGAGCTCTATGGCAGCGGCATATATTCCAACGTCCTCCTCCTCGGGGCGGCCTTCCAGCTGGGCGCGATTCCCGTCCGAGCGGAGTCACTTGAGCGGGCGATCGCAATGAACGGCGTCGCGGTCGACGCCAACACCGATGCCTTTCGGGCGGGCAGGCGCAGCGTCTTCGCGGCAAAAGACGCGCAACCTAGGGTCAGCAGCGAGACTCTGCGCTCTACTGTCAAGACGTCGCGCGTCCTATTCCCAAACGCGATCCTGGCTCACGCGACGCTCGGCCCGATCATAAACCTTCGAGCGGAGGACCTCGTCTCGTATCAGGACAGACGGTACGCGCAGCGTTACATCGACATGGTGGTGAGAGTGTTCGAGGCTGAGCAGCGGATCAGTCCGGGGGCGTACCGCCTGAGCGAAGCCGTCGCCCGCTTCGGGTATCAGCTCATGGCGTATAAGGACGAGTACGAGGTTGCCCGCCTACATCTTGAAGCGCTCTGCGGTGAGGGGTACGGAGAAGACGTGCACGTCAGCTGGATGCTTGAGCCGCCGATCCTCAAGATGTTCGGCGTGAAGCACAAGATCACT
>JAKCEB010000201.1 GCA_021838305.1 Actinomycetes bacterium | reverse complement strand
GATCCGGGACCCCTACCACAGCAGCCTCAGCTACTGCCGGGTGGGCCATCAAGGCGCCCTCGATCTCGCCCGGCGACAAGTTCTCCCCGCCCCGCACGATGACGTCGTCGAGGCGCCCGTCGAGGAACAGGAACCCGCCCTCGTCGAGCCAACCCGCGTCGCGAGTCGCGAACCAGCCGTCCTCGCTTAACACGCTCCTGCCCGCGTACTCGCCGGCAACCTGCTCCCCTCTCACCCAGACCTCCCCACGCCCGCCAGGGGCAACCTCCATACCGTCGGCACCTCGAATTGTTACCTCGATTGACGGAAGGGGGCGCCCGACGGAGCCGAGACGGGCCCGCACCACCGGATCGTCACTCGACAGAGAATCGCGGTGGTCGCCGGGACCGAGAACCGCAACAGTCGACGAGGTCTCCGTCAGACCGTAAGCGTTCACGAAGTCGACACCCGGGAGCATGCCCATAGCCCGTTCGATCGTCTCGGTCGGCATGCGGCCACCGCCGTATGAGAGGTGTCGGAGCGACGAAGTGTCGGACTTCGACTTTTCGATCTCGTCGAGGATTCGCCCGAGCATCGTCGGGACGACCATCGCCTGGGTCACTTTTTCCGACTCGACGGTCGCAACCCACGCGCCGGGGTCGAATCCCGGCAGGTACACGATCCGCCTGCCGCTGTATAGCGACGAGAGCACCGACGATACGCCGGCGATGTGATACGGCGGAACGCTCACAAGCTGCGCGTCGCCGACTTCTGCGCCGAGGAACTCGACGCTCGAAAGTATGTAGGACACCAAATGGCGGTGTCGCAGCAATGCAGCCTTCGGCTCCCCGGTCGTCCCGCTGGTAAAAAGGAGGACTGCCACGGCCTCAGGATCCACCCAGACAGGCTCGTCGGCCGCTCGGGCGCCGACGTCGTCCGCTTCGACTCCTGGGAGGTCAAGGCGGCTATGGCGAACTCGCGCTTGCGCCATGAAGGAGGCCGTGTCGACGACGGTGAGTCCTTCGATCCCGGCGACCCGGTGGGCCATGTCGGACGCGACGACCGCTACACCGGGAGTCACACGGTCTACGATCGCCATCAGGGTGTCGTCGCTTAGGCGGTAATTGACCGGCACGAAAGCCAGCCCGGCGATCGCCGCACCGAAGAGCGCTACTGGCAACGCTTCGGAGTTGTAGTCGAGCCAGACGACGTTGGACGCACCAGACGCGAGAAACAACCGCGACGCGCCACGGGCTGCCTCAAGGAGCTCCCCAGCCGTGAGCCCCCCGGACAGCCCGCCCACCACCACACGGTCGCCTGCGGCTTCGGCGACCATCTCGAGCAACATAGGCACGTTCATTTTTCAGTCAAGCTCCCACACTCGAAGAATCGCGCGACGGACTCTACCTCCGCTCCCTGCCGGCCCTGCGGCGCAGCTCGACGGCTTCGTCTCGGAGTTCGCGGCTTGCTGCTGCCACGAAGGTGCGCCGCTCGGAGCCGGACCGCACGACCAGGTCGAATCCGTCGGCTTCGCCAACGCTTGCGCCGGCTTCCATACAGACGAGCATCCCGCCCAGATAGTCCCAAGGCGCCAGCGACTGGGCCGCGAAATCCACGAACACGTCGAGGCTCCCAGATGCTACGGCGCAGATGTCGAGCGCAGCGGCCCCGAGCGAGCGGAACTGCGACCAGCCGAGGTGGAACTGAGGGTATCCCGAGACGGCGACGATTGCCTCGGACATCTCGCGACAGCCGCTCGGGCGGATCACCCTGCCGTCGCAGGTTGCCCCTCCACCGCGAATAGCTTCGAAGCGCTGGCCGGTCGCCTGGTTGACCACCACCGCTACGTAAGGACCTTCCTCGTCGAGGGCGCAGAGGCTGGTAGCCCACCACGGCAAGGCGCGAGACGCGTTCGTGGAGCCGTCCACCGGGTCGACGACAACTCTGATCGAGGCCTCCGGGCGGTGAAGTCCGGACTCCTCCGAAAAGGCTCCGAGGCCAGCGGCACCGATCACCGACAAGGCTGCTGCGTCAGCCACCAGGTCGCTTCGGTACTGGCCTTCGCGGGTGCCGGCGAGACCCCAGTCAGTCAGGTGACCGAGGGCATCCTTTACTGCGGAGGCGGCTTCTCGAAGCACCTCTAGCACCAAGTCGGCGGCATGGCTGTGGGGTTCGGTCGACACCTTCAGGCAAGTTAGCGGATACGGGTCGCTGAAAGTCCTTCTCCCCCGGTAACGTCGTATTCATGGCGGTCATCGATGTCGCTGGCTATGTAGCCGAACTCAAGGATCATGCCGTCGATCACGGATTCCACGTGCACGACGAGCGGCACTTCGTGGAAACCTATTCGCTGCGCCAAGCGTGGGAGGTTGACGTCCACCCCGAGGAAGCCTGCAACGGGCCGCTCGACCTGCATCTCGCACTGGAGGTTGATCCTCGGGTCCTTCTCGCGTTCGAGGACGCGGTCGTCGACCTGCCCGAAGGGGAGGATCCTGCGGATACGTTCCATTTTCCGCTCACGTTCACCTGGGGCCTGCCACCGCTGCCGAAAGGACCCGACCTGCTTCGACTCGCGATAGACCTCGCCGGGATCGGCGGGATCGAGCTCCCACTGGAGTCATCGGCTATCGACAGCTACGCGTCGGCTACCGACCCGGCCGAGCGGCGCATCACGATCGTGGCACGCCAGCAGGTGTCCCTCGCACGGGTTCTCGCCGGGGAGGAACTTCTCTGCGACACGTTCGACAAGGCGCTCGCTGTCAGCCAGTACCTTCTCGAGCGGGCGCCCGGTTGGCTCGAAAGTTGACCGGCTCGCTCGAAATTTGACCTAGGTCCTTGTGCCGGTTTGCAAGCCGTTGGTCTCGCGACTCGACCTGCGGTACAGCACGAACGACATCAGCAGAACCGCTATCACTGCGGCCAGCAGAAGTGCGGCGGTGATCAAAACTACCGGGGTTGCGGAAAGCGTCGAAGCGGTGACGACATGAGCCGTAGATACATGGGCCACCTAAAAGCACCTTTGGGATGAACCGGGGCTGGCCCCGGCGGTACTTGGAGGTTGGGCGGTACTTGGAGGCCGTTTTCTACGCATATTGACGCTTAGTGTACCTGACCGCCCCTGAAAGTGCCATACATCTGCGATTGCAGTCACCGCGCCAACGCGACCCACTCAAGGCTCGTCTTCCCTTCTCATCGCGTAGAGCGCGTTTAACCGGTCCGATCGGTTCTTTGCGTAGACGACGGTCGCCAGGGCCATCCCGAGCACAAGCACTGCCGCCACCACCCCGAGGGTAGGGCTGAAGAGCGCGACCAGAGCGACGATAAAGACCGGTCCGGCGACCAGAAACGCCCGTATCCCGACACTGAGGGCTGCCCATTGAGCGCGGACCGTCGGGACGGGATCGGTTGGTCGGCGAGCAGGTCCTGCCGCTTCGTTCACGGTTGACATACTGGCATTCCCGACAGACCGGCGCCCGCCGCTGCGTCACCGAACAAAGCCCGTCGGCGCTTCGCGCTCGTTGACCCACGCTGCACGACCGGGAGAAATTGCGCACGGCCGGCGATGCCGACATGATTCTCAGTGATGACCACAATCGACCTTAACGGAAAGACGGCCCTGGTTACCGGTGCCTCTAAAGGCATCGGCGCTGCGATTGCCAGGATTTTCGCCGAAGCCGGAGCAAACGTAATGCTTTCGTCACGCAAGATGGACGCCCTCGAGGAAGCCGCTTCGACTATCGACGGGGAGACCGCCTGCTTCGCTGCGAACGCCGGGCGCCCCGATGAGGCTCAGGCCGCTGTCTCGGCCACGATCGAGCGTTTCGGAAGCGTCGACATCCTCGTGAACAACGCCGCCACCAATCCCTACTACGGGCGTTCCATCGACATCGACCTGCCACGTTTCGACAAGATCATGGAAGTCAACCTTCGCGGCCCTCTCGTTTGGACCCAGGAAGCCTGGAAGCAGTCGATGGCAGAGCGGGGCGGGGTCGTCCTTAACATCTCGTCGGTTGGCGGCCTCAAATTCAGCGGTCCGATCGGTATCTACGACACGAGCAAAGCTGCGCTGATCCACCTCACGAAGCACCTCTCGTCAGAGCTCGGCCCGAAGGTGCGGGTCAATGCGATCGCTCCAGGCTTGGTAAAGACGGACTTTGCCCGCGCCTTATGGGAGCCAACCGGGGAAGACGCCGAGCGCGCGTGGCCTCTTCGCCGCCTTGGGCAGCCGGTCGACATAGCCGAGGCGGCCCTGTTTCTGTGCAGCGACATGTCGTCGTGGATCACAGGCGAGCTGATCACCGTTGACGGCGGGAGCATGGTCATTTGACGTAGGCAGTACTGCCCGAAGGGGACCGCCGCCGCCCAGTCCCCGCTGCTATCACAACGCGAGCGGCAACAGCCGCCCGTGCCGCTCCCCAGAAAGACTGTGCGTGTAATTGCACCGAAATTGTGCAATTACACGCACAGTCACGATTTGCGGCTTGACTCCGGCTCGACTTTGCGGCTTGACTCCGGCCGCCCCCGGGCCGTCTCCGGCTTGCCTCCGGCGCAACTACGACTTATTTGCGGCGCATTTACAACTCGTCGGACGCCACACTGACCGT
>JAKCEB010000200.1 GCA_021838305.1 Actinomycetes bacterium | reverse complement strand
GCTAGGAGCATCAGGCGCGTGACAGCGGCGCAAGGGAAAGCGCCAAGTGTTTCTCGCCTACCGAAGGAAAACGCACCCGCGCCTCAGCCTTCTCGCCCTCCCCACGGACATCGATGACTATTCCCTCTCCCCACTTGGCATGGATAACCGCTTCGCCGGCGCGAAGCCCGAGACGTTCCGCACCTCGACCTGCGACGGGACCCCTGCGAGGTTGGCTCAAGGCCGCTTCGACAATCCGGTCTCGGCCCGAAGAACCCTCCAGGCTCGCCCGGCTACCTCGTGCTCGTCGACCGCTCACGTTCTTCACGACGCTCGATGGGATCTCGGACAGAAAACGCGAAGCCGGGTTGTAAAGCGTCTGCCCCCAAAGGCTGCGACACCACGCATTGGTCAGGTAGAGCCTCTCGCGCGCCCTCGTTATACCGACATAGGCGAGTCGGCGTTCCTCGGCCATCTCGTCAGGCTCGGAAAGTGAGCGCATATGCGGGAAGATCCCGTCTTCCATCCCGACTATGAACACTACGGGATACTCGAGTCCTTTCGCCGTGTGCAATGTCATGAGGGTGACCTTCGACTCGTCAGGGTCGATCTCGTCACTGTCGGCAACGAGACTCACCTCCTCCAGGAACTCGTCGATGCCCTCCACTTGTCGGGCGGAGCCGATCAGCTCTTCGACGTTCTCCACGCGTCCGGCGGCCTCGTGGGTGCCTTCCGCCTCGAGCTCGCTTCGGTAGCCGCTTCGCTCGAAGATCGCCTCTAGAAGCTCCGCCGGACCAGATACCGTGGCAGGCCCCGACGCCATCCCGGGAGCGGCGCCCGACAATGCGCCACCTCCGCCATCGCCGGCTCCGATACCCGCCGATTGTCGCAAATCGCCGATCAAGGCGTCGAGGCGTCTGAGGCCACTAAGAGCCTTCCCGGTGACCCCGGCATCTTCGGCGCGGGCGACGGCCTCCGAGAATGTCTCCTTGTTGGCAGTCGCCCAGCGCTCGAGGCGCTCCACG
This sequence comes from Actinomycetes bacterium, assembly GCA_021838305.1. Lineage (GTDB taxonomy): Bacteria > Actinomycetota > Acidimicrobiia > Acidimicrobiales > Palsa-688 > JAJZAM01. The sequence goes on along the minus strand of JAKCEB010000200.1, from coordinate 3,613 downwards.
CTCGTATCGCCGACGCCGCGCTTTGGGACATTGACGATCCGCTTGAACGAAACCTCGTCGTCTGGATTGGCCACCGCTCGCAGATAGGCGAGAAGGTCCTTTATCTCACGCCGGTCGTAGAATCGGGTGCCCCCAACCACCTTGTAAGGAATGTCGCGGCGCACAAGTTCCTCTTCTACCGCTCGGCTCTGCGCGTTCGTGCGGTAGAAGACAGCCATGTCGCCCCACTCGTGACACACCCCGCCATCCCCTCCCCGGCGGTGCAGGCTGGAGATCTCAGACGCCACCCAAGCGCCTTCGTCGTGCTCGTCCTCGGCCTGGTAGCAGACGATCGGCTCTCCCCTGCCGCGTTCGGTCCACAGCGCCTTTGCCTGACGGCCGTCGTTGTTTGCGATAACCGCGTTCGCCGCGTCTAGAACGGTCTGGGTGGAGCGGTAGTTCTGTTCGAGCACGACAACCGTCGCGTCGGGGAACGCCTTCTCGAATTCGAGGATGTTGCGGATGTCAGCGCCGCGCCAACCGTAGACGGACTGGTCTGAGTCGCCGACGACCGTGACCTGGTGGTGCTCACCTGCGAGCAGCAGCACCAGCTCGTTCTGCGCACGGTTCGTGTCCTGGTACTCGTCGACGAGGACGTGACGGAAGCGGTGGCGGTAAGCCTCCAGCACATCCGGGCATGCTTGTAGCAGATTGACCGTGACAAAAAGAAGATCGTCGAAGTCCATCGCGTTCGCGGCGTGCAGCCGCTGCTGGTACTCGCGGTAGATCTCCCCGACACGGCGCTCCATAGGCGTGCGCGCGGCCGTTGCGTAGCTCTCGAAGTCGACGAGGTCATTCTTTGCGCTGGAGATGTAGCCGGCTATCGCGCGGGGTGGGAACTTCTTTGAGTCCAGTCCCAGGTCGCGTATCACGTAGCCGACGAGGCGTAGAGCGTCAGACTGGTCGTAAATCGTGAAGTTCTGCCGAAAGCCGAGACGCCCCGCGTCCCTTCGTAATATGCGCACGCACGCCGAGTGGAAAGTCGAAACCCACATTCGCGTCCCCGCGGGCCCGACCAGCTCGCCGACACGCTCGCGCATCTCCCCCGCCGCCTTGTTGGTAAAGGTGATGGCCAAAATCTCGTACGGGGACAAACCCTTCTCGGCGACCAACCAGGCTATGCGCCGGGTGAGAACCCTCGTCTTTCCCGAACCGGCCCCGGCCACCACCAGGAGCGGTCCGCCCGGATGCGATACGGCTGCCGCTTGAGCGGGGTTCAGGTCGTCGATCAGCGCGTTCGGGGGGGGTGTGAGGTCTCCTGTTAGGTGCTCCGCCATTGCAAGGGTCTAGGGTACCGGTTGGCCGGGCAGCTTTAGCCACGGCAGGAACTGTTAAGAACTGGAGGGACAGGTCGACGTGACAGGAATTTGTGAGGGCCGGGTCGTCGTTGTGACCGGAGCCGGCAGAGGCATAGGTCGCGAGCACGCCTTGGAGTTCGCTCGCCAAGGTGCAAGGCTGGTCGTCAACGATCTTGGTTCGGCCACGGACGGGACGGGAGCCTCGTCGGGGCCGGCCGGAGAGGTCGTCGAGGAGATTCGGGCGTCGGGCGGCGAGGCGATCGCGAACGGCGACGACGTGTCCGACTTCGACGGCGCCGCCAGGATGATCCGCTCGGCGGTCGACACTTTCGGGCGCATCGACACGCTCGTCAACAACGCCGGGATTCTCCGCGACCGGATGCTCGTCAACATGACCCCCGAGGAATGGGACGCCGTGATCCGCGTCCACCTTCGCGGCACTTTCGCCCCGACGCGAGCGGCCCTCGACTTCTGGCGGGAGCGCTCCAAGGGGGGCGAGGACAATGACGCCCGGATCGTCAACACGACGTCCCCGTCGGGCATCTACGGGAACATCGGCCAGACCAACTACGGCGCCGCGAAAGCCGGTATCGCTTCCTTCACGGTGATCGCGGCGATGGAGGTGGCCCGCTACGGGGTAACGGTCAACGCGATCGCACCAGCGGCCCTGACTCGGATGACGGAGAACCTCGGTATGGGGGCGCGCTCCGCGGACATCCCGGCCGGTCAGTTCAACCCCCTCGGCCCGGACAACATTTCCCCCATCGTGGTCTGGTTGGGCAGCTCCGAGTCCCGGGCTGTGACAGGACGCGTCTTCAATGTGATGGGCGGCCATCTGAGCGTCGCGGAGGGATGGGTCGAAGGCCCGGCAGTGGACAAGGACGGGCGCTGGGACCCGGCGGAGCTGACCGGTATAGTCCCCGACCTCGTCGCCAGGGCTGCCCCGAACGCTGCAATGTCGGGGCGGCGCTCCTGAACGCAGTCTGAAACGGGAGCGACAGCCACACGAGGCGAAAAGGTGACGGACGTTCAGGTCGTCTTAGAGGTAAAAGCCCTATCGGTGCGCTACGGGCCGGTCGTAGCGCTCGACAGCGTCGACCTGGAAGTACGAACCGGAGAAGTGGTCGCTCTCGCCGGCGAGAACGGCGCAGGCAAATCCACACTGATTCGCTGCGTCGCCGGCGATCTTCGCCCCGATCAGGGCAGGATCGCTGTCATGGGGGACCCGATCGAAGGCCCTCGAGTCGGGTCCAAACCGGAAATCGCCGTCGTTTGGCAGGATTTGGCCCTCTGCGACAACCTCGACATCGCATCGAACGTGCTGCTGGGCGCGGAGACGAGACGGCTGATGTTCTCCGAGACCCGTTTTCACGCCAAGGCAGCCCGGCTGCTCAGCCAGCTCGGGATCGGCCTTCCGAACACATCCACGACGGTGGCTCACCTATCGGGCGGCCAGCGCCAGCTCGTCGCCGTAGCGAGGGCGATGCGCGACAGGCCGCGCCTGCTGATCCTTGATGAGCCGACGGCGTCGCTCGGCGTAGCGGAATCAGCTCGAGTAGAGAGCCTCGCCGCTTCCCTGCCCGCGCAGGGAACGACTGTCATGATCGTCACCCACGATGTCGACCAGATGTTCCGGTTGGCGGACCGCATCGTTGTGCTCCGCCGCGGGCGCGTCGTAGCGGAAGTGTCCCCAGAGGAGTCGCACCCCGACGAAGTCGCCGCTTTACTTTCCGGTCAGCCGGTCGAGATCTCCCCGCGCCGCCAGCTGAGCCGGCTTCAGAATCTCGCCGACCAGCTCGCCTCGGCGTCGCCTTCATCGGGGCTTACGCTCATCATCTCGGCGTTGGCGGCGGCTCTCGGTATCGGCCAGCTTTGCGTGCACGTCCGGGAAGGATCCGTCATGCGCCTAGCCGGCCATGTCGGCCTACCCAGCTATCTGGCCCGTCAATGGTCGACTCTTCCCACACAGGAGGTTCGCGCACCGCTCATTCCTCCGGGCAGCGAGAGCATCGGCGGTCGCCCTGAAGCACTTCCGGGGGGGTGGGAGACGATCCGCAGGGACGCCCGCCGAGCGGGATTCAAGACGTCGTGGAGCCTTCCCTTCACCGGGCCGCGAGGGGATTCTGGGGTGATCACTATCCTTTCCAAAGAGCTCGGCGAGCCGACCCGCGACGACTTGGAGATGGCTTCCCTGTACGCCGGTTACGCCGCCAACGCGCTGGAACGAGACCGGCTTCTGGGCGAGCTGACCGTCCGCAACCGTGTGCTCGAGACCA
>JAKCEB010000025.1 GCA_021838305.1 Actinomycetes bacterium | reverse complement strand
AAAGGGTCGCCTGCACCTCCTCGCCTTCGACGACCATCGTCTGAAAGTGGCAGCTGATGCATCCCTGCTCGAACCAGCTCTGACCCCAAACGAGATGGCAGAGGGGGTCGAACTGGCTGAAGTGGGTTGGCGCTTCAATCGGCGCTCCCGCCAAACCTAGGGAGTTTGCCGTCGACGCGTCGTGGATGCTCGAGTGGCCGTCGTAGCTTTGCTCTGCGAGCATCTGGGCCGGCTTGCGCCAAGGCCCCGTCAATGTAACTCGGGTGTCAAAGGTCACGGTCCGACCCTAACAGCGCCGCACCAGTCCTGCACGATTGGGGCTGGGTGCCGGCCGACGCGAGGCTCGGCGGCGGGCTAGGCCGGCCCCCGGTACGAGCAGCCCGCCGTGCAGGTTTCGCGCACGACGACCTCGCTGAGGCGCAGCGGTGGCGCTAGTAGCTTCGAGAAGCGATCCCATATCCATTTGGCGAGGTTCTCGCTGGTGGGGTTGTCGAGGCCGTCCACGTCGTTTAGATAGCGGTGGTCGAGCTGGTCGAGGAGCGGGGCAAACGCCGTCTTTAAGTCCGCGAAGTCGACTACCCAGCCGAGCGCCGGGTCGACGGGTCCCGCGACGCGCAGTTCCGCGCGAAACGAGTGGCCGTGCAGGCGCCCGCATTTGTGGCCGTCGGGCACCGCCGGGAGCGTGTGCGCCGCCTCGAAAGTGAACTCTTTGAAGATCTCTGCGTGTTCGCTCACGGGATCCCCAGAAGCTTGTGGGTCTGCAAGCTGAGCCGCCACCCAGGGTGATCGAGGCAGTAGCGAACGGCCGCGGCAGTATTACCTTCGAGGTCGGGACCGTCCATCGGCTGCAGGTAACGACACGAGAAATCAAACGCCAGAAGGCTCTCAGGGTCGAGGCCGGCCTGGGGGTAGACGACTTTCAGTTCGTCGCCTGCGTCTGCGACCGTCGGTGCCCCAGCCTTCGGGCTGACGCAAACCCAGTCGACGCCTGACGGAACGACTTTGGTTCCGTTCGTTTCGATCGCAATCTCGAATCCTCGATCGTGGAAAGCATCGATGAGCGGCTCGTCGAGCTGAAGAAGCGGCTCGCCCCCGGTGCAGACGACGTACGGCACGCCCAGACGCGAACGGGGGGCATCCGAGGTCGGGACCGCGCTGAGATCCGCAGGCCACATGGCGGCTACCGCGCCTGCCAGGGACGCCGCGTCGGCGAATCGCCCTCCACCCGGCCCGTCGACGCCGACGAAGTCGGTGTCGCAGAAACTGCAGGCGGCGTTCTGCCTGTGGCGTTCCCGGCCACTCCAAAGGTTGCATCCCGAGAAACGGCAGAACACCGCAGGTCTACCGGTGCGGGCACCCTCACCTTGGAGGGTGTAGAAGATCTCTTTGACCCGGTACATGTCAGGAGAGAAGAGGGTCGGCCACGCCGGCGTCGTCGAAGCCCTTCGCGCGAAGAAGGCACGCGTCGCAGGCCTGGCAGGGCCGGCCGGTGGGGTGAGGGTCGTAGCAGGAGCTCGTCAAAGCGTAGTCAACCCCGAGCTCGCCTCCGAGGGTGATGATCTCCGACTTGGTCATCGACAGGAGCGGCGCGTGGACCTTGATCGTCGCTTTGCCTTCGACGCCGAGCTTGGTTGCGAGATTCGCCATCCTCTCGAAGGCATCGAGATATTCGGGCCGGCAGTCGGGGTAGCCGCTGAAGTCGACGGCGTTGACCCCGATGAAGATGTCCGAAGCGCCGAGCGTCTCAGCCCACGCAAGAGCAAACGATAGGAATACGGTGTTGCGCGCCGGTACATAGGTTACGGGGATGGCATCGTCCATCCGGTCGACTTCCCGTCCTTTGGGTACCTCCACGTCGGCGGTGAGGGCCGAGCCACCGAAGCGACGCAGGTCGATCCGGCTCACGACTTGGTCGGCGACCCCCATCGCGAAAGCGACTTTGCGGGCAGCTTCGAGTTCCACCAAGTGACGTTGGCCGTAGTCGAAGCTGAGCGCGTAACACTCGTAGCCGTCAGCCCTCGCCACCGCCAGGACCGTCGTCGAGTCGAGACCTCCGCTCACGAGGACCACCGCCCTGCGAACCGGGCCGTCATCCGGGCCCGTCGCAGACAGGGGTCGGGCGCTTGTCGAAGGCTCGTTCATTCCCCCGAAGCTACCAAGTCGGCGCTGAACAACCACCATGCCGTCGTCGCGAATCCACGCCGAGAAGTCTGGGTGCCTAAGCTCGCCGGTCGTGGCCGAACTAGAAGTCAAAGGTAGCGACCTGGTGCTGCACATGCCGTTCCAGCAGAAGTTCCTCGGATTCCACCGCGATATCACCATTCCGTTGAGCGCCATACGCCAGGTCAGGCCGGTAGACGACCCTTGGATGACGTTGCGCGGCCGTCGCATGGCCGGGACGGCGCTTCGCGGGGTGGCGGCTATCGGTACTTGGACCCACGGGGACCGCCAGTACGACTTCTGTGTGCTGCGCCGCCAGCGTGCGGCCGTGCTCGTAGAGGTCAACGGCGGCCGATTCCGTCGGTTCCTGGTGGGGGTCCCAGACGACGTCGACGCGGGGAGCGAAGCGGCCCGTATCGCCGACGCGGCCGGGATCGCCCGAAGCTGACGTTTAGGTCTGCAGGTCGAGCAGCGAAGCGGCGAGCCATTCCAGCTCGTCGGGCCATCCCGCTCCCCCGTCGACTCGCTCGGGGGACGCAGCGGGCCGCAGCACGAACTTCGACAACCCTTGTTCGACCAGGCCGTCGACAAGCTCGCGAAGGGCGGGGGCACCTACAGGCACAACCTCCCGGGTCACCGCGGCGCCTGCCGGCTTTCGCACGATCAGAGGAGCGGTCCGGCGCGCCCGGTCCAGGTCGGAGTCGTGTCTCGCGTACGCGATCGAAAGACCGAAATGCTCTACGTCGATGCACCTTCCGGCCGACGCCGCCTCGTCGAGGATCGCCTGCCTTATCACCCCGGCCTGCTGCGGGGAGACCCGTGCGCCGAGCCAGCCGTCGGCCACCCGACCTGCTCGGCGTATTGCTGCAGGGCTGGAACCTCCCAGCCAGATCTCCAGCGGATCCTGAACCGGCCTGACCGCGAGGCGAGCGACGACGCCGTCGCCTACGTCGACGCCTTCACCCGCCCACCACGATCGAAGCTCGGGGATCATGGCCTCGATCGCGTCGCCGCGCCGGAGTCCGTTCGTGGCGAGGGCTTGGCGCTCACCCGGCTGGTCTAGCCCGGGGACGAGCGTCACGAGGAGGCGGCCGCCGCTGAGGCGGTCGAGCTGCGCCAGACGGTTTGCGAACACAAAGCGCGTCGAGCCGAAAGGGATCACGTTGAGTCCGAGCCGCATCCTCGACGTTCGCGCTGCGGCGAAGGCAACGCCGAGCACCGGGTCAGTGCTGGCGAGCATCGGCACGTCCGAGAGCCACACCGTGTCGAAGCCTCGCAGCTCAGCCTCCGAAACGACGTCGCCCAGCCGGCCAGGGTCGGGGATCCCGGCACCCACCGAGACTGCGAAGCGGACCTTCAAGCGGCTGTCGCGTGGCGTAGTAACCGGGGCACGGATCCCATCAGCGCAGCCCGCATCAGCGCAGCTCCCGAAGGCCAGCCATGATCTGGGAGGCGACGCCTTTGTCGTCGTAGGGCATGTACAGGCTGATCCGGTCGACGACGTCGCCGAAACGCTCGTGCAGTAGCGCCGGGATTTCTTCCGGGTCGCCGCGCACCGCGAACGCTTCGAGTACGTCGTCGCTGATCAGGCGACCCATCTCCTCCCACTCCCCTCGCTTCGACAGCGCCGTCAGGTCAGGCTGGAGGTCCCCCCATCCGTGCAGTTCGAGGACCGAGCGGTAGGCGGGGGTGGAAGCGTAGAACGCTATCTGCCTTCGCGTGCCCACCTCGGCCGCGGCCACAGCCTCTGCGTCGTTTCCCGTGACGACGAAAGCCGGGTACGACAGCTCGAAGCCGTCGAGGCTCTTCCCAGACGACTTCAAGACACCTTCCACCGCGGGCAGGGTGACCTCGCGCAGGTAACGCTCCGTCGTGAAACCATGCACCAGAAGCCCGTCGGCGACTTCGGCGGCGACTTTGGTCATTTCCGTGCCGACCGCAGCGAGGAAAACCTTCGGGGCTTCGAACTCGGAGGGCCCCGGGTTGAAGAACGGTGTCATGAGGGTGTGCGTGTAGAACTCGCCCCGGAAGTCGAGCTTGGTGTCGTTCTGCCAGCAGTCCCAGATGGCCCGCATCGCGAGGATGAACTCACGCATGCGGCGCGCCGGGTGCGACCACGGCATCGAGTAGCGCCGCTCGATGTGAGGCTTGATCTGCGAGCCGAGGCCCAAGATGAGCCGACCGCGAGAGTACTCGTTTAGATCCCAACCCTGGTTAGCCAAGGTCATAGGGCTACGACCGAAAGCGACGACGATGGCCGTACCGAGAGTTATCCGCTCTGTGTGCTCGGCGGCAAGAAGGAGGCTGTAGAGAGGATCGTGGCCGGTCTCGGCGGACCAGATGCCGTCGTAGCCGGCCTCCTCCGCTTTGCGGGCCGCCCGTCCGGCGCCTTTGAGGTCACTGCCGATACCGCCGTCCACGAGCATGACGCAACTCTAACGCCTCGATCGTCCATCATGCGTGGGAGCCGCTCAGTCCACGAAGCGGATGCCGGGCGATGCGACTTCGCTGCCGTCGGAGCGGATCATGTAGGCGTCCACCCCGTCGAGTCCCGAAATCTGCTCCCATGCGAGATCGCCTCCTACCGCAAGGGCGGTGGCGAGCGCGTCAGCTATCGCAAGTCGGGGGCCGGTCACGGTCGCCGACGCGACTGCCTCGACTGGAGATCCGCTTCTGGGATCGACGAGATGCGCCCCCCGTTCGTAGCTCCCCGAGGTTGCTACCGCCGCGTCGACTGCCAGCACGCACGCCAGCGCTTCACGCTTCCACGGGTGTTGGATCCCTACAGACCAAAAACCGTCTGAGGGGAGCCCGGCTACTGCGATGTCTCCGCCTCCGTTGACCAGGGCCGCCTCGACACCCGCCCCGCGCAGCACGTCGAGCGCCAGCTCGATCGCCCATCCTTTGACCAGGCCGGTGGGGTCGACTCCTCCCGGCATTGCCCACGGATCGAACCAGCCGCCTGAGCGCTCCCGGGCGTGCTCGCAGAGCTCCAGCACCGTCGACACCTCCGCCGGGGCTTCTTTCATCGATATCTCGCCGCGCCGGAGACGGCTGATCGGGCTAGCCGGTTTCCAGGTACTGAACACGTCGTCGACGCTGTGAAGAACAGCGCAGGCGCCCTCGACCGCTTCGAGCAGCGATTCCCTCGATAGCGCGTGCTTGAGGACTCTGAAAGATACGACCGTGCCCATCACCTCCTCGTCGTGTGAGAAGAGCACCGAGTCGCTAGCAGGCGGGCTCACCGCGTGGTCGGGTCACACGGCGACGACGTCACGGGAAGTGCAGTTTCGTGAGCGCCGACTGGACTGACTGCGCGTAGGCGTCGCTGGTATAAGTGGCACCAGAAATGCCATAAACTTTGAGGCTCTGGGCTTTGAGTATCTCGCCTCGCAGAGTCGGTATCACCTGGTTCGCGAGTTGCTGAGAATAGCTTTCGGCTGTCTGGAGGTTGGCGATGGACAGGTCAGTGATCTTGGAGCCGGTGATCGTTACTTTTACCGAGATGACGCCGTAGCCGTACTGCGCTGCTGCGCCGATAGCGCTGACCGGCCCAGTGGACCCCGTCGATGCAGCCTTGGGGGTTGTCGTCGTCGACGTCGCCGACGAGGCTGCCCCAGACGACGAGGAGCCGCCCGAAGCCGACTGTCCACTAGCGGTTGCCTTCGAAGACGAGCCTTTCGCGCCGCCACCGGTCGCCGTCTTGTTCGACGACGCCGGGGAAGCCGAGGACGCCGAAGGCGCCGAGGTGGAACCGAGCGCCCCGGCGAGCGAACCGGACGTAGTGTTCGAATGGAAAGTAAGGACCCCGGCTAGGCCGGCGACTGTCGCCCCGATGACGGCAGGATAACGCTTCATCTGCTTTTCTCCGTGCCTCTAGTACTGGTCACCAACTGAAGATCTCCCTGTGCAGCGAGCCGTCCGGTACCCCGAGAATCCGGCCGGCTTCGACGACGTCCTCGACGAGACCGGGGGGACCGAACACATACAGGTCGCGCTTGGCGAGGTCCGGGATCAGTTTGCGCAGTTCCCGGCCCATTCGCGACGTGTCGGATCGCGCCCCGATCATCTCGTGGAGTGTCCCCTTGCGGCGTCGGACGAGTTCCGCGACCTCGTCGCGAAACACAACCTGATCCGCGCTCGTCGCTCGAAGCACGACAACCGGGTTGGCGTCGCGGGGCAGGTCTTCGAGCAGGCAGCGCGTGGCGGTGACACCGATCCCGCCGGCGACGATGGCCACCTTCGGTCGCCTGCGGGCGTCGGCGGTTATGGCACCGTACGGACCTTCGACTGCGACCTTCGTGCCCGGCGTGAGCGACGCAAGCGCAGACGAATGATCACCTATAGCTTTGACTGTGAGGCGCATGTAAGGGGGCCTCGGCATAGCCGAAAGCGAGTAGGGGTGCGCGTGCCACCAAAGATCCCTCGTGAGGAACCTCCAAGTGAAGAACTGGCCACCCGAAAATGCGAGCCGGTCGAGGTGGTGTCCCGAGACGACGATCGATGTGACGCCGGGCGCCTCCGGGCGAACTTCGACGACCTCCAGCCGGTAACGCAAACTCCGCACGACCGGAAGCCCGAAGCGGAAAACGAGGACGGTCCCTGCCGTCGCAGCCCACACGACGCTCCAGATGATTTGCGTGAGCGGATGGCCGACGAAAGCCGGCCCGAGGATCAGCACGTGCGCGAATGACAAGGCCAGCGCCAGGTACATGTACAGGTGCAGCACCCACCACGTTTCTCTTCGCATCCGCGTCCTGATAGCCCGAATCGACGCGATGCCGATAGCGACCATCAACCCGAGCGCAACTGTGGCAGCGAGAATGTCGGGATAGGAACTGATCAGCTTGCCGACCTCGGCCCAGGCCCCTTGATGGGCGGCCTGCGCGTAGCCGACAGTGATGAACACTGCGTGAGCGAAGATAAGGCTGAGCGGCCACGGCGACAGCCATCGATGGACACGCAGCATTCCATCCTGGCCGATGATCCGCTCCAAGAACGGTATCCGGGCGACGATCAGCACCATGACCAAGGCGAGGTACATGCCCGCGAGACCCGTCAGGCTTCCTATGAACGTGACGCCGCCTCCGGGCAGCGAAAGCTCGCTGCTCGTCTCGGTGGCTACCCCGAGCGCGATCACGGCGACCAGCCCGGCCGCGGCAACAGCGGCGGCAGCGCGCCCGAGTTCCGGACGGGCGATGGGCGCCCTCGGCCCGCTCTTTCGGCCGCCCTTCGATCTACCCGCCGTCTCGGCGTTCGGGTCGAACAGCCCCGCAAGCTTGTCCGCCCTGGGTGTGATGGTGCTCATCGGCTCACAACATATTGGCGGCCAAGCTTAATGCGCGATGAAAACGTTGTCGTAGCTGCTGGCGTCTTTCAGGACAGGACACGCTTGGCGGCAGCGAACGCGGCGTTGGCGGCCGGAACGCCGGCGTATATCGCCGTTTGGAGAAGGACCTCGGAGATCTCGTCGTCGGACAGGCCGTTTCGCCGTGCGGCGACGAGATGCAGTTCGAGTTCGTCGACGCGCCCGAGCGCCGCAAGTATGGCGACAGTGACGAACGAGCGGCTTCGACGGTCAATTCCCGGGCGTGTCCAGACATCTCCCCACGCGTAGCGGGTGATGAACTCGGAAAAAGGTTCGCTGATCGCCGTAACAGCGCTCTCGGCCCGATCGACGTAGGCGTCGCCGAGCACCTCCCTCCTGGTGCGCCGGCCGCGCTCCGCGACGCTTCCGGCAACATGCTCGACGACCGCCGAAGTAAACCTCTCCGGCTGTTCCATGTTCACGAGATGCGCAGCCGGGCTGATCACCTGCAGCGAAGATCCGGGGATCGCTTCGACTAGCCCGGCCGCGTCGCCAATCGACACAGCTGGGTCGCTTCGCGCTGCCAGCACAAGTGTCGGAGCTTCGATAGCCGAAAGGTGCTCGCGAAGGTCCACGTCGCGAAGCGCAGCGCAGCAACCCGCGTACCCTGCGGGGTCGGCCGCTTCGAGCATCATGGCAAGCGTTGAGCGCACTTCGGGGCGGCGGCCGACGAACGCTTCGGTGAACCATCGCGCGACGAGAGTGTCGAGCAGGGCTGCGGTGCCGTCACGCCGTACTAGGTCCGCCCTGTCCGTCCACGCCTGTCCGGGAGGCCAATACGCTTTGCTCGCTGCGACCACGAGACGCTCGACGCGACCGGGATGGCTCGCCGCAAGCCACATGCCGACCGTGCCTCCAAGAGAAAGGCCCACGACGTTCGCACGGGTCGCGCCTACTGAGTCCATTACCTCCAAAAGGTCGGCGCCGAGGTCCCCGATACTGTAAGGGCCCGGCGGAGCGACGCTTCCCCCGTGGCCTCTGTGCTCGTAGCGAACCACCCGGAAACGGGAACGCAGGACCGACATCTGCGGCTCCCACATTTCCAACGAACTGCCGAGCGAGTTCGAAAGTACAAGCCAAGGAGCGCCCACCGGCCCGTCGACGCGAACCTTCATATCTTCAGTCATTTGGTCTCTTCAGTCATTCGTCCTCCGTTTTGTCAGGTGTCATCCCCTGCGGCGTGCACGTGCGTGGTAGGTCTCGATCGCCCGGTCCACCCAAACGTCTGTCGCGCCCAGGTATCCGCCGGCATCAAAAAGTGCTTCCAGTTCGCCACGGCTGCAGACACCTGCGACGTCAGGATCTGCGAGAAGCGCGTCCACCATTTCCGATGAACTGGCGGAATCTGAGCGTGCTAACGCGCTAGCGACCGCCTTCTTCGCCTCGGCGCGACCGAGGAGGGGTGCGAGGTGTAGAGCGACCCGCTCCGATAGCAACGCTCCCGAACGCGAGGACACGTTCACCGCCATTGCGGTCACGTCCACTTCCAGACCGGCGACGGTCTCGGCGGTCCGAGACACCGCGCCGCCGGCCAGGGCGAGGATGTCGCCGAGGGTCTGCCACTCCACCGGCCATGAGACGAGGTGGCGCTCGTGCTCGCCTGCGAGCGATTCGAGCATCCCTCCGGCGAGCACGGCGCTGCGCCTGGCTGCCGCTCCGACGGCTGCCGCGCCGACCGGGTTGCGCTTGTGGGGAAGCGTCGAGGACCCACCCCGACCGCTTCCGCCCGGCTCGAAGACCTCGGCTATCTCGGCTTGCATGAGTAGAGCGATGTCACCTGATATCTTCGCCGACGTCCCGGACAACACGGCAAGCGCGTTCGAGACGCAGACGATAGGGCCGCGGGCGCCGTGCCAGGGCATGATCGGTACTCGAAGCCCGAGCAGGCCGGCGTAGGCCTCGACGACGGCGGGGCCGTTCGACCCGAGCGATGCCAACGTCCCCACCGCCCCGCCGAGCTGTGCCGGGAGGCGGTCCAACGCCGATTCGAGGGTGTCGGCGCCGTCGATGACGGAAAGCAACCAGCCCGCCGTCTTCAGCCCGAACGTCGTCGGCAGAGCGGGCTGAAGGAGCGTCCTGGCGGTCATGATGCTGCCCCGGTGAGTTTCCGCTAGAGCGGCGCAGGCTCGAGTCAGGCGCTCCAAGTCGCCGAGGATGATCCGTCCGGCTCTCTTGGCCACAAGTACGGCGGCGGTGTCGAGGATGTCCTGGCTCGTAGCACCCCAGTGCACCCAGTCACGGCCGGCGTCATCGACGAGAGCGGTCAACGCGTCGACGAGGGGGATCACCGGGTTCCCCCCGCTTCGGGCGCCGCGGGCGATGGACGCTACATCGAAGTTCTCCGGCTTCGCTGCGGCCGCGATACTGTCGGCGGCCGCCCCCGGGATGACCCCCGTTGCCGACTCTGCTCTCGCGAGGGCCACCTCCGCGTCGAGCATCGCCGTAAGCCAAGCTTCGGATCGGGTCGCGTCGAGAAGCTCCTCTGTGGTGACGATGAGATCAAACAGACCGCCGCTAGGTTTCGGAGTCTCCACGAGCCGGCCGATCAGCTCGTGAGGAAGCCGCCGTCGACGGGCAGGGCTACTCCTGTGATGTATCCAGCGGCGGCGCTCGCGAGGAATACCACCGCCGCCGACAGCTCGACGGGCTCCCCTGCCCGCCCGACGATTGCACGGGGGAGTTGCCCCTCCATGTAGCCGGGTGGGTACTGCTCGGTCATCTCGGACGCGAAAAAGCCTGGCGCCACCAGGTTGACCCGGATGCCCTTGCGACCTGTCCACTGCGAAGCAAGGTCGCGGGTGAGGCCGATCAACCCGGCCTTGCTCGCCGAGTAGGCGGCCTGGGGAAGGCTCGCGGTAGTGAAACCTAGGACACTGCCAATGTTGATGATGCTCGAACCCGGCTTCATCACCCTCCCGCAGCACTGGGCCATCCAGTAAGCCCCGTTCAAGTTGACGTCGATCACTTGGCGAAACTGCTCGGGCGTCTCCCGGGTAGCCGGGTATGCCGTTCCTAGCCCAGCGTTGTTCACCAGCACGTCGACCTTCCCGAAAGCTTCCATCGTTTCGCCCACAAGGCGTTGGCAGTCGGTCGGCGACGAGACGTCGGTCGGAACTGAGATTGCCCGCCTTCCGGCCTTCTCGACGAGCGCAGCGGTCTCGGCGAGCCGATCGACCCGTCTAGCTGCGAGAGCGACGTCCGCGCCGGCCTCGGCGAGATGCTGTGCGAATGACACCCCAAGACCCGACGAAGCCCCAGTGACGATGGCGACCTTGCCGTCCAAACGAAACATGTCCAAAATACCCACAGCTCGCCTCCTTCTATCGAGTCGGTACCGTGCCGTCCGGATACAGGCACCCCGCTACGTTAGAGCCTCGCGCCGCACGACGGGGCGCCCGCTGTTGGGGGAATGTTTGGCAACTGTTCACCTCGGCGCCACTTCCAAGTAAATAGCCGTTCACTTTGGTTAGTTACGTTCGCAACATGAGAAAAGTTAAGGTTCAGTCCTTCGCGTCGTCGCCGGCCCTCAAGATCGCCGGTACTGCCCTCGCCCTCGGGACGGCGCTGACGGCATGTTCGAGCTCCACGAAAGCCGCGTCGAGCGCTACCGTCGCCTCGAGCCCGTCCACGACGGCGGCCGCAACTGCCACGACGACTCCCGCAGCGAAAGTTCCCCTCGTCGTCTACGCAGCAGAAGGATACGACAGCGCCGAAGTGAAGGCGTTCCAGGCCGCTACCGGGATCCCCACCAAACTCGAGGATCACAGCACCGGAACCCTTTTGGCGAAGATCCAGGCCGAAGGCTCCAACCCGCAGTGGGGGGTTTTCTGGTCAGACGGCGACGGCGCCTACGCAGCCTTGGACAAGGCCGGCATGCTTCTCAAAGGCTTCGAACCGAACACCGGCACACTGAACGCTCTCGGCCAGAAAGAAGTGCCGGCCGACAAGAGCTATATCCCGACCGGCCTCACCGTCGCAGGTGCGCTCGTCTACAACAGCCAGGTAGTGACAACGCCACCGGCATCATGGTCGGATCTCACCACAGCGGCCTGGAAGGGCAAGGTCGGGATGAACAACCCGGCGGTCTCGGGGCCGACGTACAGCTTCGTCGCAGGTATGTTGAACCAGCTCGGCGGGGTCACGCAGGGCGAGCAGTACTTCTCGGCCCTTGCTGCTAACGGGTTGCACGTCTACGCGACGAACAAAGTGACACTGACAGCCCTGCTCCAAGGCCAGATCAGCGCCGCGATCGTGCAGAACTCGGCCGGAATAGGCTTCGAGTACAAGTACCCCCAGATAAAGGTGGCTTACCCTTCGCAGGTCACTGCGCTACCCGGCGTGATGGGCATCGACGACAAGGTGTCAGCTGCCGAGCAGGCGGAGGCGAAACAGTTCGCTGACTTCGTCTATTCACCCGCCGGTCAGCAAGTGATGCTGACCGGGGACCCTCACGGTGACTCGCTATTCTTCCCGATCATCAACGGAACCAGCCAACACAAGCTCGTCCCGCCTCTGTCGTCCATTCCTATCCAGTTCATAGACCCCTACAAGTGGGGACCATTGGAGGGCACGGTCAACCAGTGGTTCACAGCGCACGTGGTCAACGGTTGACAGGCCCGCAAGGGCCGGCCGGGTCGCCGGCCGCCACTTTTATCCCTTCATCCCTTCGCCAAGCCGCCCGGCGCACCCCGGGCGGCTTGGCCCGTTTGGCGATCGCGGTGGTCGTGGCGCTGCTGCTGGTGGTGCCCCCGGCGTGCTTTCTGATCCAGGCGGTATCGCCGCGCTTGTTCGACCAGGGCGCGTCGTGGTTGACGTGGTCCAACGTGTCATCAGCCCTAAGCGACGGATTGGGCAGGGCGATGCTCGACAGCGTCGCTGTCTCACTTGGAGCGGGCCTGCTCGCGATCGTTTGCGCATTAGGACTTGCGTTCATATCCGAGAGGACAACCGCGCCGGGCCGTAGGGTCTTCGTGCTCTCGCTGTGGGCTGTCCTGCTCGTGCCGTCGTATCTCGTGGCGGTCGGCTGGGAAGAGATCGTGTTGCGGTCCGGGCTGTTGAGCGCGGTCGGCTTGTGGAACCACACGGTCCAGCACCTCGTCCTCGGCCCGGTCGGCGTCGCCGTCGTTCTGGGACTGAAGGGAACGCCGTTCGCGTATTTCGCTCTCGCCCCGTCTATGGGAGCCCTCGGCGGCGACATCGAGAACTCTGTGCGAGTCCACGGCGGGGGACGTCTCGCTGCTGTCAGGGTCATCGCCCCGCTACTGCTCCCAGCGATCATGTCGGGCTTCGTCATCGTGTTCGCCGAGTCGATCGGTGACTTCGGGGTCGCCACGACGATTGCGGCTTCTGCCCATTTCCCTGTCGCCACCTACACGCTTTACGAGTCGATTGCCACCTTCCCAGCCAACTTCGGTGTAGCGGCGGTGGTCGGCTGGGCGCTGATCGGGACCGTCGCCGTCGCCTTGGCAATCCAGCACGGCCTACTCGGCTCACGAAGCTTCGCCGTCGTATCCGGGCGCACCCGTGCAAGCGTGCCGCGGTCCCTCGGACGTACGGGCAACACCGTCGCCGTCGTCTTCGCCTCCTTGGTCTTCGCTGCAGCGCTCGGCGTCCCGCTCCTCGGTGTCGTGTCGTCGTCGCTGCTCGTGCCGTTTACCGGACTTCATTTTAGCTCCTTCACTGTTTCCAACTACAGCGGGCTGCTCGGGGTTTCGGGACTCGGCGGCCCGATCCGCTTCTCGGCGGAGATCGGCTTCGTATGCGCGATGGCAACCGTGACGTTGGGAGCGATCATGGCCCGGACGATGGCGTCGTCGAGGAACGGGATAGGCGGGAAACTACTCGACATGGCGCTACTTGTTGCAGTAGCACTGCCAGGAGTCGTGTTTGCAGCCGGTTACATCTTCGCTTACGACCTCCCGCTTCTCACCCACGCCGGGATAGTCCTTTACGGCACCGTCCCACTCCTCGGAATGGCCTACGTTGCTAACGCCGTTCCGCAGTCGTCGAGGATCATGCTTGGACCTTTCTCGCAGATCCACGACTCGCTGCTGCACGCCGCGAGAGTCCACGGCGTCGGCTGGGCGAGGGCGTGGCGCAGTTGCGTCCTGCCTTTGCTTGCGCGCCCGCTGCTTTGGGCGGCACTGCTTGCATTCTCGGCGTTGTTCCTCGAACTTCCGATCTCGGAGTTGTTGGCACCTCCCGGTGTCGTTCCTGTCTCGGTTGCAATCCTGCAGGTTCTAGGCAAGGCGAACATAGGTGAAGGGACGGCGCTGTCGGTAGTAGCAGTGCTGTTCACACTGGCAGTTGTCGGTGCGGCCCTCGGGCTTTTCCGGCTCCTCGCACCGGTCGGGTGGCGTACCTGGCAAAGGACCGCTCCATCGAAGACTCCCGCCGAGGCCAAAGTCGAACCAGCAGAACTGCCGAGCGTCACCGACGATCCGGCAGGCGAGCTTGCGGGGGTCTCGGCATGAGCTTCGCCTCCACCAGGTCGGCGTTCGAACGTGCGGCGTCGGAGCGGACAGGACCGGGCGGTGGTGACCGACCAATGGCCGTATCGGTCGAGGGCCTGTCGAAGAGCTTCGGGGCGAAGGTCGCAGTGAATGGGATCGACCTCACCGTCGAGCCCGGCCAGTTCATGGTACTGCTAGGCCCGTCAGGTAGCGGCAAATCCACGCTGCTTCGCTGCGTTGCGGGCATCGAACGCCCGAGCGAGGGCAGCCTACGCATCAACGGAACCCAAGTGGACGGCCCGGGAACGCATCTGGCGCCGGAGAAGCGCGACCTGGCCATGGTCTTCCAGGACTACGCCCTCTGGCCGCACATGACCGCCGAGCAGAACGTCGCTTTTGCGCTGCGGCGGAGACACCTGAACGCCGACGAACGCCGACGACGAGCACACCTCGCGCTCGCACAGGTCGGCCTAGGCGGACTCGAAGCTCGCTACCCCGGACAACTGTCCGGCGGTGAGCAGCAACGCGTTGCGCTGGCGCGGGCACTCGTTGCCGAGCCGAGCCTGCTGCTCTTCGACGAGCCGCTTTCGAATCTGGACGCGGATCGCCGCGAGCAGCTTCGCGTCGACATCGGGGCAATGGTAAGGCGCCTCGGCGCCGCCGCTGTCTACATCACCCACGATCAGGCGGAGGCGTTCGCTCTCGCCGACGCTGTCGGTGTCCTCGATCAGGGCGTTCTCGTCCAGGTCGGCGCTCCCGAAAGTATCTACCGTGATCCAGCGAGCGAGTTCGTGGCTCGTTTCACCGGATTGGCAGGCGAACTTTCGGGAACGGCGAAGGAGTTCGACGGCCGCTTCATGGTCGTCGACGTCGACGGCTGCGAAGTCCAGGGACGTCCGATGCTCGGCTCGGTGCCGAGCATCGGGGAAGCGGTGAGGATCCTGGTCCGCCCGACGGCAGTGCACTTCGCCCACGACGACCGGGCGGGCAACGCTCGACTCGGCGCGGTGGTGCTTGACAGCGCCTTTCGTGGATGGGGCTACGACCACGTGATCGAAGTACCCGGAGGACGGAGAATGACCGGCGTGCCCGACGTACACCGGTTGGCTTTCGATTCGAGGACCGAGGTCAGCCTGTCGGCCGACGGGTGCCTGATCTTTCCGGACGTGTCGGGCCGTTCTTGACCGCCGTGCACTTGTAGGCTGACCTTACAGATGAGGACTTCCTTTTGAATTCTGGAGCATTGTTTCTTGCGGTCTTCCTCGCGTGCGCCGTCGAGGCGGTCGAGGCGACGACGATCGTCCTCGCGGCGGGAACCGCACGCGACTGGCGATCCGCGCTGGTAGGGGTCGTGTCCGGCCTTGCCGTCCTGGCAGTAGTGATTGCGGCGTTGGGGCCGGCGCTGTCGGCGATACCGTTGCGAAGCCTCCGGCTGTTCGTCGGCGCCCTGCTGCTGATCTTCGGATTGCAGTGGCTCCGCAAGGCTGTACTACGAGCCAGCGGCCACAAGGCCCTCCATGACGAGGACAAGATCTTCCGGGAGCAGCTGGCCGCCGCCCGAGCAGCCGATAACCGCTCTGTTGGTCTGGTAGGTGACTGGTACGCGTTTACGTTGTCTTTCAAGGGTGTCGTGCTCGAAGGTCTCGAAGTAGCGTTCATCGCCCTCACATTCGGCTCCAATCAGCACGACATCCCCCTCGCTGCGCTCGCCGCAGTGTCGGCGGTGCTGGTCGTCGTGGTGGTCGGGGTCGCCGTTAGGGCCCCGCTGTCACGGGTACCTGAGAACACGATGAAGTTCGCTGTGGGGGTCATGTTGATCTCGTTCGGGACCTTCTGGGGTGCCGAAGGGGCCGGTGCTCGCTGGCCTGGATCCGATGCCGCCCTCCTCGCACTTGTTCCCGCTGTGGCGCTGTTCGGACTGGCCCTCGTAGCCGCTTCGAAGCCGTCCGCTCCCACCAGGATCGCTTCGAAGGCGTCGCCGACTTCGCCCACCTCTCCGCGAGCCGGCTTCTGATGCGACGGGTGAAGGCCTTTCTTGCGTTCTGTTACGACTTCGTCATCGGTGACGACTGGACTGTCGCGGCGGCCGTCGCAGCAGCTCTCGCTATCACCTACGCCGTGAGCAAGACGAGTGTTCCCGCATGGTGGATCGTGCCAGCCGCGACCGCTGTCATTTTTCCGTTGAGCCTGCGCAGGGCCACGCGGCGCGGGTGAATGGAATTCGACGTGAAGCAAGGGGTCTGCGGGTAGGCTTTGCTGTACGGCGGCGCTCTGTCAGGGGCTAGCGTCTCGTATAGACTTAATGCGTGATTTGTGGCCGCACGAGGTGGATCAAACCCCGTCTTGGATTACGCACCACATGATTCTGAGCCGCTGCGGGCATCGGCAGCGGCACGATAGACATGACTCACTACCTCCCTGCGGGAGGAGGACCGGCGCGCGGTGGCCCCGAACGCCCGATCTTCGCCGCTAGGCGTCAGCGCAACTGGCCTCTCCTCGCGCTCTTGGCCGTTGTCGCCGCGGCAGCGATCGTCGCAGTGTTCCTGCTGCCGAGCAGCACCGTGGCCGGCAAGCAGACGACCGCCCTTTCGAGTCGCCCCGATCCCGGAACCGCACCGCCCAAGGCAACGACTGCGCCTACAAGTTCGACTTCGACCTCGACTTCCACCTCTACATCCACAACCACTGTCGTTCCCCAGGCGACGTGGCGGATCGCATGGGGTTCGCCGATGTCGTGGGGCTACGGCGTCGCTTCTGACGCTACAGTGCGTGACTTGGCGACTGTCGCTCTCGGTGGCCAGGCCGTGAAATTTCGCGTGTCAAACCTGTGGGGCACTTCGCCGTTGACGATAGGCGCGGCGACGCTAGCCGAGTCCGCTGGCGGGTCCGCGATCACGCCTGCCACGACCCACACAGTGACCTTCGGGGGTTCGCCGCAGATCACGATTGCCCCAGGCCAGGAGGCCTACAGCGACCCTGTTGCGATGACGGTCACCCCTAACGAGACTCTCGCCATCAGCCTGTGGGTGCAAAGCACGACGCTGGTGAGCTTGCATTGGTGCTGCAAGACAAGCCCGACGCGCGTGTTCTTCACACCGAACGGACGTGGCAATCTGTCGTCGCAAGCCAACATGCAGGGCGTCGTCTACCCGGGAACCCAGATTCGATTCGTGGACGCCGTGGACGTGCTCGAAACGACCGGGCAGCCGAGCATCGTCGTCGTCGGCGACTCCATCACCGACGGGTACAACAGCACGCTGAGATGGACCCATGTGCTCCAGCAGCGGATCGACACTCTGCCGGCGGACCAGCAGCGGGCGGTGATCAACGAAGGCATCAGCGCCAACGCGCTCCTCCCACCAACACCCACCTCGCCGACCGACGACACGAAAAGCGGTGGCCTGCCGGGTCTGTCACGGCTCGCGAACGACGCTCTCAACCAACCCGGCGTCGGCGAGGTCATCCTGTTCCTCGGCACGAACGACCTGTGGTTCGGCTCCACCGCCGCTCAGCTGATCCAGGGCTACCAGCAGGCGATCGCCGCAGTCCACAAGGCAGGGGTGAGGATCATAGGTGTGACCCTCCTGCCGCGTGCAACCGACAAGGACGAGTACTGGAGTCCGGCAGACCAGGCGAACCTCGTGACAGTGGACAATTGGATTCGTACGTCGGGGGCCTTCGACGGCGTCCTTGATATGGCGCCGGTCGTCGCTGACGTCTACAACGGTCAATGCAACCCGACCGCCATGTTCCCTCCATACGATTCGGGAGATCACCTGCATCCGAACCCGGCTGGGCAGACGGCCATCGCGAACGCGATCAATCCGCAAACCCTCCAGTTGCCGGCCATGGCGCAGGTTCCACCTCTCGTCGCAGTGACCCCGACCCCTGGATGCAGCTCCGCCAACGCAGCGTGATTCGGTGAACGCTCCTTCGGAGAAGGGACACTCATCCGGGCGACGCTTGGACTACGAAGCCCCGGTATGACATTCGAGATCGATGACGCCAAGCGGCGCTCCGCAAGGCTGCGCTGGGACGACCTCGACTTCTCCGCCTTCGAGGAGGAGCCGCTTCACCCCGACGCCCTGCGCTGCGTTCGCTACATGCACGACGTCGAGTTCCATACCTCGTGCTACCTGCGGGACCTGCTGCTCGGCCCCGTGCACCACGACCCGAACCTGACATCGTTTCTGTCCATCTGGGCGTTCGAGGAGCTCTGGCATGGCGAGGCCCTCGCGAGCGTGCTCGCCGCCCACGGCGAACCGTCCGGCTCTACACGAATTGGACCGATGCGGGACAGCCTGGGCATTGCGGACCGGATAAGGCCGTTGGCCATGCTCGCCGGGACTTGGACTATCGGAGCGGACCTGGTCGCGCTTCAAATGGCGTGGGGGGCCGTCAACGAGATGACAACCCAGGCAGGCTACGCCCTCCTCGCGTCGAATGCCGGCAACCCGGTACTCACTAGCCTGCTCAAGAGGATCATGCTCCAGGAGGGTAGGCACATTGCCTTCTACACCTCGCAGGCTCGAACCCGTCTCGCGTCGAGCGCGAAGGCTCGCCGGGTAACCCGGAGCGCCTTGAAGCACCTGTGGTCGCCCGTCGGGTCGAAGGTGATGCCGAGACGCGAGACTCAACATCTGTCCCGGTACCTCTTCGCCGGGCCTGGCGGCGCGCGAGCCGCGCAGCGCATCGACCTGAAGGTGGGCGCGCTACCGGGCCTCACCGGATTGAGCCTGCTGCAGAACTGGTTCTCGCGCCTTCCGTTAAGCGACGAATTTCCGCTTCCGACAGGTTCGTAACGCGCTGCCGTAGCAGCGCAGGCCTCCTTACCTTCAAGTAGTAAGACGAGACTGCCGACGCATCATCAGTGTTGAATTCTCCGCGGCCAGCAGGTTGGAAGGCTTGGTCGACCGACGGTCGCGCGACGGCCGTCACGAGCCGACCGCTGCGAAAATCAGTGAAAGTGCGCAATACCTGGTTCCCGAAGACCCGTTCGTGGTTCGCGCTAGGTGCCCCGATAGAGCTGCTCAGCCCACTGTCGGTGATACGCATCGTCCTCGTGTTGAGCTCCGTCGTGATCCCCCCGGCGGCGCTTGCCGCCGGCTATCCCTTCTCCTACCGCTGGATCGCCGCCTCCGCAACAGGCGTATCCGGAATAGCACTGATCGCCTTGATGCGCGCTAGGAGCATCGGCTCCAAAACGTCGACCTTCCTGACAGGCTGGCTTGCTCTGTCGGGGATCGCTGCCGTGTGGGGAGCGCACGGCAGGAACGGCGCTGTCTGCTTCCTGCTCGTCTGGGCGGGGATCGCCATATTCGACGCCCTGTTCGCCTCATGGAAACGCCTGCTGATCGACTCGGCAGCCCTGGGCGTGGCGCTGTGGTTGACCCAGTCCGGCGATCGCAACCTCCTGTCGGCTGCAGCCTTGATCGGCACAGCGCTGCTCGCCTATGCCGGCGCCGGCTTCGCGCTGGCCTTCGCCGCGACGGCCGCCCGCCGCAGGGACACCGTTGACACTGATACGGGACTTCCCAATGGCTACGGCCTCGCGAAGCGGTTGGGCGGCGGACCCGCTCGCCCTCTCGTCGTTGCGGTCACCAACCTCGCAGGTCTGAGCGACGCCCGCGAGGCGCTCGGGTACGCGGTCGGCAACGAGCTTCTTCAAAGGATCGTCGAGAACCTCGGCCAGGTGATCCCCTCAGACGCGATGATCGGCCGAGTCGACGGCGACGAGATCGTCGTCGTCGAGGTTGTTGGCCCACCATTCGGTCACCGTAGCCCTTCCCTCGACACAGCGGCTCAGAAGGCGAGCATCCTCGTCGACGTCCTCAACCGTGCGTTGGGTGTGAGCAGGTACCTGGTCGGCGGCATCGAACTGGCGATCCGATCCCATACGGGCGTCGCGTTCTCGCCTTGGGACGGCGCCGACCTGGCCACGCTCATTCGCAAGGGATCGCTGAGCGCCAGGCGCGCCATGGCGGAAAACCAGCCCGTGCACGTCTGGGACGGCGACGAAGGATCGCTAACCGCCGAGGATCTCGCACTTCTCGCTGAACTTCGCATTGCGGTGAACCGTCGGGAGCTCTCGCTCGCATACCAACCGCAGATCTGCGCCGTGACCGGCGACATTGTCGGGGTGGAAGCGCTGATGCGCTGGAGCGGAGCGAAGCACGGCGCCGTGTCGCCGGCGCGTTTCATTCCGCTAGCCGAGCGGACCGGCCTCGTGAGCCGATTGACGGAATGGGCTCTCGCGGAAGCCCTAGACGCGCAGGTCCGCTGGCGCGCAATGGGGATATCGGCGCCGGTCGCTGTAAACCTGTCGGCGGCGCTCTTAGGCAGGAACGACCTGGCCTCCTGGATACTCTCCGAGCTGAAGAGTCGCCAGCTTCCTCCGGACTGCCTGACGGTCGAGATCACTGAGACAGCCGAGCCTTCGAGCATTTCGAGGGCCGCAGCGCTGCTGAGCCCGCTGCGCCAGCAGGGCGTCAAGATCTCACTGGACGACTTCGGCACCGGCTACACGTCGATGTCGGTGCTGCCGACTCTTCCCCTCGACGAGATCAAGATAGACCAGTCGTTTGTCGGGCGAAGCTCCACCTCACCGGCCGACGATGCGATCGTGCAGAGCATCGCGGAGCTGGCGCACCGGCTCGGGTTCACAGTGGTAGCCGAAGGCGTCGAAGACGCTGCGTGCGCTGAGCGCCTACGCAATCACGGCGTCCAGATCCTCCAAGGGTTCTTCTTTCACCGCCCGCTCAGCGAGAAGGTGTTCGTCGAAACCGCGAAGGAGGCTCTCGCCGAGCGGGCGCTCAGCGCCCGCGAGATCAACCTTTGACGCTGCCCGCTAGAAGCCCTCGGACGAAGTAGCGCTGCAGGGAGAAGAAGACGATCATCGGGATGATGATCGAAACGAATCCTCCTGCCGTCAGCAGCTCGATGTGGCTTCCGAAGGTACCGGACAGCTGTTGCAACTGTACTGTGAGAGGCTGAGCGCTCGCGCTTTTCGCCGAGAAGGTGAGGCCGATCAGCAGGTCGTTCCACACCCACAGGAACTGGAAGATCGTGAACGAGGCAATCGCTGGCATCGACAACGGCATTACGACTCGTCGGTATATGAACAGGTAGCTGGCGCCGTCGACCCGGGCGGCCTCGATGAGCTCGTTCGGCAGCTGAGAAATGAAGTTGTAGAGAAGGAAGACCGCCAGCGGGAGCGAGAACATCGTGTGGGAAATCCAGACTTCGGCGATGGACCCGTGCAGGTTAAGGTTCGGGAAGATCAGGAAGCCGCCAATGTGGGCGCCGTGGCTGTAGAGCTGCAGCAGCGGCACGAGGGACATCTGCAACGGCACGACCTGGAGCCCGAAGATAATGAAGTACACGGTATCGGCGCTCTTGAAACGCACCCAGGACAGCGAATACGCCGCCATCGACGCCACGAGGATCGGGATGATCGTCGCCGGGATTGCTATCGCAAGTGAGTTCATGGCGTACGGGAAAAGGCCGCCACCCTGGATGTTCGCTCCGCCGTGGAACAGGACGTCGATGTAGTTCGAGAACGTCAGGGCGGGGTGCACGAAGACCGTCCACCAACCGGAGCCTTCCGCCTGAGCTTTCGAGCGAAGCGACGTCACGAGGAAACCGAACACCGGCAGCGCCCACAGAATGGACATGATGATGACCACCGCCGTCGCAATGCGATTGTGAGTCTTCGGCGCCTCCTTGCTCGTAAGCTTTGCGGTGCTGGCGGGCTCAGGCGTCTCCCCTGGTGCGATTACGACTGCCTCGTCGACACTCATGCGTAGCGCTCCTTCCGAAGGCGTAGAACACTTACAGTCACCAGCGGCACGACTGCCATAAAGAGGATCACTGCGAGGGCGCTCCCCCGGCCGTTGTTGAAGTCCTGAAATATCTGGCTATACATCTCGTTAGACAGGGTGTCGGTCTTGAAGTTCCCGCCGGTCACCGTGTAGACGATGTCGAAGATCTTGAGGGTGGCGGTCATGATCGTTATCACGACGACTGTCACGGTCGACGAGATCATCGGCAGCTGGACCGACCGGAACAGGCGCCAGCCCTTCGCGCCATCGACACGTGCCGCCTCGATCACGTCGTCAGGGATCGATCGAAGCGCGGCACCCATGATCACCATCGCGAAGCCGGTCTCGATCCAGATCAGGATCACCATCATCAGGAATGTGTTGAGCGGTGAGCTGAGAAGCCAGTTCGGCGGGTGCGCCCAACCGAGCTTCATGACAACCTCGGACAAAAGTCCGATCTGCGGGAGTCCAGGAGAGCGGTACTGGTAGACGTACTTCCAGATGAGGCTCGCGCCTACGAACGAGATAGCCGTCGGCATGAAGATGAGGGACTTAGCGATCACCTGGTATTTCATCCTGTCCACAAGCAGGGCGAACACCAAGCCGAAGACGCTCGAGGCCAAAGGCACGATGACCAGCCACTCGGCGGTCCGTATCAGCGTGTGAATCGTGTGTGGGTCGGTGAACGCCCACGTGTAGTTGGCCAGTCCGACGTACTTGACGTCGGGGCCGACCACGTACTGGCCCCGGAAGCTCAAGAAGATCGTCCGGATCGCTGGGATAACGAGGCCGATCATGAGCAGGATTACAGCTGGGCCGAGCAGCAGAAGCGTGGCGACCGGCTTCTCGAAGCGGCCTCGAACCCTGCCCGCTACCCAGAAGAGTAAGGCAAGTAGCGCCACGAAACCACCGACGGCCTCGATCACGCTGAGAAGCTTGCCGAGAGACGTGGTCAGAAGATGCATT
>JAKCEB010000024.1 GCA_021838305.1 Actinomycetes bacterium | reverse complement strand
GCCGAAAGGGCTCGACGGGCCGAGTGCGCCAGAAAAGCGTACTTCGCCGAGTTAGCCGCACGGTCCGTTCGAGCCCGCCGGACCCGAGGGTGTGGCTACGCCCGATTCAAACGGCTCGTAGATTAGCGGTTCGACAGCGAAAGCCAGCGTCCGGGAGAAGGGGAGCTGT
Organism: Actinomycetes bacterium; assembly: GCA_021838305.1. Lineage (GTDB taxonomy): Bacteria > Actinomycetota > Acidimicrobiia > Acidimicrobiales > Palsa-688 > JAJZAM01. The sequence goes on along the minus strand of JAKCEB010000024.1, from coordinate 22,852 downwards.
CCACTGCTGGGGTGCGAGCTTGCTTTCGGGCGAAGTAGCCGGGCGTCAGCATCAAACGCAAGTGAGAGACCTACAGGATCCTCAAAACTTATCCCCCGGCGACAGACGGCGGTGACTTTCGGCTGCACGCTCAGCAACAGTAGAGGCGGCGTAGCGCGAGAGCATGGCCCGGGATTTCCATCCCGTGAGTGCCATGAGTTCATTCTCGGCGCCATTCTGAGCCAGCCACGAGTGGGCGAAGTGGTGGCGGAGCTGGTGAGCGTGGATCCTGGGTATCTGCGCTTGGTCGCAACGTCGCTCGAGTAGCTGCCGGAGGCCACTCGTGGTCAGCCTGCCTCTAGCGCCTATCCAGAGCCATTCGAGGTTCGCGTTGGGATGGGAACGACGGACTCGTAGGTAGCGGTCGATCGCTAGTGCCGTCTTGGCGCCAACCGGCACTGCTCGCGGTCTCCTCCCCTTGCCTACTACGTACGCGACAGGAATCCGAGAGGTGAGATCGATGTCCTCAACTCGGAGGTTGATTCCCTCGGAAGCCCGAATACCGGTGTCGATGAAGAGCCGGAGCAGCGCGGCGTCGCGCATCCGTTCGAAGGAGCTGCCTGTCGTCGATCCCAGTAGCTTCTTGAGGCTCTCGTCAGGGGGAACTGGGACCGGCAGGTCCGGCACGATCGGAGCGGCCATGCCCGCCATCGGCGACTGGGCGATCTCCCGCTCCGACACCGCCCACTTGAAAAAGGCTTGTAAAGACCGATGACGGACCGAGACCGTCGCAGGCTGGCGGCCGCCTTCGATGAGGCTTACCTCGAACATCTCAAGATGCCCCCGAGTCAGCTTCGTGGCGTCGGTCGAAAGCCCGGACCTACTCAAGAAGTCGATCAGCTGGACGAGGCTGTCGCAGTAGGTCTCGATAGTCCGCGGCGCCTTGTTGGCGGCACGGAGACTCAGCGTGAAGCTCGCGAGCAAGTCGGTCAGTTCGACTCCCCTGGCACTCCTTGAAGCGGTCTTGCTGACCATGAAGCCCTCCTTCTGGCCGGCCAACTCATGTCGGCGGAGGACCGTTTGATGCCCTCCAGGCCCCCCAAGCTACACCGCGTTATCTACTGTGTCAACGTTGTGCGATTTTCCGAGGCGCCCCCACAAGGCCAAAAACCCTTGTGGCTACTGGGAAAAGTGGAGACGATGGGACTCGAACCCACGACCCCCTGCTTGCAAAGCAGGTGCTCTAGCCGACTGAGCTACGTCCCCGGATCGGATATTTCGTCTCACCTTTACGACTCGACTCCTCCACTATAGCCCGAGCGTCCTCCCGGAAACTCCAAGAGCAGTCGCATGGACGACGAGATAGGGTTCAAACGTGAGGTGCATCGGGATCGGCGCGGGACCGAAACCCGTCCGCACCGAGGGGTCAAGAAGGGCCGTATTCGCCGTGACGGCTGCTGGCGTCTTCATGGCATCACTGGATCTTTCCATAGTCAACATAGCGTTTCCATCTATCGAAAGCTCCTTCCCTGCGGATCGCACTTCCACCCTCACCTGGGTGATTACTGCCTATGCCATCGTCTTCGGCGCCCTACTCGTGGTAACCGGACGCATCGCAGACAGCGTTGGGCGCAAGCGCGTCTTTCTTGCGGGGCTGACGGTGTTCTCCGTCGGCTCAGCTATCTGTGGCATCGCACCCGACGTTGCCTTCCTCGTCGCGGGAAGGGTCATAGAGGGCGCGGGCGCAGCCGCCCTGCTGCCAGCGTCACTCGGGCTTCTCCTCGCCGCATACCCGCCGCAGCGGCGATCTCAAATCGTTGCGTTGTGGAGCGGTGTCGGGGCGCTGGCGGTGGCCGCAGGTCCGAGTCTCGGTGGAGCGCTGGTCAGTCTCGACAGCTGGCGGCTCGTCTTCTACGCCAACCTACCGGTAGCAGCGGTCGCATGGCTGGCGGGCCGACGCAACATTCACGAACCAGCCAGAGCCTCGGGACAAGTCAAAACAGACTTCGTCGGCGCCGCGATGGTCACCGTCGCGCTCACGTTGGTCGTGCTCGGAATATCGCAAGGGTCGGTGTGGGGATGGTTCACCATTCCGATTCTGGCTTCGTTCGCTGGGTCGGCAGCTCTAGGCGTCGCGTTCATCAATCGGTGTCGCCGCGTGGCAGATCCCGTCCTGGACCTGACACTATTTCGCGACCGGGCCTTCAGCGCAGCCAACGGTGCGACTCTCCTGTATGCAATGGGCTTCTTCGCGATGTTGCTCGGAAACATCTTGTTCCTCACCTCGATATGGCGTTACTCGATCGTCACCGCTGGTCTGGCCGTCACCCCCACGCCGCTGGTCGTCTCGGTGATCGCCGGGCCTGCGGGGCGACTCGCCTCGAAAATTGGTTTCCGAGCGGTCATCGCCGCCGGAGCAACCTTCTTCGCCGGAGGCTTGACGATGCTCGCCACTCTGGTAGGCCGCCACCCTATGTACCTGGCGCGCTGGCTGCCGATTGCATTGACACTAGGAGTCGGCATCGGACTTACTTTCCCGGTGATCGGAGCTGCAGCCGTCTCGGGCCTGCCGATCGAGCGCTTCGCAGTAGGAAGCGCAGTGAATCAGACTGCCCGACAGGTCGGGGGGGCGTTCGGAGTGGCAATCCTTGCCGTGATCCTCCGCTCAGCGGCCTCGTCCAAAGCGCCGCTTAACGATTTCCGCCACCTATGGTTCTACTGTGCTGCCATGGCTGCGGCGTCTGGAGTCGTTGGGCAGCTAGTCGGGCCAAGAGATGTCGCGCGCCACGCGCACCAATCGGCGCGTTCGCCAAGCGCCACGCAGTAGCTCGCTTTGCCGGATCCGACGACCCATGGATTGTCTTCTGCGACCGACGAGACTTCAGGCTCCGAGCGAAGCGAAGAAGCTCCACATAATGTGCTGAGCGGAAGGTGTCGCCCCCGAGGCCTCGGGCCAGGTGTGATTGTCTCCCTGATACACCACGACTCCCACACTGTGGCCACCTGCGCATTGCGTCCAGAGGGTCTCCGTGGCGACGCCTGCCGTAGAACTGCTCGACGCTGTAGGGCCGCAACCGTCGGCGGCACGGTACTCGGCCACCATTTGCTCGACAGTCGGCTCTGTATAGTTGTTCTGCACTATAGGCGTCCCTGAAATGGCAGTGCCCGGATCGGCGCTTCCGACCATTTCCAGCAAGGACTCTGCACCCGGGTTCGAGCAGTCAGATGTTCGAGTTGCGCCATAGACGGCTACACCAGCGAACGTCGCTGGTTCCTGGCATGCCATCATTGCGGCGAGTTTTCCACCGTTAGAGTATCCCGCTAGGTACACGGGCCCTGTCGACGCATCGGCCTGGCTGGATTGGACGGCGACGATCACGGCGTTGACGAAAGCGACGTCGTTGATATGGTTTGTCGCCGGTGTCCCGCAGCAAGCGCCCGCGTTCCAGTTGCCGTCGATGTACTCGGGGTATACGACTATGGCGGAGTTGGTTACCTGCTGAAAGTCTGCTCGTGCGACTTCGACCGAGACCGTGGTACAACACCCCCCAAGTTCCACGACAACGGGTAGTCTGCTCGGCGGAGTGACAGCTGGCCGCTCAACCACGTATGACCGATTGATTCCGCCGACTGTCATGGAGTAGGTCCGCGTCGTCCACTGCGTTGATCCTGTGGTAACGCGGGGGGCAGTCCCTCGAGGGGTGGCTTTCGGGGCGACAGTGACTGTCGGAGCCTTATCGATTCCAACAGAGCGGACCGTGCCAGCCACAACAGTCAGGTCGGGGGCTCCAATGAGCACCACGACAGCTATCAGGGCGACAACCGCTCCCATGCCAAGAAACGAAAGCGCTCGTGAGTTCTTCCGCTCGGCGGTCCTCCGCCAGCGGGTCTGACGACCCGGCTCGGGCGTAGCTGACGCCTGAGTAGACGGCCGGTCGGTCACGTCCCTACCGCTTGCGCTGCGGCAATTGCGGGGCTAGTCAATATCGCAGGTGCGGGACTCACCGTCCGCCGCCTTCCTGTCAACGCGAGGCTGATGACACTCGAGCGAGCCATGGCGATACCGGCAAAAGTGACGCCGTAGAGGAGGGGGACCAACCCAAGAGCAATCAGAACTTCAACCAGGGTACCAGGAGCGCCCGCAAGCACCCGCGTCAAGCCGGCCGATGCTGCCAGTTCGAGCACGGCCGTAAGCAGCAGCGGATGCGCCAAGTACACGCCAAACGACACATCCGATGATCGCTCGAGTCGCGCAAGACGTCTCTGTGACGCCTTTTCCGTGAACCACATCCCAAGCGCGAACTGTGACAAGGTGGCTGCAACTACCTCGACAACGTTGGCCGGCTGAAACACGGCGCTCGCCTTGATAGGAGAATATCCGAGCACCGAGATATTGAAGGCATACGTCCCGAGCCCGACGATGACTCCTGCAGCCATCAAGGCGCCAGCCGCCCGGTAATGCGAACGGACCCACGTTGACACCTCTTCGAAATGGACCGCAGCAGCAATGCCTCCGATCACGTAGAAGCTGTAGCTAAAGAGCACCGAACTCGGATTGTCGAACCATGAAGCGAGCAGCGGAGGCCTCCACCCGTACTCGATGGCGCCCGTGAAGAGTAGTTGGACCACGCCACTCGCTGCGAGAGTCGGAATCAGAGCCTTGGGCCATCGCCGGAATGCCCACATCAGCGCGGGGAAGATCAGATAGAGCTGCATGGTCAGCAGCAGGAAGTACAGGTGGAAGTGGGCTCCGGCGTCGCCCAAGTCGACGATGAACCTACCCAGAGACCCCAAGGTGGGATGGACCTCGCCGTCAGCTACGAAGTAGATGGCGCTCCAGGCGACGTACGGGACGAGAATGAGAGGATAACGTCGCTTCCAAAAGCCAGTCCTGCTGAGCGGCCGATGTTGGTAGCTGTATGTGAGCACGAATCCGCACAGCATCAAAAACACTGACCGTGTCACGTGAGCAACCTGCAGGACGCCATTCGCCACCAAGGACGAATCGGAGTTGGCAAATGACGTCGAGTGGACCAGAATTACGCCGCCGATCGTGAGGAAACGGACCACATCGATCGCCGCTAAATGGCCCCCACGTGGAGGTGACGCCGCGCAAACTGACGCCACCGACGCTTTCCCGTCTACCACCACAAAAGACAAGATCGCCCCTGCACCTGAAGGGCCGGTGACCCCAAGCTGAAAGAAAGCTGAGAACACCGGCCCTCGGGTCAGATCCCGGAGCGCACGTGCGGTGGAGTGGTCTACCTACCCGTCCAGCTCGGCGGACGCTTTTCGATAAAGGCCGTCAAGCCCTCCTTCATATCTTCGCTACCCATCGCCTCCGCCATGCCCTGACCTGACAGACGCCAGCCGGTGTCCTCGTCCTCGGTCATGGCCGCGTAAATCACCAGACGGCTCGCTCGCACCGCCACAGGAGCATTCGCTTCGATCTGACGCCCCAACTCCACTGCTGTCGACAACGCCATACCGGGCTCGCAAATGCGGTTGACTAGACCGAAATGGTAGGCGCGCTCTGCATCGATCGGATCTCCGGTGAGCGCCAACTCCATCGCAACGTTGAACGGCACCTTGCGCGGCAGGCGGAAGAGGCCTCCTCCTGCGGCGATAAGACACCTTTTGACCTCAGGTATCCCAAAGCGCGCAGTGGTCGATGCGACGATCAGATCGCACGACAAGCAGATCTCGGTGCCGCCCGCCAGAGCCGGACCGTCGACCGCTGCAATGATCGGCTTCGTCCTTTCGCGCTTGGTGATACCGGCGAAGCCACCGCGCTCGGTGCCGAGATTCGCGGCACGGCCGGCATTGATCTCCTTTAGGTCCGCTCCGGCGGAGAATACCGGAGGCACACCTGTAAGCACCCCGAGCCATAGGGCGTCGTCGGCTTCGAGGCGATCGATCGCCGCCTCGATACCTGCGGCGACGTCTCCGTTGACAGCGTTGCGAGCTTCCGGACGGTTGATCGTGATGACGGCGATGTGGCCGTCAGTCGTGTATTCGACAGTTGCCATTCCGACTACTTGGGTCCGAGACGGGCGGCGCCGTCGATGCGGATCGTCTCGCCGTTCATGTAGCTGTTCGTTACAAGCTCCAGTGCGAGGGACGCGAATTCATCGGACTTGCCAAGGCGGTCCGGGAAGATGACGTCCTTCTTGAGCTTGTCTTTGAACGCTTCCGACGCCTCGCCGCTTCCGTAGATGGGTGTGTCTATGAGACCTGGGGCGATCGTGTTGACGCGGATTCCGACGACGCCCAGGTCCCTTGCGATCGGTAGCGTCATTCCGACGACGCCTCCTTTCGACGCCGAGTAGGCGGCCTGGCCGATCTGGCCGTCGAAGGCAGCGAGAGAGGCCGTGTTGACAATCGCCCCCCGTTCGTTGTCCGCCAGGGGCTCAGTAAGGCTCATCGCCGTGGCCGCGATGCGTATGCAGTTGAAAGTGCCGATCAAGTTGATCTGGATGACCTTCGAGAAGTACTCGAGGTTGAACGCTGACTCGTACGTGCCGTCCTTGCCTATCGTCCGGCTGGCAGCGCCGATCCCCGCACAGTTGACGAGAGACCTGAGCGGACCGAGATCCTTGGCGGCTTCGACCGCGGCGATGACTTCTTCAGTCTTGGTCACATCCGCGCGTACGAATATTCCGCCGACCTCCTTTGCGAGAGCCTCACCTTTTTCCTCCTGCATGTCGAGCACCACGACACGGGCGCCGCGTGATGCGAGCTTCCTCACGGTCGACTCTCCCAACCCGGAAGCGCCTCCCGTGACTATCGACGAAGTTCCTTGAATGTCCATGGGATTAACGTTAGGCCAACCATGGCCCGTCTGTCACGCTGGACCGAGGCAGCTTTCCGTGAGTTGACAAGGTCACCGCCAAGGTATTTCTTCACGGGACGTAGTCAGCTCCTCCAGGACTTCAGGGATCGGGGCGACGCCTATACCCGGACCTGTCGGTACAGCGAGGTGACCGGATTCGAGCTCGAAGGGCTCGGTCACGTCACGCTGGAAGTACCGCTTTGACGCCGAGGTATCGCCGGGCAGGCTGAAACCTGGCAGCGACGCAAGCGCGACGTTCGCAGCGCGGCCGATGCCTGTCTCGAGCATTCCGCCGCACCAAACGGGCACTGCCCGCTCGAAGCACAAGTCGTGGATGACCTTGGCTTCGATGTAGCCTCCGACGCGCCCGGCCTTGATGTTGACGATCGAGCACGCCCCCCGATCGAGAGCGTCAACCGCGACAGCTGCCCCGGTTATCGACTCGTCGAGGCAGATAGGCGTCTTCAGCCGCCGAGCGAGAGAAGCGTGGCCCGACAGGTCGTGTTCGGCGAGCGGCTGTTCTATCAACAGCAACCCGAAGCGGTCGAGCCGGGCAAGGTGCGCTGCGTCGGCGAGGGTGTAGGCGGCGTTCGCATCCACTTGGAGCGAGAGATCCGGCCCGAAATGCTCGCGCACGGCGGCCACCGGTTCCACGTCCCATCCCGGCTCGATCTTCAGTTTGATCCGAACGTAACCGTCATCAAGGTACCCGCCCACTGCATCGACCAACGCCGGGATCGACGTCGCAATTCCTACTGACACTCCTGCTGCCACCCGCTCACGAACGCCGCCGAGAGACGAGGAAAGGCTCAGACCGGCTGCGCGCAGATCCCCGTCGAGAATCGCTGCCTCGATAGCGGCCTTCGCCATTTGGTGACCTTTGACCTCGGCTAGGATACCGCCGACGTCCTCTGCTTTTATGTCCGGGCCTGCAGCGAAGAGCCTCGGCAAGAGATGGGAGCGGATCATAGCGTGGGCACCCTCGACGTACTCTGACGAATAGAGCGGCTCGCTCATAGCAACGCACTCGCCCCACCCAATAGAGTCCGCACCTTCGACCTCTACCAGAAGCACGTCACGTGATGTCTCGGTACCAAACGAAGTTCGGAAGGGAGTGACAAGCGGCATCGCCAAGCGATGCAGAACGACTCGCCGTACCCTCATTGCTGCACCGCCAGAGCCGATTGACCGAGCAGGGAACGGTGGAGTAAGCGATAAATGCCGTCGCTGCTGATCGACGTTGCGACATAGCCGTCGGCCATGGCAGGCCCCATGACACCACGAAGTTCCAGTCGCCAACTTCGGGCGAGTTCCGGATCCGTCCTTCGGATCGAAACAATATCCCGGGGTACCTGACAGGCGATGACCGGAGTGTCCAAAGCAGTCGGTATCCTCACCGGCTGATCGCCTACCCCCACCTTCAGCGCCAACTGGGATTCGTAACCTCCGATGTCGCGAACAGCATCTTGGAAAAAAGGTTCCCCAGTCGACCAGTGTGCCATGCAGCGGTCCGTGTCGTCGTTTCCATTCTGGGCGTCGGGCATGGCGCCGTAGAAATTCGGGTGATAGCTCACGGCCTGCGCGCCGAGCTTCACCAAGTTGAACCAACCATTGCGGCGAGACAGCGGATCGAAAGTCCATGTGATGCCCGCTATTCCCTGCGAGGCAGCCCAGCTGCGCTGGTGGTCCTTCAGCGCCCGACCGACGCCGCTGCTTTGGAAGCCGACCGCCACGCCTGTCACGTGAGAATGCAACTCGACCACTCCATTGCGTCTGGCAAGGAAACCGACAGATGCAGCGACCAACTCCTCGCCGGAGAAAGCCCCGCCGACGTAGCCGCCCGAATGCACTAGAGCGACGAGCAGGTTGACCGGCATAGCCGTGGGCGATCCACCGCCGCCCCATATCGAAGAGAACAATGGTTCAACCGCGGCGAGGTGATCCAGTTTCTCCAAGTTGCAGACGGCCAAGTGACCTTGATGCGATCGGCGAGCGTCTCGGTGGGTTTTCACTCACGTTTACTTTGCCACAACGGGGAGTGCCCGCCTCGCTTCACGTCGGACTCGACGTTACATTCGAAGGACAATCATGAGACCGTTCACCATCCTCACCGTCTGCTCTGCGAATCGTTGCCGTTCCCCGATGGCCGAAGCCCTCCTGTCGAAGGCGTTGCACGACCTCGAACCTCACGACTTCACCGTAACCTCAGCCGGGTTCGGCCCCCCAGGAGCACCCGCAGAACCCGAAGTCGTCGAAGTCATGGCCGACATCGGCCTCGACGTGACCCGCCACCGGAGCACCACGGTAAATACCTCCCTGCTCGCCGAGGCAGACCTCGTACTTGCGATGACTCGTCAGCACGTCATGGAGCTAGCTTTGCTTGACGAGGCTTCGTGGCCGACGGCGTTCCTTATCGGTGAGTTCGCATCGCGGGCCGCCGAATCCTACGGGCCCGGAAGGTCCGCCGGCAACGACCTGACCGATCCCGCAAGTGACCCCGGCGACGAGCTCCGTCAGAGGGTTGCCCGCTTGCATCTGGGGCGCCGGCGCGCCGACCTGTTGAGCTTGCCGTCTGCTCTCGAAGTGAGCGATCCAATCGGCGGCCCGCTTCGCGGTTACCGCGCCACCCGCGACAGGATCGCGGGCCTCTCCGAGGTCATCGCCCGTTATCTCGCCGCTTAGCTTTAGCAGTTGGTACGGCCAGTGGGGTCTTCAGCGATCACTTCGTTGCGTGAAACATCTGAACAACGCAATAGATAGGTGGTAATAGGCAATATCTCGGCATTGTCTTGTCGACGAGTCGTCCGTACGATAACTACAAGACGACAAGGAGAGATCATGTCTGCCAGCACCGCCACCGCCCTGCGAGACACAGTTCGAATCCCCACGAAGCGACACCTGCTCATGTGCCCTCCGACGCACTTCGAGGTGACCTATTCGATCAATCCGTGGATGGACACCGACGTGGTCGTGGACGCCGACCTGGCAATGGCGCAATGGTCGGCGCTCAGGGACTGCTACCGGCGACTCGGCCATCACGTCGACACGATCCAGCCAGTCCCTGGCCTGCCGGACATGGTGTTCGCTGCGAACGCCGGCGTCGTAAGGGCCGGCCGCGTCCTAGTCGCGAACTTCACCCACGCGGAGCGCCAAGGCGAAGGCCCGGCTTACCGTCGCTGGTTCGAAGGTCGCGGTTTCGCCACCGTCACGACTGCAACCGAGCAAAATGAGGGCGAAGGAGACGTCCTCAGCGTCGGTGAGATCATGCTGGCCGGAACAGGTTTTCGCACTTCCGCTGCCGCCCACGATGAGCTCCGGCGATTCTTCGACGTCCCGGTCGTCACACTCGACCTTGTCGATCCCCGCTTCTACCACCTCGACACGGCGCTGACAGTCCTCGACGACCGCACGGTCGCATATTTTCCTGGCGCGTTCTCCGACTCCAGCGTCTCGGTCCTAAACGAACTGTTTCCAGACGCGATCCTCGTCGACGAGAGCGACGCATGCGGGTTCGGCCTCAACGCCATGTCCGACGGGTACAACGTCGTCGTGTCAAATACGCCCGTGGCGTTCCACGAGCAGCTTCGCGACCGGGGATTCAATCCGATCGGAGTCGACACAAGCGAGCTGATCAAAGCTGGCGGAAGCGCCAAGTGCGCAACGCTGGAGTTGAGACCATGAGCGTTCTGTTCGTCGACGTCGAGTCGATGGCCCGATGGATCGCCGACCGTGGCGCAGAGCGGATCCTCGTGGAATTGGCCGCAGAGATCGAAAACGACTTCGCGAGGTGGCAGACTTTCGACAAGACACCTCGCCTGGCATCGCACTCACGCGACGGCGTAATCGAGCTCATGCCCACGAGCGACGGCCATCAGTATGGCTTCAAATACGTCAACGGCCACCCGAAGAACCCGGAGAGGGGCTACCAGACCGTCACGGCCTTCGGTGTCCTAGCAGACGTGCAGAGCGGCTACCCGACGATGCTTGCGGAGATGACAATTCTGACCGCATTGCGAACTGCGGCGACTTCGGCGATGGCGGCCCGCCACCTCGCCAGGCGAGGCTCGCGTGTGATGTCGCTAATCGGCTGCGGCGCCCAAGCCGAGTTCCAAGCTCTTGCCTTCAGGGCGATCGTCGGGATCGACAGCTTCCGGTTCTGGGACACGGACCCCGGCGCCATGGACAAGTTCGAGCGCAACGCTCAAAGCTTGGGCCTCAAGGCCACCAGGGTCGGAGACCCGCTCGACGCGACCGACGATGCGGACGTAATCACGACATGCACTGCCGACAAGACGAACGCAATCGTGCTTCGAGATGACTCCGTTGCGCACGGAGTTCATATCAACGCGATAGGCGGCGACTGTCCAGGTAAAACCGAGTTGGATCCGCGCACACTCCGGCGTGCGAGCGTCTTCGTCGAGTACACGCCTCAAACGCGCGTCGAAGGCGAAATACAACACCAGCCGGAGGATTTCCCGGTCACCGAACTGTGGTCGGTCGTCAAGGGTCTGCACCCCGGACGGCGCGACGACCGGGAGATCACTGTCTTCGACTCCGTGGGTTTTGCCATCGAAGACTTCTCGGCTCTGCGCTACCTCGCTAGTCAGGTCGCAGGGAGCAGCTATGCGACGACTATCGATCTGGTGGCTGAACCTTCCGACCCGAAAGACCTGTTCGGCTTGGCGGCGCCGAGAGGGCGTAGCCTGATCCCCGTCGGCGCTCGCAGGGTTTGAGGCCATGAGCACGCAAGCCCCCGACAGCGTAGTGATGATACGGCCGCTGCGCTTCACCCCGAACTCCGAAACCGTCGCCGACAACTTCTTCCAAAGCCGCGCCGTCGCCGCATCTCCAATGCTGGCCGACGCAGCGTACGGCGAAGTCACCCGAATGGCAGAGCAGCTCATGGACCTCGGCGTCGAGGTTCACTTGTTCGACGACCCTGTCGAGCAGCGACCTGACAGCGTTTTTCCCAACAACTGGTTCTCAACGCATCCCGACGGCCGGGTCGCGCTCTATCCGATGTACGCTCCGAGCCGGAGGGCCGAGAGGCGATCTGACATCATCGCGGCGCTGCGAGGCCACTACCACATCACGTCCGTGCACGACTATTCGGTGCTCGAGGACGACGGCATGTACCTCGAGGGCACCGGTGCGATGGTGCTCGACCATATCAATCGCATCGCCTACACAGCGCGCTCGTTCCGCTCGCACGAGCACGCTGTGGATCTCGTTTGCAACGACCTCGGCTACAAGCCGGTGAAGTTCGCCACAAGAGATGTCCGGGGAGCCCCGATCTACCACACGAACGTGATGATGTCAGTCGGTACCGCGATCGCCGTCGTAGCGTTGGACGCCATTGCGGGCGCCGACGAGCGACGCAACGTCCAAGAGTGCCTTCTATCGACGGGGCATACGGTCGTCGCGCTGTCACTTGAGCAGGTTGACGCGTTCGCTGGTAACGCGATCGAAGTCACGTCCCACTCCGGACCGGCTTTGCTGATGTCGGCTCGCGGCTACGAGAGTCTCACTACATTCCAGCGGCGAACGATCTCCAGGCACGCAGAGATAGTCCCGATATCGGTGCCAACGATCGAACTTGCCGGTGGATCCGTCCGCTGCATGGTCGCGGGCGTTCACCTTCCATTACGTGCGGCGCGCTCGGGTGTTGCGGGAACTGTGGATCTGCCACCGGTCGCGTTGCTGGCTTCGACTGCACCCGGAAGGTGACCGCGGCTTTGGAGTACCGTGATAGGCATCTTTCGGTGGGGTCGGCAGAGCTAGGCGACCTTGTCGACGACGTCGAAGTACTTGTGAAGCGTTGGATCGCCTCCGCGGCCACCAAGCCTTCGAGCGCTGCAGTGCGACGCCTTGCCGGCGTACTTAAGGATCCTGCGGGCCTTGATTTCACGGTCGGGTTCATCGACCGTGTGATCCGCCCCGAGGATGTCCGTGTCGCCGCCGCTAACTTGCGAGAGCTGACTACGAATGTCCCTAGTTTCCTTCCGTGGCATTTGAAGCTCGCTATCAAAGCGGGCGTGATGGCGTCGACGACTGCGCCGGAGCTGACGATCCCTGTCGTGCGACGCGCGCTACGGCGCATGGTCAGCCACCTGCTGATCGACGCGAGCGACATCAAGCTTCGAAGGATGCTCGCCGCGATCAGGAACAGCGGCTCGAACATAAACGTCAATCTTCTCGGAGAGGCCGTCCTCGGCGAAGCCGAAGCGGCGCGTCGGATTGCCGACACCAGCCGTCTGCTCATGCGCGACGACATCGACTACGTATCGATCAAGGTGAGCTCCGCCGTCGCGGCGCACCCGCCGCTGGCTTTCGATCAGGCCGTCGAGAGCACCGTGGCTGCCCTGACGCCGTTGTTCGAGATCGCAGCTGGCTCGCCGACACCGAAATTCATCAACTTGGACATGGAAGAGTACCGGGACCTCGACTTGACGATCGCCGTCTTCACGAGGCTCCTCGACCGTGACGATTTGCGCCGACTCGAAGCGGGCATCGTCTTGCAGGCCTACCTGCCGGATGCGCTGGGCGCCATGATCCACCTTCAGGAGTGGGCCGCAGCGCGTCGCGCGCGTGGCGGAGCGGGAATCAAGGTCCGGCTCGTCAAAGGCGCCAACCTTCCGATGGAGCGCGTCGACGCGTCGATACACGGGTGGCCGCTCGCCACCTGGCCCACCAAGCAAGACACCGACGCTAACTACAAACGCGTCCTCGACTATGCACTGACATCGGAGCGAGTTTCGAACGTCCGGGTTGGCGTTGCCGGGCACAACCTCTTCGACGTCGCCTTCGCTTGGACTCTTGCCGGCAAACGAGGTGTCCGCTCCGGGGTCGAGTTCGAGATGCTCCTCGGGATGGCAGAAGGCCAGGCGCGCGCGGTAAGCGAAACAGTCGGACCGCTTCGGCTGTACGTGCCTGTGGTACATCCGGAGGACTTCGACGTCGCGATCGCCTACCTGGTCCGTCGTTTGCAGGAAGGCGCCAGCGACGACAACTTCTTATCGGCTGCGTTCGACCTCAACGACGACGGCGGGCTTTACGAACGGGAGCGGAACCGTTTTCTGGTTTCGCTGGCCGCCGTCGACGACGTCGTCCGGTCCCCTAACCGGACCCAGGACCGGCGCAAGGAGGTCTGTACAGTTCTCTCGGAGAGCTTCAGCAACACTTCCGACACCGACCCGTCGCTCCCCGGGAATCGTCAGTGGGCAAAAGAGATCACCGGCCGCGTCCCGACAAGCACGCTCGGCGAGGATCTGGTCAACGCCCACACCATCTCAGACGCCGCTGGGATCGAGACGGCAATCGCTTCGGCTTTGACAGCGAACGCTTCGTGGGCTGCGCTCGGTGGCGTTGGCCGCGCGAGGATCCTACGCAAAGCGGCCGTCGTGTTCGAGCAGCGCCGCGGCGAGTTTCTGGAAGTGATGGCTAGCGAGACCGCCAAGACACTCGACCAGGGCGACCCTGAGGTGTCCGAGGCTATCGACTTCCTCAACTACTACGCCGATCTTGCTGTGCGTCTCGACGAGACCGACGGCGCCGTGGCGAGACCAGTAGGTGTCACCGTCGTGACACCGCCGTGGAACTTTCCCGTAGCGATCCCGACGGGATCGACCGTCGCGGCGTTGGCGGCCGGGTCCGCGGTGATCGTCAAGCCCGCGACCCAGGCCCGCCGCTGCGGGTCCTTGATCGTGAAAGCCTTGTGGGACGCAGGCGTTCCGGCGGAAGTGCTGCACCTCGTGCACGTCGACGAGGGCGAACTCGGCCGGCTCCTCGTAGCCGACGCTCGCGTCGACAGGCTTATCCTCACCGGCGCTTTCGAGACCGCGCAGCTTTTTCGTAGCTTCCGAGGCGACCTGCAGTTGCTGGGCGAGACGAGCGGCAAGAACGCGATTATCGTCACCCCGCAGGCAGACAGAGACCTCGCCGTCAAGGACATCGTGTACTCGGCGTTCGGACACGCCGGGCAAAAATGCTCCGCCGCGTCACTTGCCATCCTTGTCGGATCGGTCGCTACATCGACACGATTTCGCGAACAGCTCGTCGACGCCGTCAGCTCCCTGAAGGTCGGATACCCATCCGACCCGTCCGCCCAGATGGGTCCGCTAGTAGAACCCGCTACCGGCAAACTGGCCCGGGCGCTCACCCGCCTCTCCCCAGGCGAGCGATGGCTCGTCGAGCCGAAGCAACTCGACGACACCGGTCGCGTCTGGTCGCCAGGCGTGAAGGTCGGCGTGAAACGCGGTTCCGAGTTCCACCTGACAGAGTACTTCGGCCCCGTGCTCGGCCTGATAGCCGCCGACAGCCTCGACGACGCCATCGAGATACAAAACGAGGTTGACTACGGGTTGACGGCCGGCTTGCACTCGCTGGAACGCTCGGAGATCGAGAAATGGGTCGCCAGTGTTCAGGCAGGGAACTTGTACGTCAATAGAGGTATCACCGGCGCGATCGTCCGCCGGCAACCTTTCGGCGGGTGGAAAAAGTCGTCGGTCGGCGCCGGGACGAAAGCCGGTGGCCCCAACTACCTGGTCGGGCTGTCCGACTGGACGTCGTCGCCGGCGACCGTCGCCGCACCACTATCCCCCGTCGTTCAACGAATCCTGGACGGGGCGGCCGACCTGCTCACCGGGGATATGGCTTTCCTTGCCCGTTCGCTCGGTTCGGACGCCGTCGCCTGGCGCGACGAGTTCGCCGCAGCACGCGACGTTAGCGGCCTTGACCCTGAACGCAACTGGCTGCGTTATGTTCCAGTACCGGTGACCGTGCGATTCGAGGACGCGACCGTCGCGCATTTGCTTCGCGTCACCGCCGCCGGTGTACTCGCCGGAGCAACCGTCGACGTGTCAGCAGCCGGCCGGCTCGACGACGAAGTCGTGACGCTTCTTCGAGGCGCCGGCGTGCACGTCGCTATCCACGACGCTGCAGCGTGGACTGCACGGCTCAACACCTGTGCACCTACACGGGTGCGCCTGCTAGGCGGGTCACGCGAGGCGTTCGCCCGACACAGCAGCGGACGAGTCGACCTCAAGCTCTACGCGCAGCCCGTCGTCGAAGCAGGCCGCATCGAGATGCTCACATTCCTCCAAGAACAAGCCGTCGCCGCGACAGCCCACCGGTTCGGGTCACCGTCACCGCTAGTCGACGGACTCCTCTAACGCCAAACACCCCGGCGTCGGGTGAGCCGGCCCGCGAGCTAGACGCTTCTAGGTCCGCCCCCGGGAGGCGTATCCGTATCACCGCTGGCCTTCGATGCCGTTGGACCGTATCGGTCGAGTAGACGCGTGAGAACGATCACGCTGCGGGTACGGTCCACCGACGGGTGCTCGCGGATACGTTCCAAGACACGCTCCAGCTCGGACATGTCGGCGGCCTGGATGTGCAACATGGCGTCGCCGTCTCCGCTCACGGTCCACGCAGCGCGTGCCTCTGGATGCTGCTCGGCGAGTTCGCGAAGTTGCGCCGGGCTCGTGCGTCCGCGACAGAAGATTTCGACGAGTGCCTCGGCGCTCTGGCCAGCAGCCTTCGCGTCGATGATCGCCGTGAAACCTTTGATCACACCACTCGAGCGAAGACGGTCGACGCGTCGCTTTACGGCAGGCGCGCTCAGTCCGATACGTGAACCGATCTCGTGGAAGCTCGCACGGGCGTTCTCGGAGAGGCACGTGAGAATGAGACGATCCAGGTCGTCCAGATTGTCCATCGAGTGCCTCCGTTGTCGGCGGAGATGTTAGTGCGATTCCGGGAGGAGATCTCAGGACGCACGGCGCAGGCCCATCCAGACCCGACCACTAATCCTCACCTATTGGCTTAGGTCCGGCTTAGTCCGCAAATAGGCGAAGGACGACCAGCGCGCATTACGTCGCGCGATGCTAAATGCATGGCGCAACTCGTCACGCGAGTAGACGACCTCCTACTGGCCACCATCGACGACCTTGTCAGACAGGGCGCCGCAAAAACGCGTTCCGACGCGGTTCGGTTGGGCCTCGAAGTCTTCGTGGAGCGGCACCGTCGAGAGCAGACGGCTTGCGCCATCATCAACGGGTATCTTCAGCACCCCCAGGACGACGACGAGCTAGCGGGACTCGATAGAGCTACTCGCGCCCTGGTCGACGAAGAACCGTGGTAGGGCTTCCTTCTCAGGGGGAAATCTGGTGGGCTGAAGCTGAGGACAAGCGACGGCCCGTCCTGGTCGTCACACGCACGGAAGCCATTCCTGTGCTGACCGGGATTGTTGTGGCGCCGGTTACCCGCACCGTACGCAACATCCCGACCGGGGTTACCCTCGGCGAGGACGAGGGCCTCCACGTCGAATGCGCAGCGTCGTTCGACAACATCCAACGAATTCGGAGATCATCACTGGTCGAACAAGTTGGCAACCTAGGGCCTAGACGTCACGAAATCTGCCGGTGCCTGGATGCCCTGGCGGACTGCTAATACCGTCGTGGACGGGACAGATCGTTCCGGCTGGATTTGGTAGAAGTGGCTGCCCAACAAGGTCCTCTCAGCGGTCCACTCTGCAGAACTTGCGCGATGCACGGCGGGAGCTAGGAGCGGTGCGGCGCAGCTCGGGCCGCTAGCTCCGTTCGTCATCAAGACAGCGGTCAGGCCCGGGGCGTTGAACCAGAACAGGGCGGTCCCGACCCCTGGCCGGCTCTGGAGCAGTGCGGGTGCGTCGCCTACGGCAGTCCGCGTCAACGTACCGCCTACGGCGCTCGGCAGGTAGGGCACGCCTTGGTAGATGTCGAGCTCTCCTTGGCAGGAACCGGCGACGATTTGCACGTCCTCGACCCAGCCGGTGTGAGTTGACATCCCAGCGCGAAAGGGTGCGAGACCGTAGGGCAGCGCTGCAGGCAGGCCCATGCCGAGAACTGACCCGGTCGCCGGGGTGGCTCTCGACATGAGCTCGACGAACTGTTTCGGTGTGATTCCTGTCTCGTATGCGATGACCTGGACCCCGTCAGGCTCAGTCCACCACAACTGTTCCGCCCCTCCGCCGTTAGCGAGATGAGCCACGGCTGAGCCAACCTGGATTGTCGACTCGCCGGGAATCGTCCCCGAGGGAATATACGCCGAGCTCGGAGTTCCCCTTCGAGCGTCGACCGTTGCGATGAGCAGTTCGGCTGGGTTTACGCTGCCCGACCCTAGGTACAACTGCTGGTAGATCGGGTCGGTCGTCTGGTTGTTGATTTCGATCCGGCTCGCGGTGCCTGGGGCGGGAAGCCACCACGGTGGGCCGACAGGAGCGGCTTCTGCTGGGCCCATGGGCAGCTTCACACCCGCGACGGGCGCGGCCGGTGACCCTACGACGACCTTCGCCGTCTTGGACGACGGAGTAGCCGTCAGCGCCACAACCGCAGCCACGGACAACGCTGCAGCGGAGGTGGCCGCCGCTACGGCCAATCGCCGCCGGGCACGGCGCCGGCGTCTGGAGTCGACTGCGACCATCAAATCCGGGCGCACCTGAATCGACGCTGCCGCATTGTCCAATCCTGCTCGCAATCGCAGGATAGTCGGGTCAGCGATTTCAGTCATCGATCCTCCAAACTTCCCGCAACCGAGCAAGGCCCCTGTAGGTGTGGCGTTTCACCGATCCAGCCGAGATCCCTAGCAATCGACCTGTATCGGCCTCAGACCAATCCTCGAGATATCTCAGGACCAGAACCTCCCGCTGGCGAACAGACAGCATTGACAATGCACGAACGGTGGCGTCCCGCACCACGGATTCGTTCTCGAAACCAGCACTCGCGCCGTTCGTGGGAGGAGCGGCACGTTCCAGGAGCTGGCGACGACCCCGCCGGCGAAGCTCATTGACCAACGACCGGCGCAGGTACGGCACAGGATCTCGTACACGCCCTGCGTCGATCGCCTTCCAAGACCTGGCGAAAACCTCGGCCACAGCATCCTCCGCACCCGTCTGCGACGCCCCCAAGAGCACCCCGAGACGCACCAGGCTCCGATGATGCTCGACGAATACTCTCTCCGCGGCAACCCTCGCAACCGCCGAATCAGGGGCCACGGCCATGGTCGGACCATCGCACACTGGCTCGAATCTCACAACACTAAGAGTCACAGGAGCCGGTTTCGGTTGACAAGCCCGGAACAAGTCTTCATCGTCGGAGCGACTTCCGTTCGGGCATTCTGGGAGTGATGCCCACAACTCCGGACCTCGCTTCCCTGCTCGCTGCTGCCCGCCAGCGGGCAGTCGACCTTGGGCTCGAACTCCGGGACCTAAAGACCGCCACCGCCGACGGACCCGACGACGAGCACGACCCAGAGGGCGCCACAATTGGCTTTGAGCGAGCGCGGGTCGCTGGAATGTTCGAGCGCGCCTGCGCGGAAGTCAGCGCTTTTGAGGCAGCGACGCGCCGGGTCCGGAACGGAACGTACGGGCACTGCGCGGGGTGCGGGCAATCTGTACCCGTTGAGCGACTGGAGGCGCTTCCCGCCACGGACCGCTGCGTCGCCTGCGCATATAGCGCCGACTGAGAGACGACGCTGGCTCGAGTCCGAGACTAGATTTGGCGGGGTTCCCAGGACCTTGTATTATTTGATCGATTGCGCGAGGCGTTAGATCTGAGCAAGTTCAAGGCTGCTCAGTCATTTAGTTAGACGAGACCAAGCCCAAGCACTCAATGCCGGATAGCAGTGGGATCGGCAGAATGAGTGAGTGAGGCAGCGGCTGCAATGCTCGAATCGTCGACAAAGGTTCGCTCGTGACGGACGGAGGCGCGGAGACAGATCGTCTCCTTGGCAACAGGCGGTGTCGGGTTTCGTTGAGTTGCCGCTGCTTCGACGCTGGATGGTCGGCGGCGCCACCACTGCGGATCTCATGGGCCGCGTCGAACAGCTGTGCGTGTCGGACAGGGATCGATGAAGTAGGAAGGCTGCGCTATGGCAGCGCTGCCATTTTTCTGTCAAGATGGGGCCGTGGCTCGGAAGAAAACCACCGTGTACATCGACGAGGCTCTGCTGCGCGCGACGAAGGTTGCTGCAGCGCGCTCTGGCAAGCGGGAGTATGAGGTCTTCGAGGAGGCCCTGCGGAAACACCTGGGCCTCGCTGAAGCGGTGGAGCACATCTGGGGCGGGATCAGTCAGGAAAAGGCTCCAAGCGAGCAAGAGGCTGCCCGGGTCGCTGCGGAGGAGCTTGCTGCGGTGCGTTTCGAGCGCTCCAGCCGCCGAGCGGGTTGAGCACGGAGCCGCCTCGGGTCGTCATCGACCCCAACGTATGGGTCTCGGGACTGATCAACCCCTACGGCGCGCCAGCCGAGGTGGTCAGGGCCGTCATCTTAAAGCGGGTCACCGCCGTGGTGAGCCAGCATCTGCTCGACGAGATCGCGGGTGTATTGGCCCGCCCGAAGCTTCGGCGCTGGATCTCCCTTGACGACGCCGCTGCGTTGTTGGACGCCTTGGTCCGCGAGGCCGACGTTCGCCCTGATTCCGGGCCGGCGCCGCAGCGTGTACGCGACCCAGACGACGACTACATCGTTGCCCTGGCCGAGGCAACCGGGTCTGTAATCGTCACCGGTGACCACGACCTGCTGGAGGCCGACCTCACGCTGCCGGCGATCACCCCCCGAGCCTTGATCGAGCAGCTCCGCTGCGCATGATCGCCACCCGGCCGCCCGATAGTCGGTGGAACGCCTTGACGACGAGCGGCCAGGATGGGGGTATGCGAGTCGACCCTGAGCCCACCGGCGCCAAGAGTGCCCTTTCCGAGAGTGCCCTTCTCGGGCAGTACCTCGACCACCAGCGGGAGACGACGCCGACGGTACGGTCGGCGAGTAGTCGTCAGTTCCGGCCAGGTCGTCCCAGTAGCCCAACCCTGCTACGGGAACCTGTCCGGGTCAGCGATAGCTCACGTCGGGGGTCGTCCCGTTTAGGCCGCCCCCGAGCGACGCCGTAGGCGGCAACCAGACCCGCCGAGCGGGGCAGGCGCATCGCCGAGCGCTTGGGGGCGATGGTGGATCAAGAGCGTCGCCGGGTCCGGGAAGCGACCGCCGAGACCTATCCAGCTCGTGGGGCACGACGGCCCGCCGAGGGCGTCCTGACCAACCCCCGGACAGCAAGAAAGGCCCTGTTCCCAGGGCCTTTCTCCGTGGTCGGAACCGGCGTCGATCCGGTGGCCTCGCGCTTTTCAGGCGGCCCAATCCGGGACGCGTGGGTCACGGTTGACCTGGCTGGTTGCGGTGTTCTCCCTGTTCAGGAGGGATAAATGTGGGCATCGGTGCTGACCGTCCCGGACCGTCGGTGACCCCTGTTGCCCGTCCGGTTTGGCACGCGTGTGGCACGACATTTAGCAATGCTCACAAATCCGGAGACGGCCCGTCGGCCACGCCTGGCGGTGTGGGGAGGTCCCGCAGCCAGGCGTTGGAGGTGAGCCGGAGCCGGTCCCGCCCGGGGCGGTTGAGGCTCGGGTCGGCGGCGAGGAACTCGAAGGCCTTGCCGAGCAGCACCCGCTGCTGGTCTGCGGTACGAGTCGAGGCGTCGGCGATGATCCTGGGGGTGGTGACCGTGGAGGAATCGGCGAGGAGGGCGAGAATCTCGATGCGATCCTTGCACCCGGGCAGGCTGTCTGGTCGGTCGAGCAGGGCGGCGAGCTTGGTGGCCAGGTGGGCCGGGACGGTCAGGACGTGGTACCGGTCGTGGCGCTCCTGGTGGACGGCGAGCCGTTCAGTGCGCAGCTGGAGGTTGGCGCCGAGGCGGGACTGGTGGGGGACGTAGAGGTCGAGGTGGATCGACCGCCAGGTGGCCCGCCACTTAGTGCCGGCGAGGTGGCGCGACTCCGAGAGGTCGTCGACAATGCCTTCGAGCTCGGCGAGCTGGCCGCGGTCGAGTATCAGGTCGATGGGGTCGTGGCTCATCGGACCCCCAGTGCGCACCCAAGTACCCCAGCCACCGATCAGGATGGCCTCAGGGACGGCGCCGAGGACCTCATCGAGCACCGCCCGGGACTGTGCGGTCTGCTCAGATGAGTAGAACGGGTTCGTCACGGGCGGCCACCTCCCTTGCGTCGAGCTCGTCGACGAAGCGGGCAGCCTGCCAGCCGGGGAGACAGAACAGGTCGGCGAACGCCTGGGCGTATGTCGTGAACCGGCCGTAGCGGCCCAGCCACCGGTCGGCTTCGGCGACCAAGACCTCCGTGCCCTCACCTGGAAGCGTAGCGCGGAACTCGTCGAGATGGGCGTCCCCATAGACCAGGATCGTCTCGTAGTCAGCGATCCTGTTGCGTCCGGCGTGAGCCACCACCGCGCTGAAGCCACCCAACACGCAGCCGCGGTCAGCCCCGATGGCGGCCTCGACCTCGGCTACGGGCGCCGCGACCCAGACCCGGCTGACGATGTCGCGCTGCAGATGACGGTGGGCGGCGAACAGCAGGAGGAGCCGGTACGGATCGAGGACGACCAAGCCCTCCAACGGCGAGATGCTCACCGCCCCGATCTCGTCGGGGTGTCCCAATGACCGGTGCGCAGTCGACACGGGCACGCCGAGCTCGCCAGCGAGAGCGCTCACGGACGGCCAACGTCGACGGCCCTCCCGCGAGCCGGCCAGCAGTTCACGCCACAGTGCTTGCACCGTCGACATCACACTGCGAACGTTACCTCGTTTCCCGTAAACAGTGGAAACAGGCCGGGGGAGCCGGCCTACCGGGCCGATTTCTGTGCGCGTCCAGCACGTTCCCGCCTACACTAAGCGACAGAGGTCGACGAGCGGGCCTCGCCCTCAACGACTAGGCCTTGCGCTCCATACGTGCCGATCTGCGTGCCGGCCGGCACTATCCGCAGGGCGAGGACGGCCCGCTGATCTGGGCGGCGTGTTCTGCTCGGAGATAGTGAGCTTCGCTCAGTTCCCGAGCCGTCGATCTGCGTCCACGAGACACGGGTCGCGAACGGCGCAGCAGGTGCGCAGATCAGCTACTCGGCGCCAACCTCGCTCACCGGGTCGGGATGGAGCGCTTCCCTGTTCGATCGGTGCGGGGCTTTCTGCCAAGCTGAGTGGCGCGTCGCTTGACCATGTGCCACACCGTCG
>JAKCEB010000199.1 GCA_021838305.1 Actinomycetes bacterium | reverse complement strand
ACGAAAGATGCGCGAAGGAGAGCTCCCGCCCCTTTGGGTGGAACGCAGCCGCACCGGGTTGATGGGGCCGCTCATGAAGCAGCGCGGCGCGAATATCCCGATCGGCCGGACGGGCACCGTGGCGGAGATCGCACAAGTCGTCTGGTTCCTCGCAAGCCGCGCGGCGAGCTACGTGACGGGACATACTGTCACCGTCGATGGCGGCTGGACTTTGATCTGATGACGCGAGAATGCGAAAGGCCGCGATGACAACCCCCGACATGAACCGGGTCGCCGACGAACGAGAGATATCCGACGTCGTCATCCGCTACACCTGGGCGCTGGACCACAGACGCTTCGACGACCTGGCCGACGTATTCTGCGAGGACGCCACGGCCGACTACGGTCGCCTTGGGGTCTTCAAAGGCCCGGCGGCGATCGGGCAGGCGGCAGCGGGATCACTCCGTCGGTTCGATCGGACTCAGCACATCGTCTCCAACCACCAGATCACCTTTGACGGCGACGGCGACGGCGGGGGTGCGCGGGGCCGGTGCTACTTCCAGGCGCAGCACGTCTGGGTCGACGCGTCCGGCGCGCACAACTACACGGTCGCGGGAAGCTACCTGGATCGCTACAGGAGGACCGCCGCCGGATGGCGTATCGCCGAGCGGGTCCTACGGGTGACATGGACCGACGGCCACCCGCCTCCCGCCCCTCCCGCGAGGGAAGCCCAGGAGGGCACCTCCCCGGAGGCGACGGCTTTTGTCATAGCTGGTTGGATCGACGTCAATCCAGACGAGAGAGCCGAGCTGCTGGACGCGGCCGTCGTGATGATGTCCGAGACGGCCAAGGAGGCCGGCAACCTCGAATACAACTTTGCGGCCGACCCGGCTGATCCTGCCCGGGTGCGGATATTCGAGCGGTGGCGCTCGGACGCGGACCTCCGCGGCCATTTCGACGCCCCCCACATGGCTGTGTTCGCGAAGGCCCTGTCGAAAGCGGGGGTGCACGGACGACACCTATCACGCTTCCATGTGAGCAGCGTCGGACCGGTGTTCGAAGTGCGCACCTGATGGCCTCCGAGACCGACAGAAAGGACGAACATGCCTGAAGAAGCAGAGGAAATCTCGGACTACGAGGATGTCGCGGTCTACACCCTGGACGACTCCACCGAGCGCGACCTGCTCGAAGCCCAAAACGAGTTGACCTTCATCTGGTCCAACAAGGAGGGGTGGCCGGTCGGCGTGATCATGAGTTACGTGTTCCACGAGGGCCGCTTCTGGTGCACGGCAAGCTCGCAGCGCAAGCGCGTGGCGGCAGTGCGCCGAGACCCCCGGGTGTGCGTGGCGATCACAAGCAAGGGCAGCCGGCTCGGCGCCAACAAAGCCCTCACCTACAAGGGCGTCGTCACGGTACGCGACGACGCTGAAACCAAGGACTGGTTCTACCCGGCTCTGAGCAAGGCGATCAACCCCGAGGACCCCGAACGCGCAGCTCGCTTCGCCCGCTTCCTCGACTCGCCTAGGCGGGTCATCTTCGAGATCGTCCCCGAGGGTCGTATCGCCTACGACGGCGCCAAGATGCGCGCAGCGACCAACCGGTCGAGCGCATTCGCGATTTGAGCGACTGAGGCGTCATCCGAAGGCGTGATCCGAAGGCGGAAGCCGTGGCGGATTGCTTGTTGCAGTTTTCCACCCAGGGGCTATGCTGATAATCAATTGCGTAATCAATTTCGAAGCCTTTTTGTGAAGGCTCCGTAGATCAAGGAGCGCCCGAATGATCGACCGTGAGAAGTTCGTCGAGATGGCCAAGGTCAACATCGCTCACGTGCAGGCCGGAGGGACCGCTTCACAGGCACCCGGCGTGTTCCGGGTGCCGGCGTCGCACTACCTCGACCCCGAGCGCTGGGACGCTGAGATGGCCCGAATCTTTAAGCGGGTGCCGCTCATGCTCGCGCTGTCGGGCGAGTTGCGCGAACCCGGCGACTACAAGGCGATGACGGTCATGGAGGTCCCGGTGCTGCTCACCCGGGGGGCGGACGGCGAGATTCGGGCTTTCATGAACTCGTGCAGCCATCGAGGGTCGATGATCGTCGAGGAAGGGCTCGGTCACGCCAAGCGCATCTCGTGCCCGTACCACAACTGGACCTACAACTCCGAGGGCGACCTGGTAGGCCTCACGGACCGTCGGGAGTTCGGTCAGGTAGACACGTCCTGCCTCGGGCTCACGCCTTTGCCCGTAGCGGTCCGGGCTGGACTCGTATTCGTGGTTCTGAGTCCGGGAGCATACCTGGACATCGACGAGTTCCTGCAGGGTTACGAGCGTGTCTTAGAACACTTCGACTTCGCGAGTTGGGAACTCAAGTGGCGCCAGGAGATCCCCGGGCCGAACTGGAAGGTCGCCTACGACGGTTACCTCGACTTCTACCACCTGCCGTTCCTGCACAAGAACACCTTCGGAACCGACATCTCGAACAAGGCGCTCTACAGCACGTGGGGGCCCCACCAGAGGGTGCAGCGCCCGGACCCGAAGCTTCTGGAGCTTTTGGACAAATCGGAAGCCGACTGGAGTCTGGACATGATGGACGGCGGCGTGTGGACCATTTTTCCTCACATATCCTTCGCAGGTGACCACAGCGGCGGAATGTTCTCGCAGCTGTTCCCGGGCCCGACGTGGGACCGATCGGTTACCGTCCAGAGCTGGTTCGTCCCGACCAACGAAGTCGAGATCACACGGCGCTCCAACCTGGTTCCCGACGGCACGGAGAACGGCAGCGCGCAGCAGCAGGCATTCATGCGCCACGTCGTGGAGGACGAGGACTACTACACGGGGCTGCGACTGCAGAAGGCTCTGGCCGCCGGCGCGAAGACCGAGGTTCTCTTCGGTCGCAACGAGGGCGGCGGCCACATGTTCCATTCGTGGGTCGAGCGCTGCCTGACCGATGATGCACCGTTCTCACGGCCGGTCGAGGTCGACTACGAGACTCCGCAAGCCGCCGGGCGCGCCGGGGCGTAAGGAGCGCCGCCCTACGAGCGTGAGGTTTAGGGCGTTCCGGTCACGGCCAGGATGTGGCCGGTTACCCAACTGGCAGCATCGGACGCCAGATAGACGGCAGCGGCCGCGAAGTCGGCGTCACAGCCCAGGCGGCCAAGAGGCTGCTTCGTGCCGAGCTTCGCGAACTGCGCCTCTGTGAACCCGGACGCCTCGTAGTAGTCCTCCGTCGCGACGTGGCCTGGGGCAATGGCGTTGACCCGTATCCGGCGTGGCGCCAGCTCGGCTGCGTACGTTTTGGTCAAGT
Source organism: Actinomycetes bacterium (assembly GCA_021838305.1). Classification (GTDB taxonomy): domain Bacteria; phylum Actinomycetota; class Acidimicrobiia; order Acidimicrobiales; family Palsa-688; genus JAJZAM01. Next base: position 1,473 of record JAKCEB010000199.1, on the reverse strand, counting down.
GGTTCACGGCGGCCTTCGACGCGCCGTATGCGCCGTTTCGTGGCGAGCCGGGCCTCAGACCGCCAATCGACGACACGTTGATTATGCATCCACCGTCGGGTAGGACCGTCGAAGCGATCTTCGATGCTATCCAGACCGCCGTGAGGTTCCTCGCGATCGTCGCGTCCCACGACGCTCGGGTCGTGTCGTGAAGATTGGCCAGCGGCTCTCCTTGGAGGCCGCCGGCGTTGTTGACCCATATGTCGAGCGACCCGAAAGCGTCAATGGCCGCTCCTGCTAACGCCTCCAGGTCGGCGTCGACTGTCACGTCGGCAGGCACGGCGATCGACCTCCCGCCCGCAGCGTCGATCTCGGAGCGCACCAGGCCGATGGGCTCGGGGCGGCGTCCAGCAAGCACTACAGCAGCTCCCGCCTCGGCGAGACCGATCGCGATCGCACGGCCTATCCCGGTGCCTCCCCCGGTCACGACCGCCACGCGTCCATCGAGGCGAAACAGGTCCAGAACCCCCACGGCGGGCTACCTACTGCCCGGCAAGCTTCGAAACGAGCGGCGCGACCGCCGTGGTGGCGTCGCCCTGAAAGGCGATGTAGCTGATGTCCCACCGGTCGCGCAGTTCGAGGATGTCCTCCTCGATCTTCGCTAGCGGGCCAATCTGGAAATACGGCGCTGCGAGCACGACCTCAGGCGGCAGGCCGAACGCTGGTGCCAGCTTCTCTGCGACCGGCATTGGGTCATCGGTCACGACGGTCACGAACACCTGAAGCTGGAGCTTGAGCGCTTCGTAGCGTTCCCCGGCCGCCTCCTTGATCCACGAGATCTTCTCGTCGACGACGTCGGCTGCCGCTGTCGCCATCGAACGCGGGTTGATCGAGCGGCCGACGATCTTCGGGTTGACCCCTACTATGTCCGCTTTCTGGGCTGCGAGCGAGAGAATCTGGCGGCCTCCGCCCCCGACAAGGATCGGGATGTCAGATACCGGCTTTGGGTAGCCGGTCGTCTCAGCGACGTTATAGTGCTCGCCGGCGAAGGAAAACGTCTCCGCCGACCACACGCCACGGAACACGTCGATCGCCTCGCCGAGCCGCTCGATGCGGGTGGAGGCCCCATCCTGGTGGATGCCGGCGACGTCGTAGTCGCCTTTCAGCCACCCGGCTCCGATGCCGAGCACGAAGCGTCCGTCGGAAAGAAGGTCGATGGTGGCCGCTTCCTTAGCCGTCACGACCGGATTGCGGAAGTCGTTGCCGGCGACGAGAGGCCCGACTTTGATAGTCGAGGTGGCCGCCGCGGCGGCCATGGCCGCCGGCATCGGGGCCAGCTGGCTTCCGAAGTGGTCGTCGATCTGGAAGCTGACGAAGCCCAGATCCTCCGCCTGGCGGGCGAGATCCGCCCATTCTCTCGCCGAGCGCGCCTTCGTGGCCTTGGCGCCGAACTCGAGAGGTCGTTTCGCTGCCATCTCCTACTCCTTCCCAGCC
>JAKCEB010000198.1 GCA_021838305.1 Actinomycetes bacterium | reverse complement strand
TGGCTTTGGCCGGCATCGCTGTCATCTTCGGGGCCGTGCTGTCGAGCGCGGCGCCGGCCGCTCACGCGAGCACCGTGGCCTCCGATCAGACCCAGCTCGCTCAGCTCGAAGCCCAGATAGCCAACGAGGGCTCCGCCATCCAGCAGCTGGTCGCACAATCCAATCAGGCGCAGATCCATCTGACGGCACTCCAAAGCAACCTTGCGGCGCAGCGGCGCCAAGTACAGTCCGACCAGGTGGCCTCCGCTTCTGCGGCTGCACGACTGCGAGCCGTCGCACTTTACGAATACGTGAACGGGTCGAGGTCACTAGCCGCCTCGGTGTCGCAGGTCCCGTCTTTGGCCGCAAAGGCCGACGCCGCGATGATCGAGAGCGAGTACGTGAGCGCCGCAGGTGTCAACGTCTCGGACGCCATTCATGCCTACGCCCAGGACCAGAAGCTGGTTTCATCGGCCGAAGCCCACACCAAGGCCCTCGCCGGCGCCGAAACGAAGGCCCTGTCCGCGCTCGATGCAGACCGCGCGGCCGCTCAGCAGGCGCTCAACACCGAAGAGACCACGCTTAGCAAGGTCAAGGGCAACCTCGCCGTTCTTCTCGCCGCGGCCCAGGCACGCCAGACCGCCGCACAGCAAGCGTCCGAGGCTGCTCTGGTAGCGCAGGCCCGTTCAGCCGCGCAGCAGACCGCTACCGTGCAGATTCGGGCGAGTGCCCCTACGACGACGTCGGCGTCTCTCGTCAACCCTCCAGTCGAGGTCCCACCACAGAATTCGCAACCCCAAAGTCCACCCCAGGAGAACGTCGCACCCCCGAACAACTCCGCCCAGGGCATCACGAGCCGGCCGGTATCGACGCCCGTGCCAACCGAACCTCCGACCACAATCGCGGCGGCTCCCGTCACCACATACCCTCCGGTCACGGCCCCCGTCTTGCAACTCGTGCAGGCACCAGCCCCGGTCGTCCCGTCCCCAGGAACGTACGCCAATCCGCTTCGCGCCGTGGCGAACCTGTACCCGGAGCGCGTCGATCAGGGTGTCGACTACAGCGGCATCGGGCCGATATACGCCATCGGGGACGGGGTCGTGCTGTCGGTAACGAACTCGGGATGGCCGGGCGCAACTTTCATCGCCTACCGCCTCACCGATGGCCCGGCCGCCGGGCTGACCGTCTACGCCGCCGAGGACATCCTCCCGTCCGTCACGCTCGGCGAGTCGGTGACCAGCTCGACGGTCCTAGGAACGATGTTCGAGGGGCCCGACGGGGTGGAGACCGGCTGGGCGAGCTACGCGGGAACCGGCGCCACCATGGCCTACGGGGCCGGCCAGTTCGACGGCTCCAACTCGACGGCCTTCGGATACAACTTCTCGCTGCTTCTTGCCTCACTCGGCGCGCCGGCCGGGGTGCTGCAGAACAGCCCTGCCACCGGGGACCTGCCGCCCGGATGGCCGCAGTGGTGACAAGCGTCTAGCTCAGAGGCGATCCGTAGAGGTGCCGAAGTTGGACACGGCAGCGTTGGACATTGTCACGACGGCGACGCCTTCATGGGGTCTGGCCAAGCGGACGGTGTCTGTCACCCGTCGAAGCGTAGGTGACGTCGGACCGGAAAGGCTGGACCGGGTCACCTCGGGCGCGCGACGTAGCCCCTCGACGCCAGCTACCCTACGACCTCATGCCTGGCATGAACACCGGCCTCGCTGCGACCAACTCGCTCGTCGTCGCAGCATTTCACCGCCTGCTCCTCCGCCAGGGCCTTGTCTGCCTGGTCGTCCTGGCGGTGCTCTGGGTCGCCTGGAACGTCTTTCGATCCCGCCGTCTGCGAGCGTTCGCCGGCGCCACCGTCGACTTCGAGGCTGGCTCTCTGTCGCAGGCCGTCGGCTCAGCGACTCCGGAGGCCGCAGCAGCGCCGAGCGAGCCTGCCGCCCGCCGCCTTCTTCGCCTGTCGTTCGGCATGCTGTGGATTTTCGACGGGATCCTCCAAGGCCAAGCGTCAATCCCCCTCGGGATGGCGGCCAACGTCATCCAGCCCGCAGCGGCTTCGTCGCCGACGTGGGTGCAACACCTCGACAATCAACTCGCAACAATCTGGAGCTACCATCCCATCGCAGCACCCGCTGCGGCCGTGTGGGTGCAGGTCGGCATCGGACTTTGGCTTCTCGTCGCACCGAGAGGACTGTGGTCGCGCCTCGCTGGCGTGCTGAGCGTCGGGTGGGGCCTGGTCGTGTGGATTTTCGGCGAAGCGTTCGGGCAGATCTTCGCGCCGGGCCAGTCGTTTCTCTTCGGCCTCCCAGGGGCCGTCCTTTTCTACTGCGTCGCAGGAGTGCTGATCGCCCTACCTGACGAGGTTTGGGAGCGGGCGCGGACAGGCCGGATCATGCTTGGCTCCATGGGCTCGTTTCTGGTTGGGATGGCGATTCTTCAAGCCTGGCCCGGGCGCGGCTTCTGGCAAGGTCGTCCCTTGGCGAACGGCACCGCCGGGCAGCTCGCTTCGATGGTCCGCCATATGGCCTCCACGCCACAGCCACATGCCATCGCCAGCGCCGTTTCGGCGTTCGCAAGCTTCGACGCTTCGCACGGTTGGGGGGTGAACCTGTTCGCCGTCGTGGCTATCGGCGCCCTCGGAATCGTGTTCCTCTCAGGCAGTCCCCTCCTTCTTCGTGCTGGCCTCGCCGCCGCCGTCGTCCTGTTGCTCGCCGACTGGCTTCTCATCGAGGATCTGGGCTTCCTCGGAGGCGTCGGCACGGACCCGAACTCGATGATCCCGGCCCTCGTGATCCTCTTCGCGGGATACTTGGCGTTCACCCGGCCGGCTACTCGTGTGTCATTCGACGCTGCCTCAGTCCAAAGCCCGGACGTCGCCGTCAGGTCGCCGTTTGCCCGCCTCGCCTTGGACCCGACGTACGCGCTGCGGGTGGCGGCATCTGTCGCTGCGATCGCCGTGGTGCTGGTCGGCTCTGTTCCCGCGGCGGCCGCCGCAGCCAACCCGAACGCCGACGCAATACTCGCCCAGGCGGTAGCGGGGCCGCCCCAGCAGGAGTACGCACCCTCGCCGTCGTTCCAGTTGATCGACCAGACGGGATCGCCGGTCAGCTCCGCAACGCTTAGAGGCAAGACGGTGGCCCTCACCTTTCTTGATGACGTCTGTACCTCCACCTGCCCGCTGATCGCTCAGTACTTCCGCCAGGCAGACGGTCTGCTCGGGCCGACCGCGGCGAAAGTCGAGTTGGTCGCCGTCAACGCCAACCCGATCTTCGTCGCTCCCGAGTACCTGCAAGCCTTCGACCTCCAAGAGAAGATGGCGGCGCTTCCCAACTGGAAGTTCCTGACCGGCAAGACTCTCCACGACCTCGAAGCGGTTTGGTCAGCATTCGGCAATGCGACCGAACTGTCCCCCGGCGGCGCGATGATCGGCCACAGCGAGTTCGTAGCGATAATCGGCCCCGGCGGCCACTTACGCTACGTGCTCAATGCCGACCCCGGACCGGGGACGACCGCGACTGAGTCGTCGTTTTCAGTCTTGCTGGCAAGCACTTTGAAAAAAGTTGCCTCTGGTTCATGAACGGCTCCCCGCCGCGCCTTATCGGCGCCGTGTGCTCCGCGTTCGCAGCGGCTGCACTGGCAGCGACGTTGAGCGCATGCTCCAGCACCACTACCAGCGCTTCGCCCACAACGTCGACGACGTGGACGATTCCTTTGGCAACGTCTGTGACGACTCCGAGCGGCGTTTGGACCACATTGGCGATGGGTCACCTTCAGGACCCGCTCAACACTTTCTGGCAGCTCCCCTACCGGCCCGCCGGCACCTCCACTTGGACAAACCAGGTGAAGGCTACCGGCACCGCCACGAACGGCGGAATTGTGTTAGCCGCAAACGGCAAAGACCTGGCCGTAGCCATCCGGCCGTCGGTCGACCTCACCTACACGCCGCTGATCTCCACAACCGACGGTGGACTCGCCTGGTCGACCGGCCTGATCGACCAGGCGATGACTGCAACTCCGTCCGCGTTGGCTCTAGGACCCTCCGGGCAGGCGACGGCAATCACCGCATCCAGCGCTGGAGGCCGGACGATCCCAGGTGCTACCGTGATCGCAGCAAACGGGAACCTCTCGTCCTGGAAGACCGTCGCGACCCTGCAGAGCTTCGACTCGACCCAAGCCGGGCGGGCTTGCGCTGCACGTTCGTTCAATGCCGTGGGATACGCAGGTAGCAGCACCGTAGTCGGAGCGTCGTGCACCAAACCCGGATCCATTGGTTTGTTCGTTCGCACTTCCAATGGTTGGGCACCGACCGGGCCAGCGGTCAACGGGCTCGCGCACCTCACGGTCACCGTCCTTGCTCTCAGGCCCGCACCGGAGGGTTCCGGTGTCGCTGCCCTGCTCGGCGTGACGGGACCGCATGGCGCGGTACCGCACCTCGTCGCAGCCTGGAGCGCCGACGGCGTGACATGGCAGGAATCGCCGTCGATAGCCGTCCGATCAACCGACGCCGTCGTGTCGTTCGGCGCTGAGTCGGGCAGCGAACTGTTCGCCATCGCGCACGGACCGGGGACATCGCTCGTCTCCTACTCTGTCGCAGGGCCGGGATCGAACTGGACGACACTCCCGCCGACTCCCCCGGGAACGGCGACTCTCGCCGCCGGGCACGCAGGAACACTTGAGGCCCTAGCGGTCAAAGGCACGGTCCTGCGCATCTGGACGCTCAGCACGTCCGCCGGCACCTGGGTGGACTCGCAGACCATCAACGTGAACATTCAATACGGCTCCTCCA
>JAKCEB010000197.1 GCA_021838305.1 Actinomycetes bacterium | reverse complement strand
CTTCCACGCTCAGATGGTCCACGCGCCGACGAAGCGCATCGATCTCCTTAATCGCGGTGTTTAGCTCCTCCTCGTTTCGGATGATACCGACGAGACTCTGCATGACCGCCTGCAGTTCGTACTGGACGGTGTAGGGGTTCTCCCCGCCGTCGGTGTTGAAAGGAGCGAGAGCTTCGCTCGCCGCCGCTTCAAGATCTGAGGTAGCTACCGCAGGACGCGAACCGTCCATGTCTGTCGCGTACTTCGCCGCGTACTCACCGGCCCTTTTTCCAAAGACAAGCAGATCGCCGAGCGAGTTACCGCCCAAACGGTTCGCTCCGTGCATGCCCCCGGCTACCTCGCCCGCGGCGTAGAGGCCTTTGACCTTCGACTCCCCGCTGTCAGGGTCGACCTCCACGCCACCCATCACGTAATGGCATGTAGGCCCGATCTCCATCGGGTCGGTCGTGATGTCAACCTGGGCGAGCTCTTTGAACTGGTGGTACATCGAAGGCAGTCGCTTCTGGATGTACTCGGCGCTGCGACGGCTGGCGATGTCGAGGAAGACCCCGCCGTGCGGGGACCCCCGTCCGGCCTTGATCTCAGAGTTGATTGCACGAGCCACTTCGTCGCGAGGCAGCAACTCGGGCGGGCGGCGATTGTTCTTCTTGTCGTCATACCACCGGTCGGCTTCCTCAATTGTGTCAGCGGTCTCGGCCTTGAAGAACTCGGGGATGTACTTGAACATGAAACGTTCGCCGTCGGAGTTCTTGAGCACGCCGCCGTCGCCTCGAACCGATTCCGTCACGAGGATTCCCCGCACCGACGGAGGCCACACCATTCCGGTCGGGTGGAACTGGACGAACTCCATGTTGACAAGCCCGGCACCGGCCCTCATGGCGAGAGCGTGGCCGTCTCCGGTGTACTCCCAGGAGTTGGATGTCACCTTCCACGATTTGCCGATGCCACCAGTCGCCAGCACCACAGACGGCGACTCGAAGCATACGAATCGACCGGTCTCACGCCAGTAACCGAAAGCGCCGGACATCCGGTCGCCGTCTTTTAGCAGGGCCGTGACCGTGCACTCCATGAACACGTCGATGCCGAGCGCTACCGTCCGCTGCTGGAGGGTGCGGATCATCTCTAGACCGGTTCGGTCACCCACGTGCGCCAAGCGCGCGTAGCGGTGGCCACCGAAGTCGCGCTGGCTTATCAGACCTTCGGGGGTGCGATCGAATAGCGCTCCCCACTGCTCGAGCTCCCAAACGCGCTCGGGGGCCTCTTTGGCGTGAAGCTCCGCCATGCGCCAGTGGTTGAGCAGCTTGCCGCCGCGCATGGTGTCACGGAAGTGGACCTTCCAGTTGTCCTCCGGCCACAGGTTGCCCATCGCTGCGGCGATCCCACCCTCCGCCATCACGGTGTGGGCCTTGCCGAGCAGGCTCTTGCAAATGACGGCGGTCTTCGCGCCCGCGTCGTGAGCCGCGATCGCAGCGCGCAGACCTGCGCCGCCGGCACCGATGACGATGACGTCGTAGTTGTGTGTTTCGACTTCGGTCATCAGATCCACCTTCCGTGTCCGAGTGCGCCGCTAGCTGCCAGCCGGACGTAGACGTCGGTGAGAGCCACGAAGATGAGGCTCATCCATGCGAGCTGCATGTGCTTGGCGTTCAGCTTGGAGACGATCCCCCACATCTTGTAGCGGACCGGGTGCTTCGAGAAGTGCTTGAGACGGCCGCCGACAATGTGACGGCACGAGTGACACGACGCCGAGTACAGCCAGAGGAGCACCGCGTTGGTCAAAAGAACGAAACTCCCGAGACCGACATACCCGCCCCCGTAGGACGCCGCTCGGGGCGTGACAAACGCCGCTATTGCGTCGTAGGTGAGGATGGCGTTGAACACAAGGCCGGCGTAGAAGAAGTAACGGTGGACGTTTTGCATGATCAGCGGGAATCGCGTCTCGCCCGAGTACGACTTGTGCGGCTCGGCGACGGCGCACGCCGGCGGCGACATCCAAAAGGCGCGGTAGTAGGCCCTGCGGTAGTAGTAGCAGGTCATGCGGAATCCGAGGGGGAAGATCAAGATGATGATCGCCGGGGATATCGCCCACCACGCCCCGAAGATGCTCAGGTGCGGGGGCACCCCGGTATTGCCATGGGTGGTGGCGGCCCCGCAGATGTGCGCCAGGCACGGCGAGTAGAACGGCGAGATGTACGGCTTGACGTAGTAGTTACCGTTGTCAAATGCCGCCCACGTAGCGTAGATGACGAACGCGGAGAGCACGGCGAAAGAGATTGCAGGCGACACCCACCATCGGTCGTTCCTGAGAGTCCTCGCCGCTATGGCAGCTCGCGGGTTCGCCTTGATCGCGGGCCTGGGGGCTGGCGCAGGCGTGGGGACTACAGGTGCGACCACTCGGTCTCGCTTTCCTTCGTCGATGATGGAACTACGTCGGCACTACGTGGGGGCAAAACCAACGTAGAGACGTATCGGGAATATAAGCCTTCCGCACCCAAAGGTAAAGGACGCAATTCCTCTTGTAACTATAGAGATAGCCTATGGCATGCAGATGAACCAGCTCCGCTTCATGGTCGCCGTCGCAGAAGAGAAGCGCTTCACCCGCGCCGCCGCCCGCCTTCACGTCGCGCAGCCATCCATATCCAGCGCAATCGCCGGCCTGGAGCGCGAACTCGGGGCGCAGCTGTTCTACAGGGAGAAGTCCGAGGTCACTTTGACCGGCGCCGGGGAAGTGTTCCTTCCATGGGCGCGCCAGGTGCTCGCCGACTGTGAAGCCGGGTCGGCGGCGGTGCGCGACCTGCTCGGCATGCGCGGCGGGCGGCTTGTGATCGGGGCGACCCCGTCGCTTACAACCAACGTCTTACCGCCGGTCCTGGCCGCATTCCATCGAAGCCATCCCGGCGTCGAACTGCGGATCCACGAGGCGGGATCGGGAGACCTGGTGGAGCGCCTCGGCTCCGGTGAGCTCGACGTGGCCGTCGTGATCCTTCCAGTCGAGCGGCCGTGGGTGTCGTGCTCTCGGCTCATGAGCGAAGCGCTGGTGCTCGCAGTCGACGAAAACCACGTGATTGCAGGTCGCAAGTCGATATCGACCGGGGAGCTTGAGAACGTTCCGCTCATCATGTTCAAGGACGGCTACGACCTGCGCGAAGCCACGCTCGCTGCCTGCAGGCGGGCCGGCTTCCGGCCTGTCGTCGCCATCAGCGGGATGGAGATGGACGGCGCCCTCGCCCTCGTTGCCGCCGGAGTCGCCGCAGCTGTCGTACCCGAGTCGGTGATAACGCAGTCGGGCGGCCGCCTGCGGGGCATCCGATTCGACGACCCCGCACTCGCCCGCACAGTCGGATTGGCCTCACGCCACGACCGGCCCTTCTCGCCCGCCGCCCGGGCTTTCGTAGAAGCCCTACGCACCCACGTCGCCAGGTCGCATCTGCAGGGTTCCGATCCGGCCGAAACGTCGGAACACAACCGGCACCGCGAACGTTGAGCAGGTCATGCTCGTCGAAATATGGTCAGATGTCGTCTGCCCCTGGTGTTATGTAGGCAAGCGGAGGTTCGAGAAGGCCCTCGATCGCTTCGAGCACGCGTCGCAGGTCGAAGTGCGCTGGCGAAGCTTCGAGCTGGACCCCCGGGCGCCGTTCCGGCGAACTGGCGACATGGTCGGTCATCTCGCTGCTAAATACGGTTTGAGCCACGATCAGGCGCTCCGCCAGGTCGGCCACATGGACACCATGGCCGCAGCGGAGGGCATAGACATGGACCTGGCCGCCACGCAGCCTGGTAATACTTTCGCCGCTCACCGGCTCATCCACCTCGCGTATGACAAGGACGCCAAGACGGGTGCCGCTCTCAAGGAGGCGCTGCTGCACGCCTACTTCGTCGAACGGGTGGCGATCAGCGAGCCCGACGAACTCGTGAAGGTCGCCGTGTCGGTGGGTTTGGATGCAGGCGAAGCGGCCGAGCTTTTGGACGGAGACCGCTTCACGGACGAAGTCAGGGCCGACGAGCAGGTCGCCTCGGAGCTAGGGGCCACCGGGGTTCCGTTCTTCGTCTTCGATCGATCCTTCGCCGTCCCCGGCGCGCAGGACCCCGACACCCTCCTTGCTGTGCTGCGACGAGCGTGGCGGAAGGGCCACCCCGACATAGAAGTGATAGGCGGCGACGGCCCCGTCTGCGACGGGGACTCCTGCGACGTAGCTGTCTGAGCCGGCCGCCAGCTCCTCAGTCTAAACCTGAACTTGAACCTTAGACTGGAAAAAGCTCCGCAGCGCTGCCGCCATCTCCTCCCGTACGGGGGCAGCCGATATGATCAGGTCGACCATCCCGACTGAGGTATGAGTGTGGCCTCTGGCCCGTATACGGGTGACCGGAACGCCGGCGTCGGCGAGGGCGTCGGCGTATGCGAGCCCTTCGTCGCGAAGCGGGTCGAAGTCGGCGGTGACTATCGCCGCGGGCGCCAAGCCGCGAAGGTCGCCGTGCAGCGGGGCGAAGCGCGGGTCGCTCGACTCGGCCTCGCCGATCCCGTACTGGTCGAAGAACCACCGCATGAGCGCGCCGGTGAGCACGTAGCCCTCGCCGTTGTCCACGTAGGACTGCCTCGACATGTCGCCATCGGTCACCGGGCACAATAGAAGCTGCCCTGAGATCTCGGGGCCGCCGGCGTCGCGAGCGAGTTGGCAGACGACCGCAGCCAGGTTGCCCCCGGCGCTCCAGCCGGCGACAGCGAGACGTCCCGGTCGGCCGCCGAGCATCTCCGCGTTGTCGGCCACCCAGCGAACGGCGGCGAAAGCGTCGTCGACCGGGGCGGGGAACGGGTCCTCCGGGGCGTGACGGTAGTTGACGGAGACGATCACGGCGTCCGAACGCACGCAGAGGTCCCGGC
>JAKCEB010000196.1 GCA_021838305.1 Actinomycetes bacterium | reverse complement strand
GTTCGCTCGACGCCCTGAGCAGCGAGAAGAAGTCCGGTTCGTCGCCCAGCGCCGACTTGAGAACCGCCCGCAGGGACGACTCGAACGCATCGCTTTTCGAGTACTGGTGGTTGACCGCCACGCCGTCAGCTACCAGGGTCGGTTTGCTCGCCGACCACTCGTTGGACATGACGACTGCGCTTGCGCCGTCGAGAACGGCGCACAAGACGGCTATCGCCGAGACGATGCCCGTTACAGGGACGTGACCGTTGAAGGGCGACACCCCCTCCGGCGGCGAGAGGATCCACGGGTCGATCTCTCGCTGTGCTCTTCGCACGCCGAGGCCGGTCACTGCGGCGGCGCGTTCGATCGCCTCGAATCGGGGGACCCCGCGGCGGTTCACGACGAACAGTTCCATGTCGCATCCCCCCTCGCGAAGGCATTCGACGGTGACGATCGAGTCAATTCCTCCTCCGAAAGGGACGAGAAGCCGACTCGGGTCCGCTCGACGACGCCCGGTCGGCGGGGGAGCGCTGCCCATGAGGGGTACACCGCCGACGATCTGCAAGTCGGCTAGGTCAAGCCCGTTGCGGTACGCGAACTCGCCGAGGCCTTGGATGTAGAAGTCGCGGACGAACGCCCGCTCTTCTTCCCGAACGCCCATGCCGGCGAGGTCGATCACCGGCGGAGCACCAGCCTTGTAGTAAGACACTCCTGCGAGTAGCGCGACGATTCTGGCCGCCTCGTACGCTGCCGGCGTCCACTCATGACCGGGCCCGACGTCCACGGTCTCGACCAGGTCCAGGTCGTCGAGGCTGTAGTGGCAGCGCATGACACCGGTGCCCTCGTCGATTTCCAACGGGCCGTAGACGAACCGGCCGGATCGGATCGGGCTGCTCACGTCAAGCCAAGGGTACTGCACCGACGTGGATCGCGCGAGGCTCGCTTGGTTCGGGGTGCTACCCGCTGAAGGTGACCGCCGGGTCTAGGGGGGCTGCGGAATCGACTTGCGCTTGGGCAGCGGTGAGGCTGCCTACAGCAACCAGGCGAGCGAACACGTGACTGCGTCTAGCAAGTGCCGCCGAGAGGTGGGTGTGGGGGTCGTAGGCGGAGGGGGCCTGCAGGAGGCCCGCGAGGAGGGCGGCTTGACCCCAGGTCAGCTCGGCCGCTGACTTTCCGAAGTAATGCAACGCCGCAGCCGTGATGCCGTAGGAGCCGTCCCCGAAGTAGGCGGCGTTCAGGTACATCGCCAGGATCTGCTGTTTGGTGAAGTCGTTGTCGAGCTTGAAGGCCATCGCGACCTGCTCTGCAAGTGCTGCGGGCGAGGAGTGGCCGGGAGTGTAGAGGAGCTTCGCGAGCTGGACCTCGATCGTGGCCCCACCCAGATTGGGGTTGGCGGTCACGAAACCCCACGCGGCGCGGACCGTTCCTTGCGGGTCGAGGGCCGGGTCGCTGTAGAACCTGCTGTCCTCGGTCGCGAGCACGGCGTCGGCGACCTTTTGCGGTACGACTCCGTTGTCGCTCGGTGCATGATGCGAAGCGAGGATTGCCGCAACTTTCGACGGTGCGCTTCTCGCCGACGGGGTCACGGCGAAGAGGACTCCCCCGAGGATGGCCACAAGAAGCACTGCGGCCGCTCCCGCCAACGCCATCCGCTTCAAGACACGGTGGCGGCCCTTGCGGCGATGGCCCGGCTTCGCTCGTCGGCGCAGCGCCTCGCCTCCTATGCCCCCTCCTGCGCTTCCTCCGATAGCGCCGGCTTGCGTTTGTGACGCCACTGTGGCGGCACTCGCCGTGCGACCGGTAGCAACCACCCGACCGAAACTACTGCGGTAATCGGTAGCGTTGCGTTCATGCAAAGCACCGGTCGGCTCCTCACCAACGCCGCCGACGCCGTGCTGGAGGCGTCGATCTTCGGGAGCTTCACACGGATCGGCTTCGACGTGAGAAGCCGAAGCGGGAAATGGCGCGAACCACCTCGACTCGACGGGAAGACGATCTTGGTTACCGGGGCCTCGTCGGGCATCGGCCGTGCGATAGCGGTAGGTCTCGCCAAGCTCGGAGCTGAGCTGTGGATCACCGGTCGCAACGAGCAGCGACTCGCCGAAACCGCAAGGAGTGTGAAGTCAGCCGGCGGTAGAGCGCGCCTCGTGGTCGCAGACCTTGTGGTCGCCTCCCAAGTCAAAGACCTCGTGGAGCGCGTGGTCGCGGATGCGTCGGCTCTGGACGGGATCGTCCACAACGCCGGGGCCCTCTTCGGCGACTACCGCGAGGCGCCCGACGGGACCGAGCTCACTGTCGCCACCCACGTGATCGCCCCTTTTCGCGTAACCGAGCTTCTCCTCCCTCACCTCCGCCCGGCGAGGTCGGTGCTGGTAACGGTGTCATCCGGCGGGATGTACACGGAGAGATTCGACTTGGCCCGACTGGAGATGGACGCTTCGGAATACCGGGGGGCTGTTGCCTACGCGCGAGCGAAGCGGGCGCAGGTGGTGCTCGCATCGGAGTGGCAGCGCCGCCTCTCCCCGGCCGTGTCGAGCTACAGCGCCCACCCGGGGTGGGTGAACACAGAAGGCCTGCAGGGAGCTCTCGCAGGAATGAGCCGTCTCGGACCGCTCCTTCGCAGTCCCGACCAGGGGGCCGACACGATCGTCTGGTTGGTCGGCGAAGCGCTCGCAGGCGGCGACGTGCCGCAACCCGGCTTCTGGCATGACCGACGCCGACGAGGCGAGTATTACCGCCCCGGGACCCGGCCGGGACGCCTCGAGGCGCTAAGCGAAGGCGACTCCCTCTGGGAGTGGTGTGCAAGTCGAGCCTAGGACGCTCGCCAGAGCTGACCGTCGCGGGATGCCGTGGGCGAGCCGGGTTGGCGAGCCGTGGTCCAGGCGGTGCCGGAAGGCTGGCTAGAGTCTCGCGAGGTCAGCGAAGTTGGCCGACGAGACAGGAGAGCGTCGTGTCGGACGAACAACTGATAGCCGAGCAGGTCGTGACCCTCGAAGCGCAACGGTCCGTGACCGTGCGTATCTCGCAGCATCTCGCGGAGGACTTCTGGCGTGTCGATATCTGCGGAGGCATCGGCAACGGAACCGGACAGGTCACCACCACCGTTGCTCCCGGTGACAGCTTCCTCATGAACTTGATAGACGCTGCCATGAGCGGCGAGCAGGTCGCATGGCGCCATCTCGCCCAGTGGGGCATGCACGGCTTCAGCGGGACCTCCCGGCTTCCAGTTCCGCGCTTCGCCTGACGCCCCGGCGCCGTGAGCGGTCAAGTCACCGTATTGTGGTGGGCATCATGTCGATGACCGCAGCCCGTGAACCCGCAACGCCCGAGCAATCCACGTCTCGTGAACCGTCTTCGTCGGCGACGTCGACCGAAAGTTTCGGGTACCTGTCGGCGCGCGCTCCCGGCCGCTTCGACGTTTTACGGTCGCCTGTCAAGGCTGTGGTGCTCGAAGCGGATCGGATGGCGCAGGCAGGCCAGGCCGACCCCGAGGTTCTCTCCGCAAGCGCGGACGCCGACAGGCCGACGCTTGTGGAGGCTCGCAACTTTTACGCATCGCTCGTTTCGGCGAGGTCCGACGACTTTCGGGCCACCGCGGGGTTGCGTTTGTTGAACCGTGCGATCTCGGCGACCCCCGTGATAGACCCCCTCGACTGGAAGAAGCGCTGGAACCAACGTTTCCGCCGCCCCTAGACGGCGGAGGACCGGCTAGCGACCCAGCCCTCGGACGTCAGCGCCGCCGCCCTCAGACTCCGCCGCCCTCAGACGTCGCCCCCCACGAATCCCGATATAGTCACGCCGTAGTCGGCCAAGTCCCGTGCGAACGCGGCCGGGTCGTCCACTAGTTCCGCGAGTCCGGCAACACCCGTTCGCGAAAGCCGCCCTTGCGCCGCCCACCTCGCGGTAACCGTACATACCGCAGCGGCTATCACGGCAGGCCTGCCTGCGGACCCGACGATCCGGGTGACAGCTTCACGGCCGACGAAGCCTCTCATCTCGACACGTACAGCGCCCGTGAGGCCTTCCGGATGCGGTTTGCGTAGCATGGGAAGTGGGGAGGTCAGGCGGTCCCGCCGGGTCGCTTCTATCCTTGCGGTGATTCGTCTCGCCGATGGAAAGGCGGGCGCGAGGAGCATCGGGTCGGCGAGGTGAGCCCGGTAGCAGTCCGCGCCTCCGACCGGCCCGGGGAACCAGACAAGCTCACGGCCCGACCCGCCCGGCCGGCGCCTCCATGAGCCTTCCTGCCAGTCCACGGAGATCGCGGCCAGCGCGCTATGGTGACGCCTGGCGCACGTCGGGCCACCGGTGCCGGCGCTCGCTACGTGAAGTTCTTCCACTACGTCGAATCCGCCCAGGTAGTTGCTTCCTCCATCGCCGCACAGGTAGCGCGCGAGGACACACGACAAGCCCGGCGCCATTGCGGTCCCGAGCGCCACGCTGCGCCCGCTTTGTCGGGCGTGGTCGTCCATCGCCATCGTGCGGCGAAGTAAGTCCGGTTCGTCGACGGGGGTTACGACGTGCCCCGACTCTGCCGGAGAAAGATGGACGAAGTGCTCCAAGAGTTCCGGCGCTGTGACGACGGTTACATCGACGCCGAGGTCGGCCGCTTCCCCGACGTCGGCGAACTCTACTTTTCCCGTCGGCGGGAACCTAGGGCCGCTTCGATCACCGTCGAAGTGGAACGAACCGCCCTTCTGCCTGTGGCCGCTCGGGTCCCCGACGACGACGACGGACCCCACGTCGTCGGATCCGACTAGAAATTCTACGATCCGGCTACCTACAGCTCCGGCCCCAACTACAGCGATACGCACCTGTCGGGTGTGCCCTCAGGCCAAGTCGTCGGTCGGTATCTCGCGCCATCCGCCGTGCTGGGGTGGTGTCCCGCCGGATCCACGGAGTCGGACCACGACTGCGATCACCGCCGTCAGGCCGAGCGCCAT
>JAKCEB010000195.1 GCA_021838305.1 Actinomycetes bacterium | reverse complement strand
CTTCGGCCTGACCGAAACTTGCTCGGTGGCGACCTTCCTGCCACACGAATACGCGGAAGCCCGTGCAGAGACGGTCGGCTTCGCAGCCCCACCGGTCGAGCTCGACCTCGCCGACGTGGACCCCGCCACTGGTGCCGGCGAGCTTTTGGTCAGGGGACCCAACGTGGTGGCCGGCTACTGGCGCAAGCCGGAGGCGACGGCCGAGGCGTTCGTCGACGGCTGGCTTCACACAGGCGACATCGCCAAGATCGACAGCGACGGCTTCTGCCAGATCGTCGACCGCAAGAAGGACATGGTGAACCGTGGCGGTGAGAACGTCTACTGCGTGGAAGTGGAGAATGCTCTCGCGGCGCACCCCGACGTGTTCGAGGTGGCCGTCGTCGGCGTGCCTGACACGATGATGGGCGAGAAGGTCGGCGCGGTCGTGGTCCCCCGCCCCGGGCGCAGCGTCGACCCAACGGATCTGGTGAGCTTCGCGAGGACGCGCCTGGCCGACTTCAAGGTGCCTCAATTCGTGGTTGTCCGTCCAGACCCGCTCCCGCGCAACCCGGGCGGCAAAGTCCTAAAGGCGTTAGTCCGCGACCAGTCGGAGTGGGGCAAGCAGTTACGGTGAGTTCGGCGCGTCGGTGTTTGTCCCTGGTACGGTGACGCACAGCGCCGCGAAGTTGGAATGAGCGTTTCGTATAGGGGAGGAGAACGAAATTGACAACCGTAGAGACAGCCCGAGGGCCGCTGGACGTCGATGCGCTCGGCCAGACCCTCATGCACGAGCACGTCTTCGTGCTCAGCACCGAAATCCAGGAGAACTACCCCGGCGGCTGGGGGGACGAGGACACCCGCGTCTCCGACGCGGTAACACGTCTAAACGAACTAGCAGCAGCCGGCGTGTCGACGATCGTCGACCTGACCGTCGTCGGACTCGGTCGTTACATACCCCGCATAGCCCGTATCGCGGAGCAGACTTCGATCAACATCATCGCAGCGACCGGTCTGTACACGTACAACGATGTGCCGAACTACTTTCATTTTCGCGGGCCTGGCAAGATGCTCGGCGGCGACGACTTGATGACACCGATGTTCGTGCGCGACATCACCGAAGGGATCGCTGACACCGGTATCAAAGCGGCGATCCTCAAGTGCGCCACCGACGAACCCGGTGTGACCCCAGGCGTCGAGGAAGTCCTGCGCGCTGTCGCTCGGGCTCATCGCCAGACAGGCGTGCCGATCTCCACCCACACCCACGCGCAGACCGAACGGGGACTCGAGCAGCAGCGGATATTCAAAGAGGAGGGAGTCGACCTTTCCAGAGTGGTGATCGGCCACAGTGGAGATACGACGGACCTCGACTATCTGCGGCGTCTCATCGACAACGGGTCCTACATCGGGATGGACCGGTTCGGGATAGACGTACTTTTGCCCTTCGAGGACAGAGTTGCCACAGTCGCTGCCATGTGCGAGCAGGGCTACGCGGAAAAGATGGTTCTCTCCCACGACGCGGCATGCCACAACGACTGGCTGGGCGACGAGGTGGTGGCAGCGGTGACGCCACGGTGGAACTACATGCACATAACCAACGATGTGCTGCCCGCACTTCGCGAGCGCGGGGTGACAGAAGACCAGATTCACACGATGATGGTCGCGAACCCACGCACCATCTTCGAAGCGCAAGGCGCCTACTGAGCAGTTCACCTGGCGGACTCACGCCTGTCCGGTTCGACCTACCCGCTCGGTCTACAGTTGACCGATGATTGATCCGGTCGTGTCCATGCAGTGGTTGGAGGACCACCGTAGGGACATCGGTGGCGAGGCAGTCGAAGGTGGCGCCTCGGAGGTTGTGGTGGTCGACGTCCGGTGGTATCTCGACGGCCGCAGCGGGCTCGACGCCTACCTTGGCGGCCACATTCCCGGAGCGGTGTTCGTCGACCTCGAACGCTGCCTGGCCCGGCCGGGAAGCCCCGCAGACGGCCGCCATCCGCTGCCCGAACCCGTGGTGTTCGCCGAAAGTATGGGAGCACTGGGGATTTCTGACACGTCGACGGTTGTGGCATATGACGATGCTGGCGGAGTCATCGCTGCCCGACTCGTGTGGATGCTCCGGGTGACAGGCCACGACGCAGCGTTACTCGACGGGGGAATCGGCGCATATAACGGGACCTTGGAGACGAGCCCGTCGACCCGCCCGACCGTTGCAAGAAGCGTTGTACCTTGGCCGGTGGACAGACTCGCCGACATCGACGAGGTCGCCAACGACACCCTCGCGCACCAGGACCTGGTCGTCCTCGACGCCCGGGACGCCAACCGCTTCAGAGGTGACTTCGAACCGGTCGATCCTCGCGCAGGGCACATTCCGGGGGCCCGCAACCTGCCCTGCAGGGAGAACCTCGACGGCGAGGGCCGCCTGCTCCCCGCCGCGACACTCCGGGAACGCTTCGAGGCAGTCGGGGTCGACGACAGCAGCGAGGTGGTCTCCTACTGCGGGTCGGGGGTGACCGCGTGTTTCAACCTGCTCGCACTCGAGGTCGCCGGTTTTCCTCCCGGTAGGCTATTTCCAGGGTCATGGTCGCAGTACAGCCACGCTCCTGACAGGCCGGCAGTGCTCGGGGAGTAGCCTGCGATGGTCGTGACTGGTGGTGCGCTGCCATGATGGCGGTCATGGCAGAGCAGCCGAACATCCGTCAGGCTCATGAAGGCGACGTGAGCGAGATCCTGCGTCTCGTGCGTGGCTTGGCGGCCTACGAACGAGATCCCGACGCCGTCAAGATGGACGCCCCGCTCCTCTACGCCGCCCTCTTCGGGCCGGACCAGGTCGCATCGTCGCTGGTGGCTGAAGGCCCCAACGGGCTAGTCGGCATAGCGCTGTGGTACCGGACGTTCTCGACGTGGACTGGCCGCCCCGGAATGCACCTCGAGGACATTTACGTCGAGGAGGATTGGAGACGGAGCGGGCTCGGCCGGCGTCTAATGGTAGAGCTTGCGAACATATGCGCCGAGCGAGGCCTGGGACGATTGGAATGGGAGGTACTTGCCTGGAACGAGCCGGCAATTGACTTCTATCGGTCGATCGGAGCCGCTCCGCTCGGGGAGTGGCAGGCGTGGCGAATCAGCGGCGACGCGCTCGCCCGGCTGGGACGGGTGGGTAACGTGAGGAGCGGGCTCGGCGAGCGTCTGGAAGGTGGGTAAAAGTTCAACATGGGGAAGCTGACATGACCGGAACTTCAGAAAATTTCGACGTGGTGATAGTCGGCGCCGGCATCTCCGGTATCGGCGCCGCGTACCATCTACAACAGAAACTCCCAGGCAAACGCTACGTGATCCTGGAGAACCTCGAGAGCTTCGGGGGCACCTGGCATGTCCACCGCTACCCGGGGATCCGCTCCGACAGCGACCTGTACACCTTCGGCTACCGGTTCAAGCCGTGGACCGGACCGCCGATCGCCACTGCGGCGGAGATACTGTCCTACCTGGGGGACGTAATCGACGAGAACGACATCGGGCCCAACATCCGATACCGCCATCGTGTTCTCGACGCATCCTGGTCGAGCGAGGACAAAGCTTGGACGCTCCGTGTGCTTCAAGTGGAAACGGGCGAGACCTCCGAGGTGAAGGCGGGATTTCTTTGGATGTGCCAGGGCTACTACCGACACGGCGAGGGATACACGCCGGACTGGCCGGGGATCGAGGAGTTCCAGGGCACTGTCGTGCACCCACAGACGTGGCCGGAAGACCTTGACTACGCAGGCAAGGACGTCGTCGTAATCGGCTCCGGGGCGACAGCAGCGACGCTCGTACCAGCAATCGCCGAAGAGTGCGGCCACGTGACGATCCTTCAGCGTTCGCCCACGTACTTCTTCTCAGGTCCGAACCGCAACGAGACAGCCGACATGCTTCGCGAGTTGGACATACCCGAGGAGTGGGTTCACGAGATAGCACGGCGCAAGATCCTCCACGACCAGCACGCGATAACCCAGCTGTCCTTCGAGAACCCGGACTTCCTAGCGGGAGAACTGATCAACTCGGTGCGGGCGCAGCTCCCCGACGACTTCGACGTCGAACGGCATTTCACTCCCCGCTACCGACCCTGGCGTCAGCGGCTTGCGTACCTGCCTGACGGCGACCTCTTCAAGGCGATCTCGTCGGGCAAGGCGTCGGTAGTGACCGATGTGATCGAGGGGTTCACGGAAAAAGGTATCCGTCTCGCATCAGGCGACGAGCTGACCGCCGACATCGTAGTGACGGCGACCGGCTTTCACCTGAGCGTGCTGGGCGACATCAACTTCAGCGTCGACGGCGCACCGGTCGACTTCGCGGAGACGGTCACCTATAGGGGCATGATGTTTACCGGGGTGCCGAACATGGTGTGGGTGTTCGGGTATTTCCGGGCGAGCTGGACCTTGCGGGTGGATCTCGTTGCCGACTTCGTTTGCCGGCTGGTCTCGCACATGGACGAACTCGACGTGCGTTGCGTCGAGGCGCGTGTGCGAAGCGACGGGCAGGACGCTGCAATGTCGATCCTCGAGTGGGTCGACCCTGAGAACTTCAACCCCGGTTACCTGACGCGCTCGGCACACCTCATGCCGCGCCGGGGAGACAAGGCGGAGTGGCAGCACAGCCAGGACTACTGGTCCGAGAAGGACGTGTTGGGCAGCGTCGACCTCGACGACGGCTGCCTGGTCTTCGAGTGACGACCACCGGCAGCGGCGAGCGGCTGGCGGTGAGCGGCTGGCGGTGATCGGCTGGCGGTGATCGGCTGGCGGTGAGCGGCTGGCGGTGAGCGGCTGGCGGTGAGCGGCTGGCGGCGATCCGACATTGCAAGTCCCTGCGCCAAGACTGTGTCCGTAATTGCACGGAAAATGTGCAATTACGGACACAGTCTTGTCGCGGCCTCAAAGACTACGGGCTTCATACCTCGCCGGCGGTTTAGGCAGTGCCTAGCGCCCGGCGGTACACGTCGAGTGTCCGTTCGG
>JAKCEB010000194.1 GCA_021838305.1 Actinomycetes bacterium | reverse complement strand
TTTTCGCTGATTGCTCATGTTGAGAGAGGATCGGTACGCTTTCTATGGAACTGTCTCGCCGAGCCGTCGACGACGGAGGTTGCCAGTGACGGTAGCCGGTGGGTGAGACTTACTCAGAGCCAGGCGGCTTCGTCTAGGAGGCCGAGGACCGTTTCGTCATCGAACCGTGACCGCTTCGACCTGGACGGCGCCGCCACAAAGTGTGGGAAGCGATCAACGCCCGGCGTGGCCGCAAGATCCCGGGTCTGGCGAAAGTTGGTGCAACGCCCATCCCCCTTTCTTTTCACGTTGATGGTGGGCTTCGATGGTGCGGAGGTAAAAGACGGCCCGGTCGCTCCAAACGCGGATATAGCGACGACGTCGGTCGGGTCGGGGTCACGTGCGTGGTGACCTGTGCAGTCTGAAAGCGTCAAGGGCAGCCGTGGCCACGAGCAAGCCGGAAACTAGGGCGGCGTCGATCTCTGACTGCACCACCTTGGCGAGGGGACCGATAATGCTTCGGATGCCTATGGGAAAAAGGTTTGCCGTTTGCGCCGACACTGTGCGCGACCGACCGGCCTGGGCGGCAGTCTCCACGTGTAGACTCGTCCACAGGCTGGCTCGGAGATAACAGATCCGCACACCCCGCTGCGGGCTGAAGTCTGGGAGGTGAGGTCCCGCCCTATGAGGTGGCGCCGGTATCATGAGGCCATGGCGACGAGTAACAAAGCAGCCAGTGACACCCTTGGCGTGTCGCCCGTGTTCGGCGACGTCGCAGCCAAGTTCCAGGCTGCCGTCAGGAAGGAGATAGAGCGCCGGCTGAGGCTCGGCCTTCCGGTGGTTGTAGACCGAGGGCATGGAGTCGAGGAGCTCACAGCAGACGACGAGGAGCTTCAGCGCCTGCTTCAAGGGCAAGCCTAAGAATCCTCTCCCATCGCAGCGGGTCGAGCACCTCAAAAGCTTCCGGGTCGCCCGTCGCTACTTTGACGACACTCCTCTCGTTGCTGTTTAACAGCACCCACCCGTCGACGATCGGCATGTAGATGTCGAACAAAGCCCGAAGGCCGGCAGCCCATCGCCGTCGGATCACCTCTTCTGCGACATCGTGTCCCCCGGAGGCCACGCGGGTGGCAACACGGCGCACGGCAAGTTCGGGGCTTTCTAGCGCTGAGAAGACGAGACGCACGGTGTAGCCGTGTTGATGCCATACAGCAATCCGCTTCGCATACCCACGGTCAGCCAGATTCGTCTCCACACAGAAGGACTCCCCACCTCTGACGACCTCCCCGAGGTGTCCCAGGAGTAAACGACCGGCGGCGATGTCCAATCCCGCCCGAGGATGCCCGTCGGCGAATAGGCGTTCGGCAATGAGATCGGCGTTGAGGAATCGGGTGCCGGCCGGCAAGATCCCGGCACTCGCAGTTGTCTTACCTGCGCCGTTTGGACCGGCCAAGATCAATGCTTCGGGCTGAGGCACGCCAGCGACTTTAACGGCGGGCTACGACATCACCCTTCGGGAGTACCGACGCTCGCTTGGCGCGACGATGCAGCGCCTTCGGGCCTTCATAGAGCACCTTCGAGACGAGCTCGGAGTGCCCTACCCCCTCGCCCACGCCCGGCCGTGGGTAGGACCAGGCCGGCACCTGTTCATCTCGGCCCAGGAGCAGGTGGGACTTCCCCCCGAGCTGTGGGCCTGCGTCGAACGCCAAGGTGGATGAAGATCGTCGGGCGGTCCGCGGCTCGGCGGATGAGCGCGTCCTGCTCCGACGACAGGCGCACGGTAACGGCGACGTCCCTCGACCTGGGGCGGTCGAATTTGACGACCACGAGGGTGTCCCGGCCCGGCACGCGGCGAGCAGACGCTCGCCTCGTGAGCAGCCTCGAATCCCCCGGCGCCGGCCAGCGCCTGGGCATCGATATAGCCAGAAGGATAGGCAGAATGAAACCGGGGAGGGGGCTGACCCAGAGCCTTGTCACGATAGCGTTACTCATTGCGTCAATAGTGTTCCCGAGCCTGCAGGACAACGATGTGGTCGTCGGTGACGTAGTAGACGAGGCGGTTGGTTTCGTCGATACGGCGTGACCATGCGCCGGTGAGGACGTGTCTAAGCAGTTCCGGTTTGCCGATGCCGGTGAACGGGTCGCGGAGCATGTCGGCTAGGAGCTGGTTGATGCGTTTGAGCGTCTTGCGATCCTGGGTTTGCCAGTAGATGTAGTCCTCCCACCCGTTTCGGTCGAATGCAAGCTTCCGGGTCACCCGTCGAGAAGGTCGTGCTGCTCGAACTCGCCGCGCCGCGCTCGCTCGATCGCTGCAAGAAGCCGCTCGGCGTTTGCGGGATTGCGCAGAAGGTAGGCGGTCTCGGTCATCGCGTCGTAGTCGTCTTTCGACATGATGACCGCGTTGCCGTGCCGAGATACGACCTCGACTGCGGTGTGGTCGTTATTGACCTGTCGGATGATGCCGAACAAGCTCTTGCGAGCATCGGTTGCACTGACTGCAGTCATGGCCTCTTCCTTTGAGTAGTACTTGATAGCGTACTACTCATCGGCGACGAGATCGGCCAGCGCCTGGGCATGCGCCACGTTGGGGACATATTCAGCTGCCCACCATCTTCGGAGCGGAGAGCACTTCGGTGACTATGACCTCACCGGCGAGCTGGACGCATGGGCACCGCCGCATCCCTTCGCCGGGAAGCCCCACTGGCAAACGTTCACCAGCCTGCCCGTTCCCTGGTCCCAGTCGGAGATCGGCGGGTACGTCGGCTACTGCCGACAGCGAGTCCGCGACATCCTCACCGGCTTGACCGAGGAGAACGGAGCGGCGTTGCTTCCGCCGAGTCCCTGAGCTAGCCGAAGACCGGTCCCGTCGTCGAAAGGCCGCTGCCTGCTGGGAGTACCACTTCCCAGCTTGGCTTCCGGCTCTTGTCCGTTACCTGACGCTGTCGCACAGCCCGATCGGCTTGCGACGAGGTGGAACCGCTCCGCTTCATGGCCTACGAGGCGCCCGCCGTGCGGCCGAGCCCTCAGTCGGTCAGCACGTCGATCGCGCATCGAAGTCCCGGGGCGCGCGCAAGGCGAACGTCGCTCGTGACTAGCGCAACGTCCAGCATTTCGGCGAGCACGACGTAGCAGGCGTCGTACGCCGTGACGTTCTCCCGTAGAGCCCAAACCCGGGGGAGGAGTGGCTCGTGGTCCCACCGCGTGGCGGCAAGATCGGCAAGATCGCCCAGGACTTCGAGCGCAGTATCGGCGTCGGTCTGTCCGAGACGGACCCGCCTACGAAGGGCCGCGGTGACCTCCACGTCGAGTAGGTGCGGCACATGTAGATCAGGATCTTGTCGAAGCCGCTCCCTCGCACGAGCCCCGGCGCCACCGGTGCTGAGCAGCGCTGAGACAACGATCGAAGCGTCGGCGACGATCACTCGGGCGGGCGCTCGGCGGTGACCGCTTCGCGGGCTTCAGCGAATGTCATCGGGTCGCCGTTGCGGCGCGCGGCTCTATCCAGCAGATCTGTGAGCGACGGCCGTCGGGCCAGCCGAGCCAGCTCCTGCCTGGTGAAGTCCGACAGGCTCATCCCAGCGGCCGAGGCGCGACGGCGGAGCTCCGCGTGAACGTCGTCGGGCACATCTCGTACCTGTAGCATCTTGGTCATGCCGACATGCTAGCCACATGTCTGAGCATGTGTTGAACATGTGCAGTGGTTGGGCTACCCGTAGACCGATCGGCTTGCGGCACGCGGCGTTGCCGTACGTCGTTCCGCATGTTGGAACGACTCCCGGCCGAACGGGTATGCTGGCATACATGAAGCGCACGACGGTCAAGCTCCCAGACGCTCTTGACGCGCGGCTACGACACGAAGCCGAGCTTCGAGGAACGACCATCGCCGACATCAGCCGTGAAGCGCTCGAGGCCTATCTCGGTGGACCTTCGGAGCGACGCCGGCTCGGCGCAGCCGCCGCCGGGCGCAGCGGAAGAAGCGATGTCTCCGAGCGCATCGAGGAGATCCTCGCCGCCGAGGTCGGGCGATAGCCGCGGTCGTCGTCGACGCCGGTCCTCTCTACGCCTACGTCGATGCCGACGATGCGCACCACACGGCCGCGCTGGAACTTCTCGAAACCCATGCCGGGCCGCTCATTGTCCCGACCCTGGTCATCACCGAGGTGGCGTACCTCTTGGCGACTCGACTCGGGACAGACCCGGAGGTCCGCTTCCTCGGGGACCTCGCTGGCGGCTCGTTCACCGTCGAGCCCGTCGCGGCGGCGGACTGGCTGCGCATCGCTGAGCTGGTCGTGCGCTACCGGGACCTGCCGATAGGTACCGTCGACGCCTCGGTCGTGACCACCGCCGAACGGCTGGGGGTCAAGGAGATCGCCACCGTCGACCGGCGCCACTTCACCGCCGTACGCCCCGCTCACGTTGATGCCTTCACCCTCCTCCCATGAGATTCGCATCAGGACCGCGACCTTCTTGCACCCCATGCGGCGGGACTTGTCCCGGTTGCGGATCGGCTTGCGGCACGAAGGCATGTTCGATTGCAGCTACCGCCCGACCGTCCTGCATAGGGTTCCCGCTGCGGGACGTCGAAGTACTCATAGTTGTAGGACGAATTTGCGTGCGATCGTCATACGCGATGGAGGATCGAGTGCGGACATCACGCAGATCGAGATCGACGACGGCTACGAGGAGCACCTCAGCCGGCATGAGGTTTCGATTGCAGAGGTGCAGCAAGTCTTGGCCGGTGACCCAAAGATACGGCGCAACCGCGAGGACCGAGCTGGGACGCACGGCAGGCTGTGTTGGGCGCCTCCGGTTCTCTCGATGTACGCGCCGTTACCGCCCGAGTGGAAGCCATCCAGAACGAGGCGCGTAAACTCGTCGCGCTTCTCCACGGCGACGCTGCCTGACCTTCTGCTTAGGGCAGGCACCAGCAGCAACCCACAGATCCAGTTCCCGGAAGCGTCCTAAGCCGGCAACACCGTCGGACCGATCGTCTCGACC
>JAKCEB010000193.1 GCA_021838305.1 Actinomycetes bacterium | reverse complement strand
CTGACCTGGTTCTTCGACGAGGTCGGGGCGGTCACGAAACGTGGAATTCGAAGTGAGATCGCCGGATGGCGCGACGGGCGCGCTACGGCGTCGCGGTTGATCGACGACGACGGGATCAGCCTTGGCTGCCCGGTGAGAGTGCAAGTGGAAGTGGTCAAGTCCGGAGCGGAACTGCAGTTCGACTTCAGCGGGTCGGACCCCCAGACGCGTGGCCCGGCCAACATCCGCTTCCCGCTGCTCCAGGCGGCATGTGCCTATGTCGTGGTGGCTTTGCTCGGGGGCGACACCTACATCAACAGCGGCCTGTTGGAGTCTTTCGGCCTCGTGGCACCGCCGGGGATGGTGGTCAACGCCGAGTTTCCCGCACCGGTGAACACCTACAACCCGACTGTGCACGCCGTCGTGGATGCCTGCTTCGAGGCCTGCTCGAAACTCATCGACGGACGGGGTAGAGCCGACGGGTGCGCCAGCCGCTCCTTCGTGTTGAAAAGCGAGAGCGCGTCGGCGGTTCAATACGAGATCTTCGGTGGCGGTGCTGGGGCCTCGGACGGACGTGACGGCGCGTCAGGGACCACCGTGAACCACACCAACGGCCGGATCGCCCCGGTGGAGATCGTAGAAACCGAGTATCCGGTGAGGGTACTAGAGACGTCCCTGATCCCCGACTCGGGTGGGCCCGGCGAGTATCGGGGGGGCCTCGGCATCCGCCGCAGCTACCAGGTGCTTGAGCGTTCCCAGTTCGCGTTGCGCTCGACCCGCCACGACGTCCCGCCTGCTGGTGCCGCCGGCGGCCTTGCCGGTCGCGGCGGCCGCATCGTCGTGAACCCAGGCCGAGCCGACGAGCGCTTGCTGCCCGCCCGGTGCGCCGGGGTGACGCTCGATGCGGGAGATGTGTTCGTGCTCGACAGCCCCGGCGGCGGTGGCTACGGGGCGCCCACGAAACGCAGCCCCGAGAAAGTCGCCTGGGACGTAACGTCTGGATGGTGCAGCCCGCAGAGCGCACTTTCGGACTTCGGGGTGGTCCTGGAAGTCGACGACCAAGGCCGCTACGAAGTGGACGTGGCCGAAACCATAGCCCGCAGGACCGCCATGGTGCCGGTGCCGACGAAGCTGCCAAGAGGAGGAGGATCGAATAGTGGATGAACATCGAGCGGATCCCGACCGGGAGGAGCACGAGACCGGGGACCTGGGGGGGCGGGTTGCGATTGTCACCGGAGCGGGACGCAACATCGGCCAGTCGATCGCATTGAAGCTAGCCAGACGAGGCGCGCACGTCGTGGTCGTCGACATGGACCGGGCGAGGGCCGACGCGGTAGCCACCGAAGTGGGACTAGCGCGCCCAGGAGTCAGCGCCATGCCCTTCGTCGGCGACGTCTCGAATTCGACGGACGTGGCCGACCTGGTTTCGTCCACCGTGGACCGCTTCGGGCGCGTCGACGTGCTGGTAAACAATGTGGCCACCACCGACCGAGGTGCCACGATCCTCGACCTGGCCGAGCAGGAGTGGCGGAGGGTGATCGACGTCACCTTGAGCAGCGTATTTCTCTGCAGTCAACAGATCGGCCGCCGGATGGTCGCGCAGGGACATGGCGGCTCGATTGTCAACATCGGATCGACATCCGCCTACGGTGGTCGGGGCAACGCTGTTGCCTACCCGGCGGCGAAAAGCGCGTTGTTCGGGCTGACCAGGTCCATGGCTATCCAGCTTGGCCCGGCGGGGATACGCGTGAATTTGGTGGCACCGAACAAGGCGGGGTCGCCCGTTGGCAAAGATACCGTCAGTACCGACCGAGCGATCCGCAACCTGCTCGGGCGTCCGGCCGAGCCGGCGGACATCGCCAACGCAGTGGCTTTTCTCGTGTCGGACGAGGCTTCCTTCATCACCGGGGTGGACCTGCTCGTCGACGGGGGAGCCCTTCTTGCGGCTACCGTCGACTGACCAGGAAGCCGTGTCGTCAATGGCCTTGTGAGCTACCCGGCCCCGTCGGTCGCGGCCATCAAGGACACGACCTCGTCGGTGCTGCGCACCCGGGCCATCCGGGGGAAGACCCGGTCCATGAAGAAGTCGTGGTTGCCGGGGCGGTGCGACCAACAAGCGTCGCGGGCCACGACGATTCCGAAGTCCCGGTCCCGAGCGGAGAAGGCGGTGCTGGCTATTCCTACGTCGGTCGACAAGCCGGCGAGAATGATGGTATCGATCCCTCGGGCGCGCAGGTTCAGTTCCAGCGACGTCTGGAAAAAGGCGCTCCAGCGCTGCTTGGGGAGTACCAGGTCGTCGGGATCAGCGGCCAGTTCGTCGGCTATTCGGGCGCTTGGATCATCTCGCTTGACACCGGGACTGAAAGGGACGGCTACGCCATCGGGCCAGGGGCGCAGATCCATGTCGCTGTCGGTGAGATGAGCGACAACGTCAGAGGAGTCAGGCGCATGACGGGCCAGGGTGTAGAGGACCGTCATGTTGTGGCTGCGGGCAGCGTTCCGCAGGCGCCTGAGGGCTCCGAGCAGGTCTCGCTCGGCGAGCACTCGTGCCCGTTCCGGGTCGGTCGGATGGATGTAGGCGTGCAGGACATCGAAGAGCACCAGGGCGCTGTGATCGGCGCTCAGGTTTCCGGACGGGCTCCATTTCATCCTCGCATCTCCTCTTTGATGGGTCGAGGGGTCTCTGTGCTACTCAAGGCGTTTGTTGGAGGAAAAGTCGTATGACACGGCAATATCGGCGTGGTACTCCCAGGTCGTACGGTGCGGGGTGGGTTGGTCGAAATGCTGACGCAAGAACTGCACGATCACAGACCATGCGAACTCTGCAGGGCCGCCCCGATAGCGACCGGGCATCGTGTCGTTGAGCCATCCATGCGGCGCCCCGGCGACTTGGTGGATCACGTACGAGCGGGCATGGCGCTCCATCCCGTCACGCAACCTCAACACGTCTTCACGGGAGATGAGATGGTCGAGTTCGCCGTAGAGACCAAGAAACGGAGCGTTGCCTGCAGCGATCAGGCCCTCTAGGCCGTCGGGCTGGTCGTCGGTGACTTCCCAGTCACGGGGCTGGGCCGCCCCGTATAGTGCCACCGAACAGGACAAATCTTCGACGGCGGCGTACGATAAGGCATAGCGCCCAGTCCGGCAGGCGCCTAGCACCGCCACCCGTCGAGGGTCGACCGGTGCTCGTTCAGTGAGTGCGGTTACGGCGTCGCGAATCGTCTGGTTGGCGACCGAGTCGGATGTGCGCGCACGAGACGCGATCCCAGACGGCGTCTCGCTTCCGGCGAAGAGCTCGGGGGCGACGACCGCAAAGCCATGACCCGCAAGACGGTTGGCCATGTCTTTGGTGTGCTGCACCATGCCATAACGCTCGTGGAGCACCACGACGACCGGCGAGCGAGGAGCCGACGACGCGCCGTCCGACTTTGGCAAGGCGATGAAAGGAGAGCTAATGGTCTGATAGTAACATCGTTTCATGGGGTGCTCCACAACATCGAGAATCGGGGCGCCGCGCCCTCGCCGAGATAGGTTTGGCATTCGATGATCGAAGTAGCGCCGCGTCGCTCCACCAATAGGACAGGCCGGCTGTATTGAGCGACCGGGCTCCTGGCGCGGCAGAGTTCGGGCTGCGGTCTCTGGTGGCGTCTTTGTACGTCCCCGGCGCCATCTACGCGGTGGGCCAGGGCGCCATCATCCCGGTGACGGCGCTCATGGCCCGCCACGTCGGCGCGTCTATCGCCGTCGCCGGAGCGATGGTAGGGCTGCGCGGGATCGGAACGATGCTCGGCGACATGCCCGCCGGGGCGATCGTATCCCGGCTCGGGGACCGCAACGCGGTGCTCGTGGCGACGGCCGTGCAGGTTATCTCTTCGATTGCCGCTGCGACTGCCACCTCTGTAGCAGTCCTCGCGGTTGCGACAGTGCTGTCGGGGATCGGGTGGGCGGTGTGGGGTGTCGCCCGCCTCGCGTACGCTACGGCTGTCCTACCGGCGGGGAGGAGAGGTCAGGGCATCGCGACTCTCGGCGGCGCCAGCAGGATCGGAACTTTCGTGGGTCCCCTCATCGGGGCGGCCGTGATCAGCGTCGTCGGCGTTTCGGGTGCGTTCTGGGTGGCCGCCGTCGCGTCGCTGTGCGGTTGCGCCTTGATGTTCTCGACGACCAGCCGTGCCGAATCGGCTTCTAGGCAGGCCGGGCATGGCGCCGTCAACCTGCGCGAGACCGCTCGGGCGCACTCCAAGTCGCTTCTCGGTCCGGGCTTGGGCGCGTTGGTGATCGGGGCTTTGCGAACCAGCCGGCAGGCGTTGCTTCCATTGTGGGCGATCCACGTCGGAATCGACGCTTCAGGGGTCAGCTTGATCTTCGGCATCTCGTCGGGCTTGGACATGCTTCTCTTCGCTCCGGCCGGGTGGGCATCGGACCGCTGGGGTCGCAAGCGCATTGCTGTGACCTGCCTCGCCGTCCTCGCCGTCGGACAGCTCGCCGTGCCCCTCGCGCACAGCTTCGTGGGGCTCATGGCCGTCGGGCTTCTCCTCGGCCTGGGCAACGGGATCGGCAGTGGGATCGTGATGACGATGGGCGCCGACCTTGCGCCGTTGCGGGGGCGTGCCGCCTTCTTGGGCATGTGGCGATTCATCGCCGACGCAGGGGGCGCCCTCGGCCCGTTCATGGTGTCGGGGATGATCGCCCTGACCGCGGTCGCGCCTGCTGCGCTGAGCGTAGGGGCCCTCGGCGTCGCTGCCGCCGCCTTCATGGGGTTTCGTATGCCTGACCTGGCGTCGCTGCGAGTCGACGAGTGACGACGTCGAGCGCCGGCGCAGGAGTTGGCTCCGTGTGCCATTGCACAACTCGACCCCTAGCATTACACTGTTAAGGAAACCTTGCGCCCTCCGATGCGGGTGCAACGTCCTAAGGGGGACGCCGAATGACCATCACCGAGGAGCGCCTCGACCAGGTCGAGCTCCAGGACCTGAACGGCCTCGCGAAGACCGACATCGACGACGTGCTCGACTACGTCCACGTGCCGACCGCGAAGATTCCCCCCTACCTGGAGCTCTACGACC
>JAKCEB010000023.1 GCA_021838305.1 Actinomycetes bacterium | reverse complement strand
AGGATTCGTCGCCGCATCACGTAGTCAGAGTGTCGTCAACGGGTTTGTGATCGGCTTCGTAGGCTGGTGGCTTTTAATCTCGGCACGATCCGAGCTTTCGGAGGGCTCGGCTCGCCACGCCCTCGAGGGGATTCGGCTGTCGGACATCATGCGGCCCGTGGGCGAAGCCCCAGGGTGGGTCACCGTACGGACCTTCATTGACAGCTACGCGTCCAGCCGCCCGGGTTGGGTTTGGTTACTGCAGGATTGGAACGGAGGGTACGGGGGCGTCCTTGCAGGCGACGTCCTCGCTAGTGTCCCATACCCCCACTGGGATATCGCCCGGCCGACCGACTTTGCTACGCCGATCTCGTCGGTGACCGGAGCATCACCAAGTGAGGATACCCTCGACGCCGTCGGCCGAATGGGGCCTGGCAAAATCCTCCTCGTCGTAGCGGACGGCCACACGCAAGGGGCGGTTCTAGCCAGGGACATCGACGCCGTCGTGAGAAGTGGAGGGCGACGTATCGCTGCGCGACGGCCCGTTCCCGGGCGAGCCCACCCGTAGACGGTCTTCGCGGGACCGCACGCCATCGCCTTCGGGTATGATGATCGGGTTGATACTTGACACGGGGGTGACTGGCTTCGACTTCGGTAGTCGATTCGGGAGAAGCGAGCCGTGGTTTCAGGAACCACGTTAAAGAGCCTGAACCAATAAACAAACGCCGAGCCTCAGCTCGCACTGGCTGTCTAAGAGATAGCTCGTCCGTCCGACCCCAGCCCTGCGGGTCGGGTACGGGCGTCATCAAGTAGGGCTCACCTCGTAGTTGCGTCGACGGGCTACGAGGAACACTTAGTCGAATAAGGCGTTCCGCCGCCGCTGGTAGCGAGCGGAAGGCCCGACATCAAGACACCAGCTGCGCTCGGAGAAGGCCCGTTGAGTCATCGAAGGACGCGGGTTCAATTCCCGCCACCTCCACGATTTGCCATGAAAAGCCAACCGGTGTCCCCCTGATGGGAGGGCACCGGTGACGCGTCCGGGCCCGGTTTGGCGCTCGGAGTGCCGGTCTCGCAGCCGGCCGGTACCCAGAAGTAGGGATACGCGTGGCGTTCGGGGGTGATCTCGACCCGGTCGATCAGCTCGCGAAGCAGCTGCTTGACGGCGTGGGGGTTGCCGCTGTCGATGGTCCGGCGAATCTCGGTGCAGAGGGAGCGGGGCTGGTCGGGGGTCGGAAGCTGCGGACCGGCTGCCTCGATCTGGCAGGACAGCTTCTTGCGATGGGCGGCGAGCTCGTCGCGGCGCTGGGTCAGCTCCGTCACCCGGGGCGAGCAGATTGCCGCCGGCATCTCTCCGGTCTCGAAGGCTCGCAAGTAGTGGTTGAGTCCGGTCTCGGTGTCGCGTAGCTGTGCCTCGGTGCTGGCCAGCTCGGATTCGAGGAACGGACGGCTGTCCATCACCTCCGCAATCGCCGCGGTGATCGCCTGCTCAAACAGGTCGGACCGGGAGAGGGTGCGGATCAGGTCGTCGATGACGGCGGCCTCCAGGTCTTCGGCGGGGATGCGCGTGCTCTGGCAGCCGTAGGTGCCCTTGGTCTGGCGGTTCCGGCAGGCGTAGTAGCGGTAGAAGCCGTTGCGGCCCTTGGTGCCCGCCCCGAAGTACGCGCCTCCGCACGCCCGGCACCGGAGCATCCCGGTCAGCAGGTACTCCGACGTGTTCGGCGCCCGGTTCTCGACCAGCGCGGCTCGCTCATCGAGGAGCGCTCGGGCGGTGCCAAGCCACGATTCGAGCCGGGCGGTGTCGGGAAATTGGCTGGACAGCAAGATGACTCGCACACCGGCTCGGAGAGCCCGAGCGATGAGCTGCTCGAGGCGGCCGCCTCGGCTGGTTTCGGCAACCAGATGAGCTTCGTCGACGACGAGCAGCCGGAGGTTCTCGATGTTCGTACCCTCGGTGGAGGTCACTGCCCGCCGCCATTCCAGATCGAGGCGTTCGGGGGTAACCACGACCACGCCGGCTTCAGCCAGGAGCGCGCCAGCCGAGGCAGGCTCGTCGTAGTCCAACCCGCCCTGGGACGAGCGGACGGAGGTCGACTTGGGCAGCACCTCGCGCAGGTCGTGGGTGAGCTGACGGACCAGAGCCTTCGTAGGGGCGATTACAGCAGCGACGCCGGAGGCGTCCAGGTCGAGGGTGTGAGCGACGGCCAGCTGGATGAGTAGCGTCTTTCCGGCGCTGGTCGGCATCTTGATGGCCAGACCCTTTTCGTGGGCGTCGAACAGGCCGGCCTGGACGGCCTTGGCCTGGGACGGCCACAGCGCCCGTCGCCCCTTGCGGGTCAGGTTACGCACCACTTCGGCAACGTTCGCTCCCGTGGCGCCCGCCGCAGCGAGAAGGCGGACTGGGTGGCGGTCGAAGCGGTAGCTGATCGCCGCAGCCGCCAGGCGGGTAGCTCGGCCCAGCCCTGGGTCGGCGATGGCGGCAACGGTCGCGTCCGCAGCATTGCAGAAGTTGTCCAGGTCGCTGCGCTGCTGCCACAGCTCAGCTGCCGCCTCGGACAGGTCCGCGAGGGGGCCCGTGTGATTGAACGTGTCGAGGGCCCGGCGGGAGCTTCCAAACAGAAGCCAGGCCAACCCCAGAGCTTCGGTGGAAGAGGCGTCGTGAATGATCTGGTCGGCTCGGGCGGCGGCCATTCCATCCCAGCCGGCTAGGTACCACAACGCCACCTCTTCTACGCCGGCCACCCCACCCGTCGCTGCGACGGCGTCGCGGGCAGAGGTGACCGACACAGCGGCCGCGACACCGGGGGTGACTCCCAACCCGGCAAGGTAGGCCGGTGCCGATCCGACGGTATTGGAGTAGCTGAGCTCCGCGGCCGCTTCGTACACCTTGTCGATGAACCCCACCAGGGCGGGCACCTCGATCAGCTGAAGCTCGCTGACCGGAGGATGGGAACCCCAGTACTGGTTGATCGTGGCTGCGTGCAAGGTCGCCGACTCGGTGATGATCACGGCGTGATGTTCGTGGTCGGGTCCAGGCTGGGACGGCCGGTCCAGCTGGGCGAGGCTGATTGCCGCGGCCAGCGCGAACGACTGGGCGTGATCGGGGTGAGCCTCCATGGCATTCACCGCCGCATTCCAGGCGCCGACTAGGTAGTCGGGGTCGACTCTGCGCACTGAATTGGCAATGTCCTCGAGCAGGGCTTTGGGGCTGATAGCGGCCCGCACCTTGATCTCTATGGCACCGGCCCGGGGCATATCGGCCGGTAGCGGGGACAGAGCCAGGACGTCGGCACCCTGTTGGGTCGCACCGGCGACCGGCTTGGTGGACAGCTTCTGGAATGGAACGATCTCGCCGAAGCGGTCGGCGTAGAGCACTGCGGCCAGGAACTCCCCGAAATCGCCCGTCCGGGTGGCGCCCTTGGGGGCCAGGCGGTCGGCGATTCTGGCTTTTGGGTGCGCGAGAGGTGCCTGCGAAGGCACGTGCGCGGCGGCCAGACCCATCGCCAGGTCCGCGATGACGCCGGACGTCTCGACCGCCAGGTGCCACAGCTGAACCCGCAGATTTCCGTCGCAGGCCCCGAACGAACCCTTCCGCCGGAGATACACGCCGCCGCTAAGCGTGGTCATGTAATGCCATTGCCATCTTGCGATCGCACCGGCTCAGCTGGCCCGGGGGCGCTCCAGGTAGTCGTGCACGGCGCGGCGGATCACCTCGGCCTCGGCAACGTGTTCCGCCTGGGCTCGGGCCTGGAGCTGGTCCCGCAGATCGGGCGGGAACCGGACCGAGATGTTCCCAGCCGGCGCCGAACCGAGGAGGGGACGGCCACCAGGCCGGCGGACAAGGTGTTCGGTGTCCAGGCCGACCTCCGCCTGCTCCGCTGCCTTCTCGACCAACTCGTCGGTAATCGATCGGCCGCCGATCGTGAGGGGTGGTCGCTTGGTGGTCATGGTCGGGACCTCCGTCCTCCGGGCCACAGATGTGCGTACTTCGCTCGCATGGACATGGCGTGAACGACGACCACCGTCCCCTCGTCGGCCACCAGGGCCGCCAGCTCCAGTCGATTGCCGGCGCGGTCCGGACCGAGGATCAAGGTCATGGGAGTGTCTTCGTCCAGGCATCAGGGTCGTCTCCCACGTAGCCGGGGTGTGCCAGAGCGTGTCGCATGTCGTCGTCGCTGATCCCATGGCGTCGAGCGGTCGGTTCGATCCACAGGTCGGGTTCCGACACCAGCGTATTGTACCGCGAAACTCTTACGAGCGTCCGAGTCCCTCACGAGAGGGCACGACCCGGTACAAGTCGGGCTCCGCCCGCTCGAGTTGGAGGTAGGGAGGACGGCGAGCCGGGCGGGTCATCCGCAACATGGTCTTGGCCACCGTCTCCCGGGGCCAGCGGGATCCGCACGAATCCATCGCGGCGTGGACGACCTCCACAGTGAAGCCCTGCTCTTCCCCACCAGCGACCAGCGCCTCGACCGCTGCGACCACCTCGTCCCGGCAGGTGAGAACTGCTGGCTTGCGTCCCCCCAGGTAGATGGGCCGACCGGCGATCGTTGGGCGTGGTTGGCTTTTCGAGGCACCACCACCACTCGATGTAAAACGAAAAGCCAACCGGCGTCCCCCTGACGGGTGGGCGCCGGTGGCGCGTCTGGAACGGGTTCGCCGTATAACGAGGCAGCCTCGTAGCCGGAGGGCACCCAGAAGTAGGGGTAGGCGTGCCGATCGGGCGTGATCTCGACCCGGTCGATCAACTCACGTAGAAGTTGCTTGACGGCGTCGGGGTTGCCGCTGTCGATGGTCCGGCGAATCTCGGCGCAGAGAGATTGGAGATGAGCTTCAGATCACTGAGATCGGCAGGACCATCGCCGTACCCGAGAGCCTTGAGGATCGAACCCGCGCGTTGCAAGAAGCATTCCTGCACACAGTGTTTGGTCCTCTCTGCGAGGAGTCCGTGAAGGGAACGCCCCTCGCTGTCGACAGCTTGGGACGCCGTGCGGTCAACCGTCTCGGTGTAGCTGCTTCATCTCAAAGCTCCTTTGCGGACGCGTTCACCAAGAGCGCGGTCGAGGCAGGACTCGCGGAACTCGGCGGCGACGGACGCATGACCCTGCTGCGCCGAGGTGACTGCATAGTGTCCGTCGCAGACAGCGGCACGGCGAATTCATCATCGATCGGTTCCGAGAGCAGGGGGTCGGCAACTACCTACACTCCGACCTCACAACGGAAGCCCGTCGTTGACCAGCGATGGGCCGTTGGAGCTGACGGCGAGGTTGCGCTGACGATCAGTTTGGACCGACCCCTGTCGGCGTCAGACTTCGCCGCCATCGGCGCGGTGGTACAACAGATCGAGCAGCAGCTCCGCCTTTGAGAGGCCTAGCGCCACTCGCCGTTCCTCAAGTGCTCTCACGAGTCAGTCGGTTACGGCGATTCTGGCTCTGGCTTCGCTTAGGGCGCGTCGGTACTCGCTGCTCTCGCGAGCACGCTTGTCGAAGTACTTCTGCGCTCCCGTTTTCACCACGCAACTCAGCGTAACATATAAGTCACGCGGACGACCAGGCCCATCAGTGGAGACTCCTGCTAGGAATCGGTGGAGCGTAGTTCGGTGCTCAGCAATCTGCGTGAAGTGGATTTGGTCGACGCCGGCGAAGCCAGCCAACCACGCGCGCTCTCATCGCCGGGCAACGTGACCCCGAGGTGCTGGCGGAGATGGCCAAGGGCCGGATGCGACCTGAGATCCCTGAACTCAAAGACGCACTGGCTGGGCGGTTCAACTCTCATCACGCGCTGCTCTGTAAAGCGATGCTGGCACGCATCGATCAAGCTGACGTCACCATCGACGAGCTGACGGCGCGTATCGAGGTGTTGTTGGACCCTCATGAAGCGGCGGTGTCGCTCCTGGTCGGCATTCCCGGGGTGAGTTATCGCAGCGCCCAGGTGATCCTCGCCGAGATCGGCACCGACATGTCCCGCTTCCCGACCGCAGGGCATCTCGCGAGCTGGGCGGGCATGTCCCAGGCAACAACGAGTCTGCCGGCAAGCACCGCTCGGGGCGGACCCGTCACGGCTCCAAATGGCTCGGCATCGCCCTCGTCGAAGCCGCTCATGCCGCTGGACGCTCCAAAGACACCTACCTTGGCTCGCAGTACGCCCGTATACGGGGACGGCGGGGAGCGGGGCGTGCCGCGGTGGCCGTTGGACACTCAATCCTGGTCATCATCTGGCATCTGCTCTCCACCGGCGAGACCTACAACGACTTGGGCGGCGACTACTTCAACAAGCGCCGCACCAGTACCGCCCACCAGAATCGACTCGTCGCCCAGCTCGAAGCCATGGGACACAAAGTCACCCTCGAACCCGCAGCCTGAGCCCCCACACAACCTGTCATTCGGGGCTCCGCCCCCAGCGGGGGCTACCGCCCCCACACCCCGCGCGGCTCACGTCCTGTGGCTACAGGAGATTCTCACCTCAGTGGGTTCTCATCTGCTCCGTTCGCAGATGGCGGTGAGGCGTTGAAGGCCGGCAGCAGACAACATCTCGATGACCGCGTAGACCGGCTTCCCCGAACCTACTATATGCTTGAGCGCTTCTGCGGCCGCTCCGCGTGCAGGCACGTCACTGGTAAGCAAGATAAGCGGCGTGTCGGTGATCTCTCGTAGGACGGCGGCCTTGCCGAGGGCCTTCCACAAAGCGTCATTCCGCTTCAGACCGCCACGATGACTGGTGAAGCCGCCAGCGACATCGAAGAACCACATCTGCCCCAAGGCATCGCGCGCGGCGAAGCTCACGTCTATCCCACCTGACTGGCGCTGGTCCTTCCGTATGTCGGTGAAGCCTGCCGCTTCGATAATCGACCGGCCGACGTCTTTGGCGGCCGGTCCTTCGCGAACGGCGCGGGACTGGAAATCTTCTGCCGGATCAGCATGTGCTGGGACCGCCGGTAGCTCGACATTCGCAGGTGACGTCGCTTCCGGCACGAGCCGTTGGCGCTCGCCTTGCACCCGAGCTTCGGCCAAGCCGATGTATGACGCATCCAGGTCGTAGCCGGCGAAATGTCGTCCAGTCCGAACGGCGGCGACTGCTGTCGAACCGGACCCGAGGAACGGGTCCAGCACTAGATCGCCACGATACGTATAAAGGTCGATCAGGCGCGATGGGAGCTCGACCGGGAAAGGGGCGGGGTGGCCGACCCGTCGTGCGCTCTCGGCGGGGACCTCCCACACGTCGAGGGTGTACTCCATGAAGTCGTCCCGGGTCATGGACGACACGGAAGGAAGTTGACGCAGATCCCGTTCCTTCGCTGTGAGAACTCGGTCGAAGCGGCCTTTGCTGGCTACGACGACCCGCTCGGTTAGGTCGCGGAAGACCGGGTTCCCGGGGCGCTGGAAGCTCCCCCACGCGCACGACCCCGACGAGCCTCGCTGCTTCATCCAGATAATCTCGCCCCTGAGCAATAGACGCAGGTCGTCCTGAAGGATCCCGATGACGTCAGCCGACAGCGAGCGGTAAGGGCGTCGGCCAAGATTCGCCACGTTGATGGCGATCCGGCCGCCGGGCTCTAGCTTCCTCACACATTCGGCGAAGACATCGCGTAGCAAATCAAGGTATTCGATGTAGGTCGCTGGTACGCCCCCTTCTCCGAGCGTTTCCTCGTACTCCTTGCCGGCGAAGTAAGGCGGTGACGTCACGACGAGCGCAACCGACGAATCAGGAACTTCGTCCATCCGGCGGGCGTCCCCCACAATCAGCTTGTCGAGTGCTCGATACGTCGCGACGTCCGACTCCGAGGACAACTCGGGTGGGCTGAAGCGACGATAGAACCCACTGGCGTCGTGACTTTCCCGCTTCGATACCCCGAAGGCCGAAGTAGCAGTTGATCGCTTCACCATTGTGCGAAGATCCTAAGCGCCGCGCACCGCTGATCTGACGATGTCGGACGCATCGGACGCGCCGACGCTTTGACAGATCGTCTCTGGATTTGTAGCGTCCCTCGAGACTCGGGTGGGCGAGACGCCTAGAAGTCACGCTGGGAGGAAACGGTTGCCACAACCAGACGTACACACGATGGATACCCGAGACCAAAGGGGACGAAGAGATGCGGCTGCTTGACAACTCCGACGTGAAAGCGGTGCTCGACATTCACGAGGGGATCGAAGCGCTTCGTCAAGGGTACGCCGATCTGTCCATCGGCGACGCCGCCTACGTACCGAGGATCGACCTCTACGCCCCGACCGGCAGGGAGGACGACTACTACCAGTGGGGATCCATGTCCGGCGCTTGCCGCAGCTTCGGCGTGGCGGCCGTGAGGATCAAATCTGACGTGTCATCGTGGCCGGCCGGGCGCACACAGGAGAAGTATTGCGTCAAACCGGGGACGTATTGCGGGCTCATCCTGCTGTTCAGCATCGTCGACGGCGCCCCGCTCGCCATAATCCAGGACGGATACCTGCAGCACATTCGCGTGGGCGCCGCAGCCGGCATCGGAGTAGATGTGCTCGCCCGAAGCGACGCGACCGATCTCGGCCTCATTGGATCCGGTGGAATGGCCGCCACGTACCTCGACGCCATCGCCGATGTCCGCCCGCTCAGCCGGGTGCGTGTGTACAGCCCTAACGAACAGAACCGGCAGACATTCGTCGACGCCGCCCGCCGCCGGCACCGCTTTGAGATCACCGGTGTCGACTCGGCGAAAGAAGCCGTCGATGGTGCTGCAATCGTCGCGACGGCGACTGACTCCATGGTCGCCACCTTCGACCCCTCCTGGCTCGCTCCTGGAACCCACGTCGTTTGCGTCACACGGCGCGAGCTGTCGGACGAGCTTATTGAGCGGGCCGATCTCGTGCTTCAGCTCGGCACTAACACCATACCGTTCGGCACCCCCGTGCCAGACATGCAGTGGAAGGCCGGCGGGATCGCCAGTTACGTGTCCGGCAACCCGAACGAGCAGAGCAGAATCCCTTCCAGCAAGAGCCGCGAGGTTGGCGTGTTCCCGACGCTGAGCGAACTATATCGCGGAGAGGTCGCGGGAAGGACCTCCGAAGATCAGGTCACCTTGCTTATCAATACCGGAACCCAGGGCGTGCAGTTTGCGTCCGTCGGCGCCAGGGTCTTCCAACTTGCCGAGGAGCGCAACCTGGGCCGGGTGTTACCCACAGAATGGTTCCTCCAGGACATCCGGGACTGATACCACCCTAGAGGACTCGGCGTCTTTTGCTTGCCGGCCGCCGACTTCGCAGTATCTTCGAAGGATGCGCGCGAACTTCGATGGATTCGAATCGATCCAACTGCCCGTCGACGCCGGCAATGAGACGGTCACTATAAACGCGAAGTTCGGAGGGGACGGCCCGGGCCTGCTGTTGTTGCACGGTTTCCCTCAGACGCATTTCATGTGGAGACGCCTCGCCGGCGAACTCATCGAAGCGTACACGGTCGTGGCGGCCGACCTGCGCGGTTACGGGGACTCGTCCCAGGCAACCGACAAGCCTGACCACTCGAGCTACAGCTTCCGTGCGATGGCGGCCGATCAGGTAAAAGTGATGGCCTCTTTGGGTTTCGATCGCTTCACAGTCATCGGCCACGACAGAGGAGCTCGGGTAGCTCACCGGATGGCGACCGATGAGCCGTCTGTCGTCGAGAGACTGGTATTGCTGGATATTCTGCCGACCTCGTACATGTATTCGCACCTCGAGCGCCAAGTCGCCACCGCCTACTACCACTGGCTGTTCTTCATACAGCCATACGACCTTCCCGAGAGAATGATCGGCGCAGACCCGATCTACTATTTGCACAGCCTGCTCGGGCGTTGGGGAACCGCGTCGTCGGCACATCAGCCCGAAGCTCTGAGCGAATACGAACGCTGTTTCGCGAATGCGTCGGTCCGCCACGCAATGATGGAGGACTACAGAGCAGGTGCGTCCATCGACCTCGAACACGACGACGAAGGCAGTCTGATCGCTGCCCCGACGCTCGTCCTCTGGGGTGAGCGCGGCGTCGTCGCTCGAGCCGAAGGCGGTCCGTTGAAGGTATGGCAGGACAAAACCGATGATCCACAGAAAGTCGTTGGCTCTCCTATCCCGGCGGCTGGCCACTTCTTAATCGAGGAGGCGTACGAGCACACGCGAGATCGGATCGTCGAGTTCTTGCGAGCCGGACACCCCAATAGCACAGCCGTACGACTCGGCTGACCTTACCACGATGCCCGTCTCAGTCGGGCAACACTCGCCGCAATATGCCTGAACTGACTTCGCTCGGCCTTTGCTGTTCACCCATCCGCGCGGATAGGACGAGAATCGTTCCGGTCAGGACAGGGATAGCCCACTGCAGTGGCCTCAGTGCCTGCTGTGCTTTCGCAATCGCGTCAGGGGTCTGACCCGATGGCTCGGTCGCCCCAGCCACAGGAGCATTCACTTCCTCACGGTCCAATTGACGCCCGAAGTAACCGGCAGCGGCCGTTGCGCCTATCGCCGCAACCGTGACTGCCGTCTTCGCAGTAGTCGCGGCCTTCACTCCCGACTGGGTCACGACGCGAGACTTGTTTGCACCCAGGATGACGGCTCCCCCCGCGAGGTGAGCGCCGATCGCAATCGCGTTCACTGGAGCCCAGTCCTTCCATCCCTGACGGGCAATCTTTGCCCGCTCACGTGGGTTGGTAATCTTCGCAGCGGCGCCATTGAGACCGATCGCACCCATCAGAGACCCACCGAACCATGCGGCGAGTCCCAGATCGTGCAGTGAGCGGGCGAGTGAATTTGTATCGGACATGTTGCATCACTACCCGCTGTGTTTCAAAATGAATCGCCCTTGAGAATAGCTCCTGCTCGAGACTTTCCCCCAAGAACGATCCCGACTTGGCGACGGCTCCGGCCCAGCCCAGCAGCCTTTCGAACTGGACCGAAGCCGTCACGCTTTAAATGGCGCTACTGGGTGCTGCTGCAGGAAATCATTCCCAGTACCCGACGCAAGCAAACGCTAAGCCGCCCGAGAGCAGCAACTATACGACTGTAAGTCTATTCCGGGCCTGCTCTATGTGCGGTGGCAGACGCGCCCGGCGCGCCAGCGCCCATCTCGCGCCGACGAATGCCCGCCCGACCCCTCGTGCGACGCCGCGATCCTGACGTGCAGAACCCACGATCTGTCTTGTTCGCGTCACTGCAGGCACTATAGGAAGGCGAGCCCAAGTGGCCCACAAGTCGTTTCTGGCGACGACCTCGCTTCGCGTAGATCGATCACTACCTATAGCCGGAAAGTGCACTGCGACCAGCTCTGGGGCGTATAACGCTCGCCATCCGGCCACCCATAGGTCCCACGCTACCGTTTGCTCCTCGCCACCAACCAGAAGGCCTGCGCTGAACCCGCCGATCGAGAGAAAAGCTCGTCGTCGCACGACGGCTCCGCACGCCAGAAATCCGGTCACCGCCCTCCGGCCGCCGGTGGTTGGCTGTAGATTCTCGCCAAGAGGACCGCTTGCCATGTCGTCGCAAACCGGATCGGTGGTGGCGCTGGGTCCGACCAGGATCCGTCCCGCCAGAAGCCCAATCTTTGGGTCAGTTGACATAATTTCCACCGCCTTCGCTAGTGAGCCCGGCAACCACCAAGAGTCGTCGTCCGCAAATGCGATGAATTCGCAGCCTGCTAGTCGCACTCCGATGTTGCGCGATCCTGCGCCACCGTTGCAGGGTAGGGAGACTAGTTGCACGCGCGGAAACTGTTGACGAATGAGATGGCACGAGTCGTCGTGCGACCCGTTGTCTACGACGATCAATGCCGGATGTTCTGGCAGAGCAGATAGTTGTGCGAGTGACCGACCGAGGTCAGCAGATCGTTCCCGTGTGATTACGACGACAGCTAACCGAGAGATCGCTCTATCGCTACTCATCGGAGGTACTTCAAGCGCCGAATGCGTTGAAGACATACGACACACCTTTTTCGCTCTGGCATCAGCAGCTTCCTACCCTAGCTTTGACGTTAGGGACGCCCACTTCGCCCAACCAAGCGGATTGAGTTACGTGCATGTTCTTTTCTGGCTGTGGTTTTCCCCTGCGCGCCGCCGGGAAAGAGACAAGACATTAGTAACCCGAAGGAGGATCTTTGGTCAGCGTGCTCGGAATTAATGCGGTCTTCCATGACCCGGCCGCAGCGTTGGTAGTCGATGGGTGCGTAACGGCTGCAACGGAAGAAGAGCGTTTCTCCCGGCGCAAGCATGGCAAGCTCGCCGTGCCGTTCTCGACCTGGGAGCTGCCCGAGCACGCGGCTAGATGGTGTCTTGAGCAAGGTGGGCTTAGACCTGAAGACCTTGACGCGGTGGCCTACTCCTATGAGCCGTCATTGATGACTTCGCCGAGCGGGGATCTAACGATCGACGAATGGGAACCGCTACGTACGCTTTACGCCGAAAAGTCCCCCTCGTTTCTACAGTCGGCACTGCCTGGACTGGATCCAGCCAAAGTCCGCTTTATTCCGCACCACGTAGCCCACGCGGCGTCTGCGTACCTCGCGGCACCGTGGCACGACTCGAGTGTGCTCGTACTCGACGGCCGTGGCGAAATCGCGTCTCACCTCGCTGG
The DNA here is from genome assembly GCA_021838305.1 of Actinomycetes bacterium. GTDB lineage: Bacteria > Actinomycetota > Acidimicrobiia > Acidimicrobiales > Palsa-688 > JAJZAM01. Next base: position 11,850 of record JAKCEB010000023.1, on the reverse strand, counting down.
AGTTGCGACTGACGGCGACCTGTCAGTACTGTGCGCGCAGCGCCTACCCCACTCCCTCGGTTTGCTTTACGAGGAGGTGACCGAGCATTTAGGTTTCCACCGTTCATCGGATGAGTACAAAGTGATGGCGATGGCATCCTACGGCTCGCCGACCTTTCTGCCCGAGTTTCAGGATTTGGTACGAACCACCGGCGACGGCGGATTCATCGTGTCGCCAATCGACTGGAATTCATTCGTCAAAAGGCGCGCCTCGAACGAGCAGTGGAGTGCCGACCACGCCGATCTTGCCAGCACGGTACAGATTCGCCTTGAGGAAGTACTCTTGGAGCTTGCAGCATGGCTGCACAATGAAACTGGTGGCCGAAACCTAACAATGGCGGGCGGAGTAGCTCTCAACTGTGTCGCTAACTCGCGCCTCGTAGAGCAGAGCCCATTCGAGCGCATTTGGATTCAACCGGCGGCGGGCGACTCGGGGACCGCCCTAGGTGCCGCACTGTATGAAGCGCACCGACTGGGAGACCGAACTACTGGGATGAGATCTGCCGCTCTCGGGAGGGAATGGTCCGACGAAGAACTCGAGGCGTGGTTGCGTGAAGCCGAGGTCCCTTTCGAACGTCCGTCTGATCTAACCGTCGCCGTAGCCCGCATCCTCGCGAACAATGGAGTCGTGGCGTGGTTCCAGGGACGAAGCGAGTTTGGTCCTCGTGCTCTTGGCCACCGGAGCCTGTTTGCGAACCCAACAGACCCCGGAAACCTCCAGCGACTCAATTGCATTAAAGGTCGCGAACAGTTCCGACCGGTCGCCCCCATGGTCCAAGCGCAGCGCGCCGGGGAGATATTCGACGGTCCGATCCCTAGCCCATTTATGTTATTTACCCACCGCGTACGGCCGGAGTGGCGTGAGCGTATCCCAGCTGTAGTGCACGTCGACGGCTCGGCGAGGGTGCAAACTGTCGATCCGGTGGAGGAACCGCTGCTGCATCGTCTACTGGATGAAGTCGATCGTCTGACCGGTACGCCTGTACTGGTAAACACGAGCCTCAATACCGCAGGTAGACCGATGGTCGACGATCCACGAGATGCCCTTGAATGCTTCGGCTCGGCGCCAGTGGACATTCTTGCACTCGGCCCATTTCTCATCCGAAGAGGCCGAATGTACGCAAGGACCCCGGAGGATCACGACCGGACGTCGAGCGATGCAGACTGACCGCATTCCGACATCGCCGCGAGCGATGAGCGCTAGGGCTCTCGATCCGCCCCCATCGGGCGCCCAAGCCGCCCCTTGCAGTCATGACGCGGCCAATCCGCTTCCGGTCAGTGTCGTAGTCCCAACGTTGGGACGGGCGTCGCTCGCCGCCCTACTGGATTCCCTCGAAGCCAGCACAGGGCCAGACATCGTGGAGATAATTGTGGTTGACGACCGTCCAAGCCGGATATCCGGGCATCCGGTCGAGGCGTCAAACCTACAACGGTTATCAAGTGACGATCGACGTACTCGCTTCACGGTGCGATTATTTTCATCCGAAGGGCGGGGCCCGGCCGCAGCACGCAACATCGGATGGCGCGAGGCGTCGCAACCTTGGATAGCTTTCCTCGACGACGACGTCGTCGTGACCTCGACGTGGCTAAGTGAGCTCGCTTCCGACCTCGAAGGACTTGTCCCAGAGGCAGGTGCGACCCAGGGTCGCATCGTCGTTCCACTTCCCGAGGGGCGACGACCCTCCGACTGGGAGCGAAATGTCGCGGGATTGGAGCGTGCGTGTTGGGCGACGGCCGACATGGCGTACCGCCGCGAGGTTCTAGATGAGCTTGGGGGTTTCGACGAGCGCTTCGCCCGTGCGTTTCGCGAGGACTCCGATCTCGGTTTGCGAGTTTCGAAGGCTGGATGGCTCATATTGCAAGGGGAACGTATCGTCCATCACCCGGTCCGAAGGACCGGCCCGGGAATCAGTATCCGGCTTCAGGCCGGTAACGCAGACGACATTTTGATGAGGGCGCTTCACGGCCCAGACTGGCGGGCGAGCTGCTTTGCCGAGCAGGGGCGCAACGGCCGCCACGCAGCGGCGACGCTCCTATTAACGACTGCAGCACTCGGTGTTTTGTCGTCCAAGCGTCGACTGGCCTGCCGAGCTGCTCTCGCTTGGGCCGCATGCTTTAGCGAACTTACCTGGGCGCGTATCAAACCTGGGCCACGCACCGTACGCGAGGTGACGGTCATGGCAGCAACCTCAGTCCTGCTGTCGCCGGCAGCCACATACTACTCCCTGAAAGGATGGGCGTCGCTTCCTCGTGCGCTGTCCAAGGGCCGCTCCCCGGTACTTCGCGACTCGCAACCGGCGCTTCCGTTCCCGACTCTTCGATCTCGCGTCCGCCACGGTCCAGTGCCGCGCCCAGTCACTTCGGATGCGACCTGGGAACCCAAAGCGATCCTATTCGATCGAGACGGTACACTTATCGCCGACTGCCACTACCTGAAGGATCCAGAGGGGATCATCCCGATGCCGGGGGCACACTGGGCGGTGCGTCGAGTGCGAGATGCGGGCATGGCTGTCGGCGTGGTAACCAATCAGAGCGGCGTCGGCCGCGGCCTGATGACTTTCGAGGAGATGACCGCCGTCAACCGGCGCGTCGACAGCCTGCTCGGCCCATTCGACTACTGGGGGGTCTGCCACCACGTTCCCGAAGACAAGTGCAACTGCCGCAAGCCGGCATCTGGCCTCGTGCTTGCTGCGGCTGACACCCTCAGTGTCCGACCGGTCGATTGTGCCGTTATAGGAGACATCGCGGCTGACATGTCTGCCGCTCGAGCTGCCGGCGCAAAGTCCGTTTTGGTACCTACGGTACGCACTCGCAGGAGCGAGATTCGCTCGGCATATCAGGTGGCCCCAGACATCCTCATGGCGGTCGACCTCGTACTAGGGGGGCGATGTTGAACGCGGCGACTACGCAAGTAGCCCATCGCGTCCTTTTTGCGAGAATGGACAATCTCGGGGACGTCCTGCTGACGAGTCCCGCGGTGCGGTCCCTGGCGGCACGCGCCGACGTAGTGTATCTTTGCAGCCCACGTGGTCGGCCGGCGGCGATCACTCTGCCCGGCGTCACCAAGGTGATCACGGGGAGGCTCCCGTGGATTGACGCCAAGCCCCTCCCCGTGACCAGGACAGGGATAGAGAGTTTGGTACAGGCGATAAGCGACTGTGATGTCGGCGAGGCGATCATATCGACCTCATTTCACCAGAATCCACTTCCGCTGGCTCTCGTGATGAGAATCGCCGGAGTCGGGCGGCTGTCCGCAATAAGCGTCGACTACGCCGGCTCCCTTCTAGATGTCCGCCACAACGTCTCAGATGATATCCACGAGGTTGAACGGGGTTTATCGCTCACACAAGCTGCGGGGTATCCGCTTCCACATACTGATGGCCGGAAGCTTCGAGTTTGTCTTGATCGCACCTCTCCTCATGACTTCGGACTTCCGAAGCGATATGTTGTCTTGCACCCTGGTGCATCTGTTTCAGCCCGAGCCTGGCCAGAACGGCGGAGTGCGGCGCTGGTGCAACTTCTAACTGGCCGAGGGCACCATGTTGTCTTGACCGGAACCCATGACGATCGCCCTGCGTGCATCCGTCTCGCCGACGCAGCGACATCGCCGTCCTCAGTGACGAATCTAGTGGGATTGACCGACTTTCCCACCCTCGCCACAGTGATCAAGCGCTCCCAGGTGATTGTCTGCGGGAACACCGGGCCGGCTCATATCGCGGCCGCTGTAGAGACGCCGGTGGTAAGCATCTATGCCCCGACGGTGCCCGATAGCCGGTGGCGTCCATGGATGGTCCCGCATGTGCTTCTAGGACGCCAGGACATCGCGTGTGCTGGCTGCCGGGCGCGAGTATGTCCTGTTCCCGGTCATCCCTGCATCAACGATGTAAGGCCCGAGACAGTTGCCGTCGCCGTCGAGAGCCTTATGGAACACGGGAAGTCACGCGTTACCGACGAAGCGTCGCGCAGCCATCGGCCGACGGAGCAGTTTGTGCTCGCCGGGGCCGCCGAACGGGTGCGCCCACGGTGAGAATTCTGGTCTGGCATGTACACGGCTCGTGGCTGAACGCATTTGTACAGGGACGACACACCTACCTTTTACCGGTCTTACCCGACCGGAGCACCAATGGGCTCGGCCGAGCACGCACATGGGATTGGCCCGGCACGACTGAAGAGATTACCCCCGACGAAATGCGACAAGCGCCGTTCGACGTGGTCGTCGCGCAGCGCCCGTTCGAACTCGATCATCTGATCGCAAGATGGACCGGTCGCAAACCTGGTACGGACCTACCGTGCATATACCTCGAACACAACACTCCTCGTCGACTCGAGAACCCAGGCCATCCGGCGGCCGACCGTCATGACATTCGGGTAGTTCATGTCACACATTTCAACCAACTTATGTGGGACACGGGTTGTTCTGCGACTACGGTTATAGAGCACGGAATCGTCGACCCCGGATATTGCTACACCGGAGAGATGGCGAGTGCTGTTGCCGTCATAAACGACCCGGCGACCCGTAATCGACTGACAGGAACTGACTTAGTCCTATCGCTTCGCAGCAATGTGCCGGTCGACCTATTTGGTATGCGCTCAGAACGACTTGGCGGCTCCGACCTTCCGCAGGCCCAGCTTCATCATGAAATGGCTCGGCGCCGCGTTTATCTGCACCCGAATCGCTGGACGTCGCTCGGGCTCAGCCTCATTGAGGCAATGCACCTCGGAATGGCCGTGGTCGCGGTTGGTGCGACCGAAGCCTACGAGGCGGTCCCAGCTTCGGCGGGGGTCGTATCCAACAGGATCGACGTCCTCGAGGCTGCCCTCAACCGATTCGTCTCCGACCCCGATGAAGCCCGCGAGAGAGGAAGGGTCGCCCGCCAGGTAGCGCTTGAAAGATTTGGCCTGAAGCGTATGCTCAACGACTGGGATCGCCTGCTCGAAGAGGTCGTCCTTTGAGGATTGCGATGGTCTCCGAGCACGCAAGCCCCCTTGCGACGCTTGGTGGTGTGGATGCAGGCGGCCAGAACGTTCACGTAGCCGCTTTGTCTTGCGCGCTGGCGAGGGCCGGTCACGAGGTGACTGTCTATACGAGGCGTGACGATCCCGCCCTTCCGACCAGGGTAGCGATGGCGCCAGGCCTAAAGGTCCGTCACCTGGACGCGGGACCGCCAATACCGTTGCCAAAAGACGACCTACTTCCTTATGTTGCAAAGATGGCAGAGTGTCTACGGAAGAGCTGGTTGTTGGAGCCGCCGGACGTGGTGCACGCCCACTTCTGGATGTCAGGCCTGGCGGCGCTACACGCCGGACGGCCTCTCGGCGTCCCAGTCGTACAGACCTTCCATGCTCTTGGAGCGGTGAAACGTCGTCACCAAGGTCCGAAGGACACGAGCCCACCGGAACGAATAGCCCACGAGACGGCCATCATCGAGGTCGCAAGTAGAATTATCGCGACATGCGCTGACGAGCTTGACGAGTTGGTTCGCCTCGGGGCTGACGCCACGAAGGTAAGCGTCGTACCATGTGGGGTGGACACAACGCTGTTCGCTCCGTCTCGAGCCGTCGGAGCTGAGGCGGCCGTGGGTAGCCTCGGGGCGTTTCAGGATCGCACATTTAGATCCCTCGCCTTCAAATGCCGATCGCCCGGCGAGCGACCGATGCCCTACCGGCTCGGCACCGTCGGAAGGCTCGTGGAGCGGAAGGGGATTGACGACATAATCAAGGCGCTCGTCGACATTCCCGATGCGGAGCTCGTCGTCGCCGGTGGCCCACATGCCGACGGCCTTCCCTGGGACGCCGATGCCCGACGACTGCTAGACCTTGCCAGGGACCTGGGAGTCGCCCGACGTGTGACTTTAATCGGTCGCCTCGGACGCGAACAGGTTCCTAGGCTGCTTCGAAGCATCGACCTGGCCATTTGCGTACCTTGGTACGAACCATTCGGGATTGCTCCCCTCGAAGCCATGTCCTGTGCAGTTCCTGTAGTCGCGGCAGCTGTTGGTGGACTCTCGGACACCGTCGTGGACGGCGTAACGGGGCTGCACGTGCCGCCACGGAATCCGGCTCGCTTAGCGAAGGCGGTGAGGCTCCTTCTCGCCGACCCGGCACGTCGCTCGACGATGGGCGCTGCGGGGAGAGCCCGAGTGGTCGAACAATACCAGTGGTCCAGCGTCGCCTGCAGAACTCTTGAGGCTTACGAGATTGCTCTTGACGCATCGGGACCCGTCCGCCGGACTGCCCTTATATGAGCCAACTTGAATCCCACCTAGCCGACACGATGCATACAGTGGAAACCTTGGGCGGTCACCTCGCCACCATCGAGAGGTGGGGTTCCCTAATAGCTCACGTCTTGTGCAGCGGCGGTCGATTGCTGGCAGCTGGCAACGGCGGAAGCGCAGCTGAGGCACAGCATCTTACAGCAGAGTTGGTCGGCCGATACCGCGCAGAGCGGAGACCGCTAAGCGCAATCGCCCTGCACTGCGAGACATCTTCCCTAACAGCAATCGTCAACGACTATGGGCCCGACGTGGCCTTCTCGCGCCAGGTCGAAGCTCACGGACGTCACGGAGATGTCCTTGTAGCTCTTTCGACGTCGGGCAGGAGCCGAAACCTTCTCGTCGCCTCAGCCCGAGCTCGTGAACTCGGCCTGTACACGTTAGCAGTAACAGGACCGACGCCTAACTTGCTGGCGCGAACCTGCCACGACCACATCGCTGTCGTCTCGTCCGCTGCTTCTGTTGTGCAGGAGGCACATCTGGTGATACTTCACCTGCTCTGCGAGGTAATAGACGCAACGGTTGCGCAGCTCGAGGCAAGATCCTCCATGTCGGGCGACTTCACAAAGACGCCTCTGGCGCATGCCGGCGGTGAGTCCGGGTGACGTCTGCGTCGACGGGACTTGTAGTTATAGGCGATGCATTGCTCGACCGTGACATCGAAGGGGATGTCACGCGCGTATGCCCCGATGCTCCGGTCCCGGTCCTGGAGCAGACCTCCGATAGTTACCGACCTGGTGGTGCTTCCCTGGCAGCCGTGCTCGCAGTAGCGTTGAGCGGACTCGGGCGGTCGCCGATCACGCTTGTGACTTCGATATCTGCGGACGAGGCTGGCCGGAGACTGTCCGCACTGGTGGAGGAGGCTGGAATACGGATCATGTCCATCCCGGCGGAAGGCCCCACGACAGAGAAGATCCGCCTTCGCTCGAACGGCCAGACGCTTCTCAGGCTCGATCGCGGCACTGGCAGGGTCAGATTCGGAAAGCTTCCGACACAAGTTGCCGGTCTAGTGGACACAGCTTCGGCAATCCTTGTCGCCGACTACGGTCGCGGCTTGACGACACTCGAGCCTCTGAGACATGCTCTAGCTGACTCGACTAGACCAATCGTATGGGACCCGCATCCTCTTGGCGGTCAACCTGTTCCCGGCTGCCAGGTGTTGACCCCGAACGTTTCCGAGTTGCTTTCTCGGTTCCTCACTGGACCGAAGGAAGCAAACGCGACGGCGCGAAGTTCGCTCGAGGACGACACCGGCACAGTCGGGGCGATGAATCTCTCACGTCTGACGAAGGCGGCGAATGACGCTAAGTCTCATTGGATGGCGGCCAGCGTGGCAGTTACACGTGGACCCCTTGGAGCCCTGTTGGTGAGTACCGACGGGCCGCCCTTAGTTGTGCCCTCACCATCTCCTATAACTGGTGACACTTGCGGAGCCGGCGACTGTTTCGCAGCGAGCACAGCGGTGAGCCTCGCCCAGGGAGCTCTTCCCTCCGAGGCAGTTACAAAAGCCGTTACTGATGCTGGGAGCTTCGTAAACTGCGGGGCAGCTTCCGCGTATAGGAAGTGGAGCGATCTATGCCGAGGGGGCCACCAGCCAAGTCATAGTCTGGCTAGGAGACGGGATGACGACGCCGAGGTACGCGCAGCGCAGGTGCACCGGTCGGGTGGAACGGTCGTGGCCGCAGGCGGCTGTTTCGACTTACTGCACGCCGGTCACGTGGCTTTACTTCAAGCTGCCCGTCGATTGGGAGACTGTCTCATCGTTTGCATCAACTCAGACGAATCGGTTCGACGCCTTAAAGGGCCCGGGAGACCGCTCAACGTCGAGGCCGACCGAGCCGCCACACTGGCTGCACTCGACTGCGTGGACGCTGTAGAGATCTTCGGTGAGGACACGCCCGAAACCGTCATCCGGCGGCTGCGCCCCGACATTTGGGTAAAGGGAGGCGATTACGACGCACGATCGCTACCTGAAGCTGCAACTCTTGCTAGTTGGGGGGGACAAGCAGCTGTACTTCCATATCTGGCCGGCCACTCCACTACAGGCCTTGCCAAGCGTGCTGCTGCCGCGGTCAGTTGACTGCGGGTGACGGTAGTCGAGCGAGACTGGTCGTGCTACGAGCCTTGAACCTGGGTGACTTCCTGGCCGGGCTGCCGGCGCTGCGCGCTCTATCGCGAGCGTTCCCCGGGCATGAGCGGATCCTCGCGGCGCCGTGGCAATTCTCGGAGTTGGTCGACGAGAGCGGCATGGAACGAGTGTCGCCAACCCCTGGTCTCGTGGGACTCGATCCGGCGCTTCGTTCTGCAGATATAGCCGTAGATCTGCACGGTAGGGGTCCCGAAAGCCAACGCATTCTGCTTTCCTTGAATCCCGGTCGCCTTATCTCCTTTCGCTGCTCCGGCCTGGCCGAGACAACCGACGGCGCCGACTGGAGAGCTGATGAACACGAGGTGTACCGATGGTGCCGGATGCTCCAGGCATATGGGATCGAAGCCGATCCGACCGACCTTCTACTTCGCCGATGCGGAGGGCAGGGGCCTCGACAGCGTCAGGCGAACCCGAGCGGGCGGCCTTCGAGCAAGTGCCGCCCACCGAGAGGTTCCAACGAGTTTCCTCCAGCGACCGTCATACATCCGGGCGCGGCTTCTAGATCGCGCCGGTGGCCGCCTGAGCGTTTCGCCGCCGTCGCACAGGCCGAATCCAGGAAGGGCTTCCGGGTCGTCATAACGGGCGGCCCGCGCGAGGTCTACCTTGCAAACCGGGTGGCGAAGCTAGCTGGTCTACCACCTTCATGCGTCGCGGCCGGGCGCACTTCGCTCAACGCCCTCGCAAATCTGATCGCAGGTGCAGAGAGAGTCGTGACGGGTGACACCGGCATCGCCCACATGGCCTCCGCTACTGCGACACCTTCAGTGGTCCTCTTTGGACCCGTCCCCCCAGCTGAATGGGGACCTCCACTCCTCCCCAGACACATCACGCTTTGGGCCGGAATTCGTGGAGACCCACACGGTCCGACTGTCGACCCTGGGCTCCTACGGATCACCGTCCCAGAGGTGATCGACGCCCTGGCTCGCCTCCCGCAACGCCATGATTTCGCCGGTGGCTGATCCGAGGATCAGCATCGTCGTCATAACGCGCGACCGCCGCGACGAGTTGCGGCACAGTCTGCAGCGGTTAGCCGAGCTACGGGAAAAGCCGCTAACTGTCGTCTTGGACAACGGCTCCCACGACGGCACTGCGGCTATGGTACGAAGGGAGTTCCCTAATCTCGTGTGTGTCGCGTTACCTGTCAACTACGGCGCCCTAGCACGAAATATCGGCGTGTCGATGTGCCAAACGGCGTATGTAGCGTTTTGCGACGATGACACTTGGTGGGCACCTGGCTCACTTCGCAGCGCGGCCGACGCCCTTGACTGCCATGCCAGGCTGGCGGTCGTCACGGCACGCATCCTCGTCGAACCGGGTGCCACGTTGGATCCGATCTGTCGTGAACTCGAGACCTCTCCTCTGGCCGCCCCCTTCGAGCTTCCCGGTCCAATGCTTTTAAGCTTCCTTGCTGGAGCGTCAGTTGTTCGCCGCCGAGCGTTTCTGTCTGTCGGTGGCTTCGACAGACGAATCTTTATCGGAGGAGAAGAGGAGCTACTCGGCTGCGATCTGGCGGAGTCAGGTTGGCTAATCGCCTACTTGCCAGATGCTGCGATACACCACCGCGCCTCGGAGTTGCGTGATCCCCACGCACGTCGGCGGATCGGCATACGAAACACCTTCAATTACACATGGTTGCGCCGGCCCGCCTCAGACGCCCTTCGACGGACAGCAGCTCAGCTGATCCGCCTCCCGCGCGACCGTCCAAGCGCCGGGGGTGTCTTGGACGCGCTCCGCAATTCACCGGGCGTGGCGCGTGACCGGGTAGTGGTCTCGGGTCACGTTGCAGCCATGATGCGCCAGCTCGATGCATCACAACTCGGTTCAGACGCCCGTCGCTACATTTCATGAGCTACTGCAATTTCGACGAGCAAGCATTTGGTCCGAAAAGACGTTCGACTCGGGTCCTCGGCGGGTAGCTCAAAAGCACGAAAGCAGATCGAGAGGATAGAGCTGCTCGCAATGCGCCGCTCACAGCCGATATTTAGGAGTATCCGTTGACAGGTGACACCCCTCCCGCCGAGAAAACCACCGCGGAGCTGCTCGGGACATTGTCCGGACAAGTAACCGTCCTCGTTCACCAAGAGATGGAGCTTGCAAAAGCCGAACTCACGGAGAAGACGAAACGGATCGGCGTCGGGGCCGGGATTTTCGGAGTTGCGGGAGTGACGGCGACACTTGCAGCGGGCACGCTGATTGCGGCCGGGATAGCAGCGATCTCAACCGTCCTCAGTGTGTGGCTCTCGATTCTCATCGTGGGTGGCTTCCTCGCGGTGATCGCCGGAATGCTGGCCCTAATGGGTATAACCCAAATTTCTCGCGGGGGTCCCCCGGTACCGGAGGAAGCACTTGAAAGCACGAAGGAGGACGTCAAGTGGCTGAAGACACAAGCCAAATCCGCGAAGCCATAGAGGAAACCCGCTCTGATATCGCTGAGACGATGCAGGCGCTCGGGGAGAAAGCCGATATCAAAGGCCGCTTGAGCGGGCAGTTCACCCAGACGGCTGACTCCCTGAAGTCCACAGCAACCGCACGGAGCGAGGAGGTGAAGGCCAAAATTGGCGCTACTCAGCACAAGGTGCGGGCCGCTCTCGCCGACTCAGCTGAGCCAACGGCTCAAGCACTCGTTTCTAGGCTCCGAGGAGCGATGGCGTCGCTGGGAGGCGAGGCCGGGCGCCAGCGAGCCATAGCAGTCGGATCTTCCATGATGATTTTGACGCTTTTAGTACGTCGCCGACGCCGGCGGAGTATGTATCCGTCGTAGAGGTCCGATCAGAAGTGTGCGGGTGAGGCAGTTCGCGAGCGCCCTCGCCCGATGGTGGCGGTGCGGAATCGCGTGAGCGGCAAAAGTGCGGCGCGAGCTGCGTTGGCACCGGCCGCACCATGCACGCCGCCGCCTGGATGAGCAGATGACGACGCTAGATACAGACCCGTCACGGGTGTCTCAGGCCGTCCGAAGCCGGGCAGCGGTCGGAATATCAGCTGTTGGTGAAGTTGTGACGTGCCCCCACTTATTGCGCCCAGATCAAGGTTCGGGTTCGCTGCTTGCATAGCCGCAGGCGAGAATACGTGGCGAGCGAGAATGAGCTCACGAAAGCCCGGTGCGAATCGTTCTACGCGGCTCTCGATCCTGTCAACAAACCCTTCGAGCCACTTCGAATTACCCGGGCCGCCGGAGATGTCAAGGTTGCCCGCGGCATCCGCGAGCACCCTTCGCGGGACGTGCGTGTACGCCCATGCGGTCTCGGTTCCAAGGGGCGAACGGGTTGGATCTGCCTTCGATTGTTGCCCGAAGAGGAGGAAGGGTCGCTCCGGTATGAGGCCCATGGCCAGATGCGAGGAGAACTCTGTCAGATTGTTGAAGTCGTCGGCTATATGGACCGTCCCCGCCAG